>CAJUBT010000005.1:0-20726 GCA_910584815.1 uncultured Christensenella sp. | reverse complement strand
TTTTAAGAAATTATTTATAGCTATTTTTTTACAATTACATTATAAAATTTTGTTATAGTTATTATTACACTAAAAGTAATAAATTTAATTATAAATAAAAAAATTTTATTATATAATATAAATAATTCATAAATTTATTGAAAAGTATATTTTTAACTTTTAACAATTTTTAAGTAGTTTTATTATTTATTATTAGTTTTAATATACTCTAATATATAGTTAAAAACTTTATCTTTTTCAAGCATAACTGTTTCCCCAGTTTTTCTTAATTTTATTTCAAGGTTACCAGATTCCAAACTCCTTGGGCTAACAATAACTCTAATTGGCATACCAATTAAATCTGCATCTGCAAACTTTACGCCTGGGGCGCTGTTTCTATCATCTATTAAAGTTTCTACCCCTGACTTTTTAAGACTTTCATATAAATTAAAAGCTTCCTTAGAAACCTTTTCATCATCTAACCTTAAAGGGACAATATGAACTTTGTAAGGGGCAATACTTAGTGGCAAGCAAATTCCTTTATCATCACAATTTTCTTCTATAACACACGCTAAGTTTCTGCCAACGCCAATTCCGTAGCAACCCATAATTGGGTTAATTTCTTCACCAGAACTATCTTTAATAAACATACCCATAGATTTTGTGTACTTAGTGCCAAGTTGAAATATGTTACCTATTTCAACCCCTTTTGAAATTTTTACTTTATGGTTTAAGCAGTTTGGACAGGTTTGACCTTCCTGCACCTTAGAGATATCATAAAAATCTACTTTACCAATTTCTCGAATAATATTAAAATTTATTAAATGCATATTTGCCTTATTTGCTCCAGTAACTAAGTTACTTGAGTCTTTTAAACTTAAATCATAATAAATTTCACAATTCTCTGCTTTTAAATTTAATGGGCCAATGTTGCCAGCACAAAAATTTTTATCATTTGAGGCATCATATGGAACAATATCTTTCTTACAAACTTTTTTTAATTTTGCTTCGTTAACTTCCTTATCTCCACGAACGAAACAAACAATTGTGCCCTCTTCTTTTTTAATTGCAAAAACAACTGCTTTAATGCATTTTGTGGCATCTACCTTAAGCAGTTTAGCAACGCTTTCAATATCCTTTGCATCTCCAGTGTCTACTTCTTTAAGCGGTTGCAATTCCTCTTTTTTAAGTTTTTCATAAACACATTCAGCTACTTCCTGATTTGCACTATGGTTGCAACCTTCACATAAAACAAGTTCATCTTCACCATTTTCATTTAAAAACATAAATTCGTGAGCAACGCTGCCACCCATCATTCCAGTATCACTTTTTACAGAAATAAAGTTTTTAAGCCCTATTCTATTATAAATTCTGTTATATGCTTCGTGAATGGTGTAATAGTAATTTTCTAAACCTTCTTGGGAGGTATGGAAAGAATAAGCATCTTTCATAACAAATTCCCTAACTCTAATTAAGCCCCCACGACTTCTAGGTTCATCACGGAATTTTGTTTGAATTTGATATATCATAAATGGAAGTTGATTATAACTATTTACCCAATTTTTTGCCAAGTGAACAGCAGCTTCCTCGTGAGTCATTCCAAGTAGCATTGGGTGATTTGCCCTATCTTGAAACCTTACCATTTCACTACCAATGGAAGAATACCTTCCACTCAAGTCCCACAATTCTTTTGGCATAACAACAGGAAATTTTACTTCTTGCCCATCGCAAGCATTCATTTCTTCCCTTATTATATTCTCTATATTTAAACTTGCCTTTTGCCCTAATGATGTTAATGTATAAATTCCGTTTGCAACTTGTTTCATAAAACCTGCACGGAGCATTAATATATGGCTTTTTAATTTTGCATCGCTAGGGGTATCTTTTGTTCTTTCTGCTACTAATTTACTAAGTCTCATTTATTTGTTTCCTTTTTTTGTGTATATTTTGTTTTTTATTTATTAAAACTCATCATTTGAAGATGTATCAAGTTCATCTAATTCCTGTTTAAGTATTGTTATTTTACCTTTGTTGGTGTTTAAAATGTTATAACAATCTTTTGCTATTTTAACACCTTCTTCATATAATTTAGTGCCTTCTTCAATAGATGTATCGTTTTTTTCTAATTTTTTTATAATTTCTTGTAATCTTTGGTTTTGTTCTTCAAAATTCATATTATGTTCCGCCTTTAATTTTACTTACAACATTTGTTAAAATTTGCCCATCTTTTAGTTCTATTTTTAAAGTATCGTTAATAGTTACATTATCTACACTTTCAACATTTTTATTGTTATTGTAAACTTTCGCCCAACCACGATTTAAAATATCTACGGGGTTTAAAAGTAATAACCTACTGTTTAACAATTTTAATGAATTCTCTTTTTCTATTACAAATTTATCACCTAACATAGATAATTTATTTACAATTTGATTAAATAAACTATTTTTTGTTTTTATTTTATGAATAAACTTATCACTTATTTTTTCTACAGAATTATCTAATCTTTCATATTTCATATCTAACAAATGAAATAGTAACCTTGTTATGCTCTGTAAATTATTTAAAATTTTATTAAGTTCTTCATAAACATTTTTTGCAACTAATTCTGCCGCAACAGATGGAGTTGCTGCCCTTAGAGAAGAAGCAAAATCGCAAATAGTAAAATCTGTTTCGTGACCAACTGCTGAAATTACTGGCTTGTTAGTTTTAATAATTTCTCTTGCTAAGTTTTCTGTATTAAAGGGTTGCAAATCTTCAATAGACCCACCACCTCTGGCAATTATAATAACATCAACTTGTGGTAATTTATCCAAACATTTTAAGCCATTAATAATAGTACTTTCTGCCCCTATACCTTGCACCTTTGCGGGATAAATAATTATGTTTAAACTGGGGTTTCGCCTATGAGAAACTGTTTGAATGTCGTGAATAACCGCCCCTGTTTGAGATGTTATAACACCTATAGTTTTAACATCTTCTGGCAGAGGTTTTTTATATTTATCACTAAAAACACCTTCTAATTCTAATTTATTTTTTAATTCTACAAATTTTTGATATAACAAACCACTACCATTTAAAATGGCACTTGTTACGTAGAAATTTAATTTGCCACCCTTGGCATAATATTTTAAACTACCTGTTGCAAGAATTTGGTCGCCATCTTTAAAAGAAATTGAACTAGCCCCAAACATTATGCACGGCATAAGAGAATCTTCATCTTTTAAATTAAAGTATAAATTACCCCTAACATCTTTTAAGCCTGAAACTTCACCATATACTTTTACATTTTGCAAAAGTTCTTCTGCTTCAAAAATTTTTGTTACATAATAAGATAATTGACTAACACTTAATGGTTTTAGCATATTTATTAATTTCCCTATTGATTTTTATAAATTGATGATAACACTCCATTTATAAATGACGGGCTTTTATCGGTAGAATATCTTTTTGCAAGCCTTACTGCTTCGTTTATACATACACCAAGTTCTTCGTTCAGATAATCTACTTCTGCAACACAAACCAAAAGCAAAGCATAATCTAATTTATAAATATCTTTTAATTGTAAATTCTTTTTTAAATGATTTAAAATTTTTTGGTTTATATCGTTAAAATTATTTTTTACAGTTTGTAAAATTGATTTTGAAAATTCAAGCTCTTCTAAAGATAGTTCGTTTTCATTAAACAACTCTGCATCTAACTTAGTTAACTCTTCATTAGATAAAAATTCATTATTAGACATTTCTGGTGCAACAAAATTTTGAGAAGAATTACTATATTCTCCATAAAGTTCTTTATTAAATAAGTATTCAAAAACTCTTTTAAAACCACAATCTCTTGCTAAACTTCTACTCATTTTGTTTCACCTTTTATTATTATTTTGTAAACCAACATTTAAGGTTTATTATTGTTAATTATAAACTTTTTTAAAATTTAACTTTTATAATATATATTTTACAAAATACCTTTTATATTTGCAATAGTTTTAAAAGTATTTTTTAAAAAATTAAAAATATATTATAAACAAAAAAGCCCTTGTTAAAGAAAATAACAAGGGGAAAATTATATTAGAATTTTGCTAATTCCTCTCTTGAAAAATCTACACCTAAAACGTGGATATTAATAGATTCTATTTTAGCGCTTATCATATTTGATATACCATTTTTTACATTCTCTTGAACACGATAAGCAACATCCGCAACACTATAACCAAAGAACACATTTAGATATAAATCTATAATCAAGTTTTTATTTTTGTTGTATGATACTTTTACTCCTTCAAAATAATTTGAGGAAAAAAGTTTTTTTAACCTACTACCAAAATTTGTGCAAAGAGAAGAAACACCACTAATTTCCTTTGCAGACAAATTGATGATAGATAACATTATATTTTTACCGCAATAAACTTTACCATTTTCATTTTTTTCGTAAATATCGCCGTTATTAAACATTAACACACTCCTCAATGCAGTTAATTATATCATAAAAGAGTTTGCAATGCAATTAATTACAAGCAATTTGATTATTATTCTATTGGAACAATTTTTATATAGTCGATATCTCTATTGTCTGTTCCACTTTGAATAATATCTACTATTTGAGCAACTTCCATATCTGTTAGTTCTGCACTTTGAATGATAACATTAATATAAGTTGAAGAATAGTTAACTAAAGCTTCACCAAAACCTTTTGCTTTAATAAGCCCTTCAAGGCTATATTCTATAGATATTGCCTCTATAAGATTGTTAATTTGTGCTTCAGCATTGTCTTTTGCTTCTTGAGAAGCTGTTTCGCTGTTTAAAATTTGTTTATAGTAGTCCATAGATTCGTTTCTAGTTGCTGTCCTATCTGTTCTGCAAGTTGTAAAGAATGAACTTGATGAATAATCTGTGTTTAAATTTGAAGATGTTTCTTCAGTTGAATTATTAAGAATTATGTTTAATGAACCTGTTATAACAAGAAGTACTAGCATTGCAACTAAAACTATAATTTTTTTCTTTTTTGTTAGCATAAACTTTTATTCCCCTTTTAATTTCCTGCAAAGATTTCAATGCTTGAAGTAGGAAGAGCAAACATTGCTTGTACTGCCCTTAATATTTCAAGTTTAACATTTGTGTTGTTTGCCCCTGTTGCAACAATAACAATACTGTTTGGTGTGGGCATAATCTCTTGTAAAACAACTGTTTCGGTTTTTCCATTATTAGTAATTAAAACTGGACTTTTTACTTCTGTAACAGTGCCATCAGCAGCGGTTTTAGTTTCTGTTGTATAAGCTATAACAGTTTCTATACCTTTATTGAATGTTAATAACACTGAAATTTTACCTGCACCTTTGATTGCGCTTAAGGTTTCTACAAGTTTACTTTCTAGTTTGTTCGAATATTGCTCTAAACTTGTGGTTGCAGAATAAGTTTTATTATTTTCAGTCGAGTTTTTATCAGCTGTTGGTTTAGCATTAAAAAAGGTTGAAAAGTATATTAGCAAAATTATGGCTATAAAAAGAACTGTAAGAATAATATCTAAGTGTTTTATTTTTTTTAAATTAGTTATTAATCCATTAAATACTTTTCGCTTAGGCTTGTCCGTTTTTACAATTTCTGGTTTAGGTTCTACTTCATTCATAAAAAATAATACATTCCTCTTTTATAGTTACAACTTTTTTTATTATCGCCACAATATTTGTATATTTATTTATATTCAAGTTTTCATCTTTAAGAACTAAATTGTGCAAGTCGACAAAAATTCTAGAAATGTTTGCTTTTTCTTGCGTAAATTCACCTTGTAGCTGGATTTTTATACCCGAATAGCCATTTTCCTCTAAATTTTTTTCTATGGTTCTTTCTAAACTCTTCAACTTTTCATAATTTCTATCTTCTACAAAATTACTATCAATTTGAATAGAACCTAAAAAAGATGATAAATTAAAATTATTTATATCAAATTGTTTAATAGGAGAAATAATAACAAAAACAGAAAAAATTGCTAAAACGCTTTTTATAAGTTTACTTGTTTTACCAACAGGCAAAAGGATGTCTACAAGTAAAGCAATTATTACTATACCAACTACCGACAAAAGCCAGCCAGAGACCTTTTCCAAAAGTATAATCCCCTCCTTAATGTTTGTTGTTAAATTTAAAATCATCAAAACAAAAATTGATTTTCCAATTTAGCTTTTAACATTATCTTAAATATTAACATATTAAACAATTTCATTTTTTTTATTTAAAAAATAATTCTATAATTTACAAAATGTTTGAACAGCACATTAAAATAGACACAGAAACTAAATACATAAAGCCAATTGCAATTAGGCATATATTTAACATATTAAGGCTTTTAGAAACACTATATAAAAAATTTGAAATTTGTTCATTGCATAAGGTTTCTATTATAGAAGAAACTAATTTAAGTAAAAGCATTAAAACTGCAATTTTAATTATTGGTGCAAATATAGTTGCAAACAACAAAACCAAACCCGTTGCCCCTACAGAGTTTTTAATAAGCACACTGCTTGCGATGATCAATCCTATTCCATCAGATAAATAAGAACCTAAAGGAAGATAACTCTTTATTGCAAATTTTGCTGTTTTAAATGAAATTGTATCGATAGTAGAAACTGTTAGCCCTTGAATTGTTAAGAATGAAATAAATATTGTAAATATAATACCAACAATCCAATTAAATAAACTTGAAAAAAATTTAGAGAACTTTTCCATTCTCACTGTTTTAGATAAATTTCCTACCACTCCAAAAATAATGCTGAAAATGAAAATTGGGACAAGCACCATAGTAAATATTTTTGTTATACCCACAGTTAGCACAGCCAGAATTGGCTGAAAAGTTGAAGCTGTAACCACGCTACCAATTGCACTGATGAGGGTTAAAATAATAGGAAAGATAATTTCCATTTGTCCTTCTACCATTGTAATAGTGCTAGATACATCTAAAATTGCAGTAGAAACCATTTTTAAAACAATAACTGCTATAGAGCTAAAACAAACTATATGGATAAGGCTTTCAATAGATTTGTTATTCCCAGAAGAAAACTGACCTATTAAACTATAAACAATTGCTATTACAACAATTATAGCAAAGTATGGAACAAAACTTAAAACATCATTAAAAATAACGCTTAAAGCATAAGTAAAAAAATTAGAATAGAGATTAGAATTTTCCCCATTGATAAATTTTTTGACAATATTAATAAAAGAATTTCCAGCAAATAAACTATTAGCAGAATTTTCGAGTTTATTAACTATATTTTCTAGTCCGCTAAAATCTATATCACCTAATTGGTTTTCAATATTCTCTTTTAAATCTTCTTCTACGCTGCTGTTTAAATAAACTTGTTTTGAAACCAAATTAGAATTAATTTTATAATTTAAACTATTAAAATTGTATAGAATTACAAAACTAAGCAATAAACAAAAAATAATTAAAATAAAGTTTTTTCTAGCAGGTTTTAAAATACCTAAATTTTTTTTTATTATCACGGCAACATCTCGATAATTAAATCTATTAAATTTGTAACAATTGGTAGTGCCAAACAAAAAATTATAATTTTACCTGCTATTAAAATTTTTTCGCCAATACTTGCTGAACCAGAATCTACACAAATGCTGTTGGCAAATTCTGTTAAATACCCTACTCCTAAAACTTTTAAAACAGAAACAAAAAGAGAATAATCTATGTTAGTTTTAGAAAAAATAGTTAAAAAATAATCGAATACGGTACGCAATTGGTCTAGCACCATAAACAAAATTATAATTCCGCCACATAGCAAAATTATAATGTTAAACTCTGGTTTAATTTGTTTTATAATTATTGATATAACGCAAGTTAGTAACCCAACCCCTATAATTTTAAAAATTTCCATTAAAAACCTTATTGTAATAATTTTTAATTTGTATAATATAATTCTGTTTTTTTAAAAACTTAGCAAATGTATAAGTTTTCTATTATTAAAATTTTGTTTAGCTAATATATATTTGTTTATTTATTAATTAAAAAATAATTAACTAATATATTAAAAACAACTGTTTTATTGTTTCAAATAATTCGCTTATCATATTAAGTGCCAGAAGCAAAACAACAATAACACCAACAAGAGTTGCAATTGTTGCAATTTCATCTTTGCCAATGTTCTTTAAAATTTGGGCAACAACTGCAGTTAATATTCCAATGCCTGCAATTTTTAAAATAATACTATAATCCATAGTTTTCCTTTTAAGAATTAAATAAAAATAATAACAAAAATTATGCCTAAAAATAAAAACAACTTGAAATATAAAGAAGAAAATTTTTTGTTTTTTTCAATAACTTCTTTTTTTATTGGATTAATTAAATTTACAAAATTAAAGATTTTTTGCAACTCTTCCTCTTTAGCAAAACTTCCTAGGTTGATAAAAAAATTAACAACTTCAGTTCTTTCCTTTTCAGTTAAATAATAAAATTTTTGATTGAAACTTTTTATAAATTCTTGGGCGGTTATTTGTCCTGCTAAATAGTTATTAAATGAATTAAAAAGTAAATTTATATCCGCATTGAATAATGATAAATTTTTATTAATTATTATAGAAAGTTTCTCGTTATTATAAGAAATATCGCTAGATAAATTTTCACAAAAAGTGTGCAAATCGCAAAAGAAATTTTGTCGTTTTACAAAATATTTTTTAATTAAAATTCCTATTAACACGCAACAAAAAAATACAACAAAAATTAATAATATTTTCATTTATAAACTTACAAACCTTAAATTTTCGTCATAAACAGCCTCTATAGTGCCTGGGCCATCTTTTACAGATAAAATTACTATTCTTGAAAATACCTTATTTTTAAGCAAAATTTCAAAGCCTAATTTACTTTTTAAATCTTCTAAACTCTTTGCGTGAATTGATGCCAAAACATTAACACCACAAGTAGAAGCATACATAATACTTTCATAATCTTGTGCTGTTGAAATCTCATCTGTAACAATAATATCTGGACGTAAGGACCTTATTCCTTTTTCAAAAGCATAACCTTTTGTGGTGCCACTTAATGTGTCGCAAAAATTTCCAACATCTAAAGTAGGCTTCCCATTAAAACAATTTGCAACTTCAAATCTTTCATCGCAAAGAAGAACATTATAGCAATATCCTTTTTGTGAAAGTTGGTAGATAATGTCTCTTATCATTGTTGTTTTGCCAGCTCCTGGAGGAGAAACAATAAGTGTGTTTAAAAAGTCACCTTTAAATAAATAAGGCAATAAAGGGAGAGAACATCCTCTAACTTCGTGAGGCAAACGGATAGCTAGTCCATTTATATTTTTTAATGTTTTAATTGTTCCCTTTTCGTACACGGCTTCACCAGAAAGTCCAATTCTTATGCCACCTAAAATGGTTATGTAAGAGTTTTTAATTTGGTAATTATAGGCATATACAGAACTTTCACACGCACGCTTAACAATTTCATCAATTAAATCTTTACTAACTTCATATGCTTTTTCGGCATTACCTGTTAAACCATTTTGAGATAAATAATAAGATTTGTTACCTATTATAACAACTGCCTTTTTATCTAGTCTAAGTCTAATTTCGTTAACTTTATCTATTGGAGTTTTATTTAATATTTCAAGAAAATAATCTGGAACTATATTTTTTAACATTTTAATATTTTCCTTCCTAGTTATATATTTACTGCTGAAAATTTTAAATTAGTATTAATGGCAAAAAAAAATAACAATACTACAAAAGTATTGCTATTTTTACTTTTTTTTTAATTTTAATATTATTTAATTTTTATAACTATAATTTAAATAAATTAGTTATAAAAAGTTTTATTATATAAAATTAAAAGCATATAAGAAAATATAATATAATAAGTTATAGTCTCTCCATATATGTTCCAGTTCTTGTATCTACCCTAATTCTATCTCCATTATTAACAAATAGTGGAACTTGTATTACAAGGCCTGTTTCTAAAGTTGCTGGTTTATTGCCTGCTTTTGATGTGTCACCTTGAATGCCTGGTTCACAATCTGTAATGTTAAGTTCAACAAACATAGGAGGTAAAACTGAAAATGCTTTGCCTTTATGAAATTGAATTGTTACCATCATATTTTCTATTACATATTTCATAGCTTCTTGAACTTGGTCGTAATTAAGAGGTATTTGTTCAAAACTTTCCATATCCATAAAATAGTAAATGCCATCTTCATTATATAAATATTGCATTTCTTTTCTTTCTATTTTTGCTTCTTCAACTTTTTCGGTAGGATTGAAAGTTCTTTCTAAAACTTGACCTGTAATAATGTTTTTAATTTTGGTTCTTACAAAAGCAGCACCTTTGCCTGGTTTAACGTGTTGAAAATCTACAACTATGAATATATTTCCTTCATATTCAAAAGTAACACCTTTTCTAAAATCTCCTGCTGAAATCATTCTTATTTCTCCCTTTATTAATTTTTAAGTTAAGAGTTATTAAATTTATTATATTGAATAAAACAGTTTAATGTTTATTTTATAGAAATAGAAAGTAATTTTTAAAAAATTTCAAATTTATAAGTTATCTAAATAATAAATAATAATCGAACAACTAACACCTGCATTTAAGGATTCTAAATTATTTTTCATTGGAATAGAAATAGTTTTTTTACAATAATCTTTAATTTCTTGTGTTGCACCCTTTCCTTCATTTCCAATAACAATGCCCAACCTTTGTGGTTTTGTTTTAATTTTAAACAAATTTTCTCCATTCATATCTGCTACTGCTAATTGCAAACTGTTTTGTTTTGCAAAATTTAAAAACTCAGAAGTTGTTTTAAAAGAATGCAAACTAACATCAAAAATATTTCCCATTGCACTTCTAATTACTTTTTGGTTATAAAAACTTACACAATTAATTAAAAAAATATCATTAAAATTTGTACCTTTACAACTACGTATAATTGTGCCAAGGTTGCCAGCATCTTGTAAATTTTCTAACACTACAAAATTGTTATTTGGAGCTTTTAAAGGTTTTTCTGAAAAATTTACTATAGCAATTAAACCTTGTGGAGTTTTGGTGTCTGAAAGGCTTTCAATAATATTATCTCCCACCACAATTAAATTAGTTTGTTTTAAAAAAGAATAATTTGCAATTAAATTTGCTTGTTTTGTTACCGAAATTAAACAATAATCAAAACATAAGTTTGCGTTAAATGCCTCTTTAATTAGTTTTGGATTTTCCAAAAAAAGTTTACCATTTGGTTCTTGTTTAATTTTTTTTGTTTTAACAACAAGTTCATTTTTTACTGATGTTATAACTTCCAAAAAATTCTTTCCTTTTAAAATGGGGGTTTGCTAACATTTCTTTATTTTAACATTTAAAACTAAAACACAAATTTTATAAATACATTTAATTATGTATTTTTTTCATTTGCTTACTTATAAATTTTAGAAATTATGCTTTAACTTGTTCAACAAGTTTTGTGAAAGCTTCTTTATCGTTTACAGCCATATCTGCAAGTATTTTACGGTTAAGATTAATGTTTTTAACTTTTAACCCATTAATAAATTTACTATAACTAGTTCCATTAATTCTGCAAGCAGCATTTATTCTTGCAATCCATAAAGATCTCATATCTCTTTTTCTAAGTCTTCTACCAATATAGGCATATCTGCCACTTCTCATAACAGATTGGTTTGCTACTCTAAATAATTTGCTTCTTGTACCCCAGAAACCTTTTGCTTGTTTTAAAATTGCTTTTTTATGTTTATTTTTATTAACTGCTCTCTTGATTCTCATAATTTATTTGTCCTCCCCTTATTAACCTTGAACCATTTGTTTTATTGTTTTAGATTGTGCACTGCTTACATAGCTAGCTTTTCTTAAATTTCTTTTTGTGCCTGTTGATTTTTTAGTAAGAATGTGTCTTCTACCTTGTTTGCTTCTTTTAATTAAACCTGATTTTTTTACAATAAATCTTTTCTTTGCTGCACTATTTGTTTTTTGTTTTGGCATAAAATATATCTCCTTAAATAAATTTTTTTATTTTGCTTTTATAGGGGCAAGAACCATAAAAATGTTTCTACCCATAATTTCAGGATTTTTTTCAATAACCCCAAAATCTTTTACAACTTCAAAAAAAGTGTTCATAACTTCAATACCAATTTCTGGTCTTGCTTGTTGACGCCCTTTCATACGAATGGTAACTTTAACTTTGTCTCCATTCTGTAAAAATTTTTGTGCGTGCTTTGCTTTAACATCAATGTCGTGTTTTTCAATTGTCATTGAAAGTTGAATTTCTTTAATATCAACTATCTTTTGAGCCTTTCTTTGTTCTTTCAATTTTTTTGCTTGGTCGAACTTAAATTTGCCATAGTCTATAATTTTACAAACTGGTGGTTCTGCATTTGGAGACATTAAAACAAGGTCCAAATTTTGTTCACTTGCCAAGTTTAATGCTTCTTTGCTGGACATAATTCCAAGTTGTTCATTATTTTGCCCGATAAGTCTAACCTTTGGTAAATTGATTTCTTCATTTAAAAGTTGATTTTTAATGGTAAAATACCTCCTAAACAATTTTTTGCACACTTTATATGGATAATTTTATAAGTTAACCATAAAAAAAGTGAGCCAAAGAAAGCCCACTTTAACAATTTTATTATAAAAATGCTAACAACCAATTAAGTTAAACTTAAAAAGGTGAGAAGTGGCAACTTCTTCTTTGAATGGCATTATAATAACATAATTTTGAAACATAGTCAAGCATAAATTTAAAATAATTATACCCAACCACTTATAAAATTAATAACCTAAACTTTTAATTATAAATATCGATTTTTATTAATTAAAATAATAAGAAACATATAAAATTATTAGTTTTCAATTTTAGTATAAATTTTTAATTAAACTTTTTTGGAAAAGTTTTAAAATATTTTCTTAGTATCTCTTTCTTCAATAATTTCTTTTATAAAATCATCTAAAGTTTGAGTGCCTAAATCTCCTTGGCTACGAGAACGAACACAAATATTATTATTAGATTTTTCATTTTCGCCAATTACTAACATATATGGAATTTTTTGAAGTTGTGCTTCCCTAATTTTTTTACCTATTTTTTCGTTTCTATCATCAATTTCTACCCTAAAACCAAGAGATTTAAGTTTTTCTGCAATAGAATTAGCATAATCTAAAACGCTATCGTTAATATTTAAAATTTGAATTTGGACTGGTGCAAGCCATAATGGAAAAGCACCTGCAAAATTTTCTGTAATAATGCCTAAAAATCTGTCTATAGAACCATATATTACTCGATGAATCATAATAGGTTCCTTTTTAGTCCCATCAGCATCTACATATTCAAGTTCAAACCTCTTTGGTAATTGCATATCCAGTTGAATTGTTCCACACTGCCAAGTTCTGCCAATAGCATCTTTAATATGAATATCAATTTTAGGGCCATAAAAAGCACCATCGCCTTCATTAATAACAAATTGTTTGCCAATATTTTTAAGAGCATTTTTTAAAGCAGTTTCTGCCTCTTCCCAAGTTTTTTCATCGCCCATATGGTCTTCAGGCATTGTTGAAAGTTCAAGGTGATAAGTTAAGCCAAAAGCACTATACATTTTGTCTACTAACGACAAAACATTTTGAATTTCACTTTCTATTTGACTTGGCAACATAAAAATATGTGCATCATCTTGAGTAAAACTTCTAACTCTAAACAAACCGTGCAAAGTTCCACTTGCTTCGTGGCGGTGAACTTTTCCAAGTTCCCCAACTCTTAAAGGGAATTCCTTATATGAATGAACATTTTCTTTATAATATAACATCCCACCTGGGCAATTCATAGGTTTAATGGCAAATTCACTGTCTTCTAAAGCAAAGGTGTACATATTTTTTCTGTAATGACCCCAGTGTCCAGAAACTTCCCATAAACTTCTGCTCATAGCAATAGGAGTTTCAATTTCTATATACCCTGCTTTTTTATGCTCTTCACGCCAGAAATCTATAAGTTGGTTTTTAATAACTAGACCCTTTGGCATATAAAATGGCATACCCTGAGCATAGTCGGATATAAAAAACAAGCCTAAATCTTTACCAAGTTTTCTGTGGTCTCTCTTTTTTGCTTCTTCTAATAAACGAATATGTTCATCAAGTTCATCTTTATTTTCAAAGCCATAAACATAAACCCTTTGTAACATTTTGTTTTTTTCATCTCCACGCCAATATGCGCCGCTAACACGATTAATTTTAAAGGCAAAATTTTTTAATTCTTTCGTAGTGGCTACGTGTGGGCCACGGCATAAATCAAACCAATCATCCCCAAGATAATAAATAGAAACTTCTTCATTATCTGGCACAGCATCTATGAGTTCTTGTTTATAGGTATTGTCTTTAAATAATTTTTTTGCCTCTTGTTTAGAAACAACTACTCTTTTAAATTCTTGATTTTGAGAAATTATGTTTTTCATTTCTTTTTCTATTTTACCAAAAATTTCTGGTGTAATTGTTTCGTTTAAATCAAAATCGTAATAAAAGCCATCATCAATTGCAGGACCAATGGTGTTTTTTGCCCCAGCAAAAATTTTATCTACAGCTTTTGCTAGAACGTGGCTACATCCGTGCCTTAAAATTTGTAATTCTTTCTCTTCCATAATATTTCCCCTTTTTTAAAACAAAATTTTGTCAAAGTTGGTTTTAGGCTTTTGAAATAAAAAAGCCCTTTGACAAAAAACAGTCAAAGGACGAAAATTTAAATTTCCGTGGTTCCACCTTTATTGCTAAGCAAATACTTAGCCACTTTAAAGTTTTTAAACTTAAAAAACTATATAAAAAAGCATAGAACGCCAGTGGTTTTGTTATAATATCATTACTTTTACGCAACTTCCACCAAAAGTGTTGCCTTCTCTGGTAAAGATGAATATTAAACTACTTGTCTTGCGGTTTAACTATGATTACATTTAGTAGTATAGTAACTTTTTTTAATAAAGTCAATATTTTTTTTAATAATTTAAAGTTTTCTTATGTTGTTAATTTTTATCTTAGCTATTAAAACTATATTAAATAAGTTTTATTTTTGATACAATACTTTTTTGTTTTTTAATAATTATAAATTAAACACTTAAATTTTACTTATTTTAAAAACATAAAACAACCACTAAATAAACTTAAAAGATTTTATAAATTTTTAAAATATTTTATAAACTAAATTACTGAAATTTAAGGAATTGATTATTTTGATAACTCAATTCTATTGGCAAAATATTCGTATAAAGTGTTCAGCAAGTTATCTTTAACATAGTTATTACAATGAACAATAATTTTTTCTGGGTTTAAAGCTACTAAATTAACCAATAAATTATTATCATCGTATATAATTGTTTTATCTATTAAAAAATCGTTTATAGTTTCACCCTTATTATCGCATAAGAAATAACAATCTTTTTTAGAAAACACATTTACCGCATAACAACGATATTCCAAGTTACTTATTAAAAATTTAATGAGTTCGTTAGTGCTATCTTGGCTTAGCAAATACATTGCATTATCGTTTGCAAGGCTTACAAGTTCGCCCCACTTCTTTTTTAAAAAGGTTAATTTAAAATTAACAAAAGAGTTTACAACTATATTATCATCGAAATTAAGGCGTTCTGTTATAATATCTTTATCTGTATCACTATCAAACACTATCAAAGCCTTTAAAAAGACTTGCATACTTGGGCTAGAATTTGTTTCAAAATCTAAACGCGATAAAATATATTTACTTTTAATGCAAAGTAAAATAGTTTCGGCAATTTTTTCTTTTATAATATTATGAACTTTAAACCTTTCTATAATAGGTAATGCAATTAACACTTTATATAGATAGCCTGAATCTAAGGTAGTTAATATTCCACCGTGCGATTTAATTTCATTAAATATACTATTTTTAAAAATTTCTGCTGTTTTATTATCTTCAAAAGATATACAATATTCCCACATAACAAAAGTATTTTATGCATTAAAAATGTTAATACTCATAATTAACACTACTAAAAATTGTAAATTTTTAGCATATATTGGCTTATTTGAAATAACAAACGAGGCAAATCATAATATGAAATAAAATGTTATTATATTTTTATAAAAAACTGAACTAAAAAGCAATGCAAAAAAACTTGTGCTAATAAAAAAGCACAAGTTTTTTTTATTTTAAATAATAAAGTTAAAATTATATTTTATTGCTAAACTTTAATTAACATTAAAAAGAAATTAATCTTTAAAACAGCAATTATTAAATGCAAAGAAATAACTTTAAAAATACTTTATTTTTATAAATTTTGCAATTTTCCAAATTTTGAATTTAGTAAAAACAAATTTAATTATTTCATTAATGGGAATAAAACCACATCTCTAACTGATTCTTGATTTGTAAGTAAACACATAAGCCTGTCTACACCAAAACCTAAGCCCGAAATTGGTGGCATACCGTGCTCCATTGCATTTAAAAAGTCCTCATCAAGTTCCATTGCTTCATCATCGCCTTGTTTTCTTGCATTTGCTTGCTCTTCTAACGCTTCACGCTGAACAATTGGATCTACAAGCTCTGAATATGCTTTGCAAATTTCATCACCGCAAACAAGCACTTGGAACATATCTATAAGCCTTACATCTTTATCATTTCTTCTTGCAAGAGGAACAAGACAAGCTGGATAGTTGTAAAGAATGGTTGGTTGAACAATATTTTCTCTAATTTTGCGTTTATAAATAAGGTCTATAACCCCACCAACAGTTTTGCATTGCTCAAAATCTTCCATTGCAAATAACTTTGTTTTTACAACGGCTTCCTTTAATTTTTGTGTGTCTGTATAATCTAAAACATTAAAGCCTAAAATTTCGTTTACTTTTTCTGTATAATTAATTCTTATAAAATCTTTAGAAAAATCTAGTTCTTTATCACCATAAGTTAAAACAAGGTTTCCTTCATTAAGTTCTTTTATGGCTTCTCTAATAAATTTTGTGAAAAAATTTATATTATCTTCAAAATTCCAATATGAAGCATACCATTCCACCATAGTAAATTCTTGCAAGTGGCTTGGGTCCATACCTTCGTTTCTAAAACATTTTGCAACTTCAAAAACTCTGTCAAAGCCACCAGCAATTACTTGTTTTAAATAAACCTCTGGAGCAATACGCAAGTTACAAATTTTGTTTAATGCATTGTGTTTTGTAAAAAAAGGTTTAGCACTAGCACCACAAACAGCACTTTGCAAAATTGGGGTTTCTACTTCTAAAAAATTATTTTCATTTAAAAACTTTCTTAAAAATGCTAAAAATTGGCTTCTTTTTAAAAAAACCTTTCTACTTTCTTCATTACTAACCAAGTCCATACATCTTTCACGATAGCGTTGTTCCTGATTTGAAAGCCCGTGAAATTTTTCTGGCAATGGCAAAATAGCTTTTGATAATAAATTAAATTCTGTTGTTCTTACAGTTTTTTCGCCTGTGTTTGTTGTGTAAAGTTCCCCTTTAACTCCAACAAAATCACCAATATCTACCATAGACTTAAAAAAGGCATAAGTTTCTTCATCAATTTCATTTCTGCCTATGCTAATTTGAAGTTTTGCATTAACATCTTCTATAGCAAAAAAACTAAACTTGCCCATTATTCTTCTTGCAGTTATTCTACCACAAACAGCAACCGTTTCACCATCTTGCATAGTTTTTGCTTGTTTAAGAGTGCAGGTTCTATCAAATTTTTCTTTATAAACAATAACGCCTTGTTCTTTTAATTTTTTAATTTTCTCTTTCCTAATATCTATTTCGCTTGATAAATTTTGCACTTTTTCTTCCATAATTTAATTTTTCCTTTTTATGTGTAGTAAAAAAATTTAAATAAGTTTTTTATTGCTTAAAATTGTTTAAATAAACAACAAAAGAAAAACTAAATTTTATTTTTTATAATTTAGTTTTTCTTAATTCTTTTTGCATAGAAATACAAAACTAATTAATTAGTTGTTTTTCTTTTTATCTATTTTGTTTTTATCATCTTCTTCATCCATAAGTTTGTTATAAACATCAAAAACTTTATCGATAATGTCTAAGTCTGAAACAAGGTTTAGATATTCTTCTTCCTCATCATCTTCACTTTCAACAATTTCAAAAACTAAAGCTTCATCTTCGCCAACGCCTTCCATAGTTTCAATAGGTTTTAAAATTGCATAAATTTTGTCATCGTTATCTTCAAGTGGGATAAGTGCAATTTGTTCAAACTCAACTTTTTCACCTTTTTCATTGAATAATGTTATTGGATCTGTGTTATCTTCATCAAAAAGACAATCGATAGGACTAAGTTCTTCTTGATCTGCATTAACTCCATTTTTAAATTCTTCACTCATAATTTTAATTCTCCTTTATTTTGAATATATATCTAAATAATTTTGCAAAATAATTGTTGCAGAAATTTTATCAATAACTTGTTTACGCTTTTCTCGGCGAACAGATGCCTCTATAAGCATCTTTTCAGCTGAAACACTTGTAAGGCGTTCATCTAAAAACTTTATTGGTAGACCTGAAACAGATGATAATTTTTCTGCAAATTCTCTTGTTTTAACAGCTCTATCACCTTCTGTTCCATCCATATTAACTGGTAAGCCTACAACAATGGTGTCTACTTCTTTTTCCTTACACAAATTAGAAAGATATTCTAAATCTTTATCTAAATTTTGCCTAGTATATGTTTCGTAGCCATTTGCAATGATATTCATAATATCGCTAAAAGCAATGCCTATTCGAACTTCGCCATAATCAAGTGCCATTTTACGCATACAAGAAAAATTTTACCCCCTGAATAACTTGCAAAACAAATTACTAATAATTAAATATTAACATAATTTTAAAAAAAATAAAAGTATTTTTATTTATTTTAAAAATAATGTTTTAAATCTTTTATTAATTTTTATTTTTAAACTAAAGTGTTTTATAAAAATTTAGATAAAATTAAATTTTTGTTGTGATATTTAATTTTACAAATAGAAGTTTTACTTAAAAATTTTTTTAATTAAAAAAAAATTAAATGAAGCACAATTAAAATAAAAATTTTAATAATTTCTTTCTTATGTGCTCCATTTATTGTTTTTTTAATTATTTTGAATTCATTTGATCCATAACTTCTTTTGCAAAATCGTCATTTCTCTTTTCAAGACCTTCACCCATTTCAAAACGAGCAAATCTTCTAATTGTAATTTTTTCACCAATTTTTAAAGTTGCATCGGTAATTAAATCACTAATAGTTTTAGAAGGGTCTTTTACAAATTCTTGTTCCATTAAGCAAACATCTTTATAGTATTTTTTAATTCTGCCTTCAACCATTTTTTCTGCAATATTTTTAGGTTTACCTTCATTTTCGGCTTGAGCAATTAAAATTTCTTTTTCTTTTTCAACATTTTCTTGAGGAACTTCTTCAATTCTCACAAATTCTGGTTTTGCAGCTGCAATTTGCATTGCAACATCTTTAACTAAGTTATTAAATTCTTCACTTTTAGCAACAAAATCTGTTTCGCAGTTAATTTCTACTAAAACGCCAATTTTGCCACCCATATGAATATAACTTCCAACAACACCTTCACCTGCAATACGAGATGCTTTTTTAGCTACAGAAGCTATACCCTTTTCTCTTAAAAAAGCAACAGCTTTTTCCATATCGCCATCACAAGAAGCCAATGCTTTTTGGCAATCTTGAATACCAGCACCAGTTTTTGCTCTTAATTCTTTAATATCACTAGCATTAATCATAATATTAGTTTCTCCCTTTAAATTACTAAAATATATTTAAATTATTTAGATTCAATTTCACTTGAAACTTCAGTATTAATTGCTTCTGCTAAGTTGATTTCTTCTTTTGATTCTTCTTCTACTGCTTCTTCAACATTTCTTAAGGTAACGCCTTCTTTTGCTTCTATAACAGCATCTGCCATAGCACTTACAATTAGTTTAACAGCCCTAATAGCATCATCGTTTGCTGGAATTGGATAGTCAACATCATCTGGATCACAATTAGTGTCTACAATGCCAACAATAGCAATTCCAAGAGCTCTTGCTTCTTTAACAGCAATATGTTCTTTTTTAGGGTCTACAACAAACATAACACCTGGAAGGTCTGGCATATCTTTAATTCCACCAAGAGCCTTTTCAAGTTTATCTTTTTCTTTTTTAAGACCTGCAACTTCTTTTTTAGGAAGTAAATCAAATTCTCCAACTTGTTCCATTTGGTTTAATTTGTTAAGTCTTGCAATTCTGGTTTTAATTGTTTTAAAGTTTGTTAAAGTTCCGCCTAACCAACGGTTAACAATGTAATACATTCCGCAACGCTTTGCATCTTGTTCAATAGCTTCTTGAGCTTGTTTTTTTGTTCCTACGAACAACACATTTTTGCCACTAGCAACCATATCCCTTATGAAATAGTATGCTTTGTCGCATAAGTCAGAAGTATCTTCTAGGTTTATGATATGAATATCATTCCTTGTTGTAAAAATATACTTCTTCATTTTTGGGTTCCATTTATTTGATTGGTGACCAAAGTGAACCCCTGCCTCTAATAATTGTTTCATTGAAATTACTGGCATAAATAAAAATCCTCCTTCTTGTTAAACCCTCCCCATAATTTAGTAGTTAAATTTCTACTTACACTTTTTTATGAAACTTAAAAAAGCACAAGAAAAATTATGAGTGCGAATTTTAAAACGGTAAATTATAACATACAAAAAAAAATTATGCAATAGTTTTGCATAACTTTTATGTTTTTAAT
>CAJUBT010000004.1:44051-97900 GCA_910584815.1 uncultured Christensenella sp. | reverse complement strand
CGGTAAACCTAAAATGAACCACCAGACTATCTGGTGGTTTTATATTACAAAAAAACATCACAGTTTTAGAGCTGTGATGTTTTTTGTTTAATTATAAATTAAATTATGTTATGGCCCAACAGGAGTGTCTGGAAGGTTTGGTATAATTGAAACAAGAATAACTGAGGTTTTAGCAAAGTTAATTTTGTTTGCACCTGTGCCAGAAACATACCCGTTAATTAAGAACTCTCCGCTTTGAGTTATTGTTGCTTCTACAATTACATATTCGCCATATTCATTTCTTCCTGCAACTTGAAGTTTTCCACCATTTTGAGTTGCTTCATCGGAAGATTTAATTGTTATAGTTGTGTAATCTCTTACAAGTTGGCAACCATTAGATAAATTAGCATTTATAGCAATGTTATCTGCATTTACAAGAATAACTGAATCATCATTACTTTTTACAGAAATGAAATTAGTATTTAAGGATGTGCCACTCCAAATATGAGATAAGAAACCATTTGAGTTATTAATTAACCCTGTGTTTTGGTCGAATAAAACAGGAAGTGAAGGGTCTCTATCTTGGTTATTATTTTCATCGTAACCAACTGCTTTTGTAAAGTTAGTGTTTCCAGCAACCAAATCACCTTGACTATCGTAAATTAAGTAGCTATCACCATTAAAATCTCTGCCACGAGTATAACCTATAATAGCGCCAATATGAGCATTGTTTTCATATTTAGGGTTATGGTTAATGGAACCTTTGCTATAGCAATAGTTTAAAGTTCCAGTACTTTCAACAAAACCAACTATGCCGCCTGCCCTGCTAATAATTAAGTTATTCATATCCTGACAAGGTTCTATATAACCGCCAAAGTAGGCATTAGTTATATCGGAATCGTTCAAATAACCTGCAATGCCGCCAACACAATCGTATTGATTAGTAAAGGTTTTTGATATACCCATACTCTTAACACTATCCATAATAACTTCACCTTGACCAAAGCCTACAATACCGCCTGCGTAACTACGTGAAGAAGATGAAATTGTTATTGCAGCAATGTTAACATCACTAACAGCACCATTTATGGTTGGGTTGTCTTTACCATCTTTATCACTTCCATCATCTCTACGATAACCCGAAGCATAACCAACTATACCGCCAACATAAACATTACCACCTTCAGAGAATGCACCAATGCCTATTTTTGTGTTATCGGAAGTTTGAATTGTTCCTTCTGTTATAGGAACTTCTACAACTTGATAATAGTATTTTGAAATATCTATATATTTAGGATAACTATCGGAAATGCTGGAATCTGTGCCAGACTTTTTGCTGATTGATTTATTAACAACAACATTTTCTAGTTTATAGTTTGGCTCTTCAGTAACATAATTAGTTGTGCCAGTTAATGAACCTATTGCACCACCAACAAATATTGCTGAATTTGTGGTTACAGAGATTGCTGTGGTTATTGAAACATTTTGTATGGTTGTGTTATAACCTCTACCAACAACTGCACCAGCGTAAACATTAGCTTGGTCACTTTCTGAAATAATTTTTATAAAGGCATCTTCAATATAACCATTAACAATTTTTGCATTGTTTGTATAACCAAACAAACCGCCATATAATAAATTTTTATTATCTATTGTAATACCCTTAATTCTGTGCCCATTCATATTAAACACACCTTGGAATGGATAAACTGAAGTTGAACCTATTGGAGTCCAGTATTTTCCACTTAAGTCTAAATCTGTCATTAAAACAAATTCAGTGCGATTTGTTAGTAAACTGCCAGAATTTACATTTGTTGAAATCCAAGCAAGTTCTTCTTCACTGGTAACAAAATAATAGGTTTTATTTTTGTTTTGCTGAGTAGAACTTTCGGTTTCCTCTAGCAAACTTATTAATGTTTTTTTGTTTTTAATATCGCTATTATATTGTTCTAAATATTTTGGAATTTCAACTCTTGCATCATCACTTTTAATGCTAACAAGAGCTTCACTTTCTGTGTTTTTCCAACTTCCACCTAACCCACGAATTGAAGGATAATAAATGTTACCAACTGGTTTATTTAAAGTATATTCATTTTCTTGTGTCCAGATGTCGCTTAAACTATTGTCTTCACTTTTGCCTTTTAAGTTTTCAAAGGTTGGAATACCTTTATTATCTTCGTTAGAGTTTTCCAAAATATCTTGGTTATTTTCTCCAGCGTTTACAATATGGTATAACCTTGGTTCAAAAGTAAAGGTATCTGTTGCTGTTGTATAGTTAGTTGCTAAATTAAACACATTTATAATGCTACTTTCGCCATAAGCTCTGCCAGCAATGAAAACACCACTTCCAACACCTGTTGTGCCAGTAATTTTTTCGGTTTTTAAATCGGCATTAGAATTATTATATGAGTTGCTAATTAAAGAACCATCTAACCTGCCAACAATGCCACCTGTTATAAGTTCTCTGCCACTTGCAGTGCCTTCTTCAATATCTTCACCTACAGTTTCAACTTTTGTGTCGTTATAACTATAATAAAGACCTGCTTTATTGTTGTTACTATCTTTAGGAGAGCTGTTTAACAAGTTGTAAACAAGTCCGCCTGCCCCAATTTTTGCAGAAATTATTGCATCTTTAATTTCATCTTCCACTGCGGTGTAAATTCTTGAAATTTCGCTTTCCACAACATTGTAAGCAACAGCACCTGCGTATTCAACATTTTTAATTATTGTATTTTCTAAACCAATTTCTGTTATTGTTGCATCTTCGCAATAACCAAATAATCCACCATATGAATTTTGTTCAGTATAGTTACCATCAATTGTTAGGTTGCGAATTACATAACCATTACCATCAAACTTACCTTTAAAGGTGTTTTCTTTTGTTCCAATAGGAATCCAATAACGGTTAGACAAGTCTATAAAACTTGTGAGTTTTATTGTTATGTTAGAAGAATCAATTTCACCACTGTTTATAACATTTGCAAGATATGCAAGTTCTTCACCGCTTTTTACAATGAAACTGCCGTGTTCTTGTGAAACTTCTTCTAACTTATCACTCCACATTGAAGAAGAATTATTTTCTCTTAATGAAGGGTACCAAGTGTCGTAATATTGTTGCCAAACACCATTTGGATTAGTTTCTGATACAAAAGACCAGTTGCTTGTATATTCTTCTGGGTTCTTTAAACTTACCATTAATTTAGGATAATTACTATTTCCATCAACAGTGTAATAGCCTTTATTTTCAGCATTTTCATCGTTATTTAACAAACAATATGCTTTATAAATTGTGTTACCACTGAAAGCAGAATCTCTCAAATAGAAATTATCTACAAAAACCATATCGAAGTTACCATAACCTGCTATTGCACCAAGACCATTATCTAAAGTTTTAAGTTCAATAACATTTATATAACCAACATTTAAGTTTGTTTTTACTGTTAAGCGATAGTTATGTGGGTCGGCACTATAGAAGGAATATTCATCGTAAACTGAGGTATAATGATTTTTTACATATGAAGAACCAACTATACCACCTGCAAACATTTTACTGCTACTTGTTGCTTGAACATCTCCAGAATTATAGCAATTAGAAACTTCTCTGTTTTGGCTTGTTATTTCAACACCACCAACCACACCACCAATAACAACTTTTGTTGCTCTTGTTATTGTGTAAACTTCTATATTATTAGCATTATAACTTTTTTGAACATCTGCAACTGTTGTTCCTACTGCGCCACCAATGCCAATAAATGCACTGGAAGAAGCACCAAGGTTAAACTCTATTTTACCTTCATTTCCACAACTTATAATTGTGTGTTGTGCCCTACCAATAACGCCGCCTACCATTGCAGTTGATTTGTAAATTTTGTTGCGACCTTCGCTATAAATGTTGTTATAGCTAATGTTTATACTTGCATAGTTTTTAGAATGAGTTATAACAGCCTGTTTTTTTGTTATGCCTATTACACCACCAACATTAAGAGTGTGGGCATTTGTTGTTATATCTATATTTCCATAATTGTTAAGTTCGTTATACCTGTCTCCATCTTGGCTAACATTACCAATTATGCCACCTACATTAAGTTCTATTTTTATTTGAGAACCTGAGTAAGAAGTTCTGTTGTTAATTGCAATTATTGTGCCATCGTTATAAAGTTCGTTAAACACTCTACCAGTTGCATTACTATCAACACTACCAATAATTCCACCTAAACTAATTTCAGCATCTTTTGAATAGTTAGTGTTTTGATGGTCTATATCACCGTGGTTTATGCAATTTTCAATAACTATGCTTGCGTTTGAAACATTTTCGCTTTGAATTTTACCAATAATTCCACCAGCTATTTGTTCACCAGTAACATTATTGCGGTTTTCTACATTAAGCAATGTTATGCTACCATTTGACATTGCCACAACACCACCAGAAATTGTTCCGTAAATGTCACCACCAACTGTTTCTAGGTTTTTGATTGTTGCATTTTCTACATAACCAAATATTCCGCCTAGAGAGTTTACCCCACTATTTGAAACAGAATTAACAGTTGCGTATTTTATTTTATAATTTTCTCCGCTATAGTCTTCACCAGAATATATACCAGCATCAAAAGTTCCTTTAAAGGCGTGCTCTTTACTACCTATTGGAACCCAGAATTTACCTGAAAGGTCGATATCGTTTACAAGTTTAACAGTTTTTCCTGCAAAGGTTGTACCTTCATTTACCATATTTGCAAACATAGCAAATTCTTCTGGGGTAGAAATTTCTAGTTTACCTGTAACATATTGTTCATCGTACCATTTTTCTGAGGCAAAAGATGTCCATAAATATATATCTGCAAATTCTAAATTAGTTAAATATTTATCGGCTTTATCGTAAGAAGCATCTAATAAGAAGTTTTCGCCAGCACTCCAATAACCATTATCAATAAATTTGTTATAAATAACTTGTTTACTGCTTAGTTGCAAGGAGTAAGAATAATTTAGTGCGCTTACATTTTTAGATTTTACACTTATGAAATTTTTTGAAGTGTCGTAATCGTAAGTTATATCTATGGAGGTAACTTCCCAAGCTCTTATAATACTATCGGAATTTGGAACTTTAAATTCCTTTAAAGTTGAGTTAAATGTTATTTTAACAATTTTTGTGTTGTTTGGAAGAATGTAGTTAACATTATTATATGTTGCTTTATACCACTCATCATCCAAGCCACCTTCTGTTACAGGAGTGCCAATATCTGTTATAAGCAAACCATTAATGTATAAATTGTTAACTGCTTTTAAGTCATCAAAACTGTTAAAAGTAAAGTCGTTACGCTTATTTTCTGCTCCACCATTTTGGGTGCTTAAAATAATATCGTTAGATGTGCCAGTTAAATATGAAGTAGTTTTTCTAAAGGTGCTTATTCTATTAGAACGAATGTAATAGATATCCCCCTTAACTCTTTCTTCCTCTGGTAAGGAAGGGTCACCATCTTTATATAAGTTAAAGGCATTTTCGGTTGTAATGCGGTTGAAACGCTTTTTACCGTCTTTATCTAATTCTAAAGCATATATAATTCCAAAATGTTGAACATATTCATCAAAGGTTGTTGGAATATTTGCACTTTCCCAAACAAAGTTATTATCTTCCCAATATGGATCGTTAAAATCTATTTTAGTATAAAAATCTTCAGGGTTTTCTAAGTTATAGGAACGAAGTTCATATATTGAAGGTGAATAATAAGTGTTTTTTACAAAAGTTGTTTCTGGGTCTTTATAATTAGGGTTTTCTCTTTCGTACATTGTGTAAGTTACACCCATATTTGTATCTTCATAGAAAGCCTCTCTTATACTATATGGGAAAACTGCTTGTGTGCCTTCTTTGTTAGTTAACACGCTTTTTACTGTGCTGCTTGAATCTGCCATAATATCAATGGTGTTAGAAAAATATGCAACTTTTAAATGTTTTTGAGGAGTGCTTGCATTAGATGCAGTGTATAAAGTGTTGGTATAGAAACTTGTGCCCTCAAATATAATAAAATCTTGCTTTGTTGCACTATTTGAAATTAACCCTATAAAGCCTGCAATTGCATTATTATTCATTTGAAGATATTCATATTGCCAATAATCATCTATCAACCAGTTGTTAGCAGCAACACAATCTATAATAACTGTATTCTCGGCTTGTTTATCTATTAAAGTAGGTTCTTCTGTTACTCTTTTTGTGGCAATGGCATCTTCGTTATAACCAGCCTCTGTAACTAAAGTGCTATTATTTGCTGTGCCTATTAAACCACCAATTATGCTTTTAGACATTAAGGACCCTGTTGCAATAACATTTTTAAGGGTTCCAACAATCATTCTTCCAACTGCACCACCTGCAATACGGGTGTTAGCATCTCTAACATCAACAGTTGAAATGCTGTTTGAAACTAAACCACCATTATTTAAACCTACAAGACCGCCACTTGCAATTACACTATCACTACCTGCACTTGAACGGAAGAAAAGATTATCTATTAAATTAGAGGAACCTATTTTTACAGATGAATAATTTTCGAGTTCTCGGTAACTAACGGAACTGCTTCTTATTATTCCTCTATTTTCGCCTACAAGTCCACCTGCATAAACACTAGCTTCAAGATAATTATTTGCAGTGTTTGCAACATCTACATTTGCATAGTTAACAACACTTTCCTTGCCTACTAAGCCGAATGCCCCACCAACAACACCACCTGTTATGTGAACACTGCCTGAGAAGTGAATGTTGCTTGCGTTATAATTTCGCTGAGTTGAAGCATCTACAATAGAGTTGCAATCTAAAATTCCAACAACGCCACCAGCGTATGCAATGTCGGTAAATGAACCATTTTTGTTGTAAAGAACAGAACCTACATTACCACTGGAAACATCTCTTGTTGCATTTACATTTGCAGAAACATTTATATCCTTAATTATAACATCACCTAAAATTATTCCAGCTAAACCGCCTGCGGCATTTTTACCTTGAATGTGGGCTGTTCTTGAACCCATTCCTCCAACGGTTATGTTGTTAAGAATAACTTTAGTATCTGTTTTTGTTTTATCGGTATGAATTTTACCAGCAAGTGCACCTACTCTTTCGTGAGTGTTAGATAAAACTTCTACAACATTAAGTGTTAAATTAGAAATTACCGTGTTAAATAACTTATTATCTGGAATTGTGCTAATTGAACCAAACACACCAAAGGCTTCTTTATCGTAATCTACTTCGGAACCAGAAAGGTTATTAACATAAGATATTGAAATTTGATTTAAAGCCATATAGTTGCCTTGCAAAGCACCTTGGAAGTTAGAATAAACAGTATCTGGAAGTAAGTATCCGTGATTGTTAACAAAATCAATATCTTTAATAATTCTAAAGTGTTTACCCGCAGAACCAGATGTTCCATTTTTGCCATCTTGCATATAGTAAACAAAAGATTCATAATCGTAAATAATTTGAGGATTTGTGCGAGTGCCAACTAAATCGGAAATTTTATGTGCATTACTGCCGTAATAGTAGGAAGCATTTTCTAGAACTTTATAAACAATTTTAACAATTTTACTATCTACACTATTATCGTTAGATGCTTCGGTGTAAATTTCTATTGTATCGTTTGCTCTAAAGTTACTATCTTCAATCCATTCCTGATTAACTTGTTGTCTAACATCTAAAACAACAATTTTATCTGTGCCATATTCTGCTGATAATGCTTTACCTCTTTTGCCTTCGTTTGTTAATTCAAAAACAATTGTAATGGCATCGTTATATTTAGTGTTATTTTTTTCTTTTGGGAAGAAGTATGTTATTGTACTTCTTGAAAAGTCTTTAACTTCGGTATAAACAATATCTTCTGAATTACCTTCGTAAGTGTAAACAGTTTTAACTCTGTTTCCACCTAAATTTTCAGTACTTACTGCAGTGATATTTTTTGTGTTATCTCTTACAAAATAATCGTATGTTTCTTTATAGTTTTTAGATTTGCCATAATAGTTTCGTTGGCTTATTGTGCGAATAAGCGTTGAAACTATAACTGGTTTACCTTCTATAATAACCCAAGTATAGCCATCTACATAACTATATTTTTCTATACCATCTGCATAAGTTTGAGTATCGTTATAAACAAGAGATAGATCGTAACTAACAAAGTTTGTATGAGTTGAAAATTCATCTAGTGATAATTCCTTTGCTTGTTTATTTTCGCTAGTGCTTGCCCAACTGGTTTTTGTCCAAGTATCGCCAGTTAAATAGTAACAATAATTTAATTGTCCATTAATTGTGATGCTTGAATAGTCGGAGGAATTTGCCCCAGCAAAAGGTGAAGCAATACGGCTATTATCGGAACTTGATTTATAACTGATAGAATAGCACCTTGATATAATGCTGCTTGAAGATTCGGTATAAACAAAACCTGCTAGCATACTTGAAGTTTTAAGGGAAATGTTGGAGTAGCAATCGCTGATATTTCCGTTATTTGAATAAACAAAGCCACCAACATTACCTTCTGCTTGAATACCATTGCCTGTGTTACGAATGTCATTATCGTTAGCTGTTCTATAACCTTGTGTGTAACATTCGTATATATTAGATTGGTTGCTATAAACAAAACCTGCTGTTACAGAACTAGAAAGGTTTGTTATTGAACTTTCGTTAAAGAAAGAAGAAACAACTTTACCATTATTTTCCCCAACAAAGCCTGCTGTTATGCCATAGGTTGAAAGGTCAAACCCAACAACAGAGGAATTAGTTATATAGGCAGTTTCAGTGTTCCTTGCAACTAACCCTCCGTTTAAAGCCTCTGGTATAGGGCCCACATTAATATCATTATTAATTGTTAGGTTTAGCCTACCACTTACTTTACAATTTGTTAGAACACCATTATTAGTTGCGGCAATACCACCAAAGGTTAGAGTTTTAACATATAGTTGAGTAACATTTAAACTTGCCTGACTTGGGGTTAAAGTAACACCATCGTTATTTACTGAAACACGGTTAGTGAAGTGAACAGAAACATTATATAACATTGTGTTTTCACTAATTGTGTCAAACAACCCTAGCACACAATTCTCATCGTATTCTGGAGCATAACCAAAACTTGTTATGTAAATTTTATGGTTATTTCCATCGAATGATGCTATTGGGGTTGAAATAGGCATATACCCTGCAAGTTCAATATCGTTAACAAGTCTGTAATCAAAACCTTCTTGCATTGTTAAAAATTCTTCTGGAGTTGAAACAGGTATGGCATTAATAAGGTCGGACTTATAAACAAAGTTTAGAATAAAGTCATCTTTAAAACTAAAGGCTGTTTCAAAAGTTGTGTCTGTCATAGCTATTGAATAGTTATGAACATTTGGTATGCCTGTTGTTATGCTATTTCTTGGGTCGTTATTAGAATAAGAAATGTTTGTGCGTAAAGACATTTTAGAGTTTCTATCTATTTGATAGCCATAAACAGCTATATATTCATTATATTGCTCTACCCCAAAAGTTGAGCCATTATAATCGCGGTTAACTTGTAAGTAACCAGAAGTTTCATCGCCAGAATCGTAGAACCAAACGCCAGAAGTTTTTGCCACTTGAGTGTCGTTATAATTATAACTTGCTTTAGCAATTGCATTTGATAATTGAATTAAATACCTAGAGAAGAACTCTTCTATTTCGTAACCACTATATTCGTATATATATCTATATAGTTCGTTACTTGCTTCTTTTCCATAAATTTCAAACCAATTTTGATACCAGTTATCTTCAGGGTTTTTAATTAATGCTTCATCATATTCAATATCTAAGTTAACAAGCAATGGGGTTGTTGTAGACATTGGAATTGTCATATACCCTCTTTCCACATTTTGAGCAGTAACCCCTGTTACCGTGAACATAGTTACAACAAATGTTTGGCTAAAGGTGTAGGTATTTTCGTTATCTACAATAATTGCTGTTAGGGTGATATGTTTACCAATAGCTTCGGTGCTTAAAACATTCTTTGTTGAATTTTTGCCTTCGTAATTGAATACCTTCATTTCATAATTTCCATCTTCTGTTAAGTATGGAGTTAAGGTTTCAATTTCATTTTGTGTTAAGTTATAATCTACACTTGAAACTTCCCAATTAATTTCGCCTTCGTAATTTACTAAATTAACATCTAAACTTTGTTTGGTGTTTAAAGGTAGATAGTAGTTTTTATTTTCTTTGCTATATAATTCATCATTAAAATTAAATTCTACTTTTGGTTGAACAACTGAAACAAAATTGTAAGCAAAGGTTTCTATTATAGTTCCATCTCGTCTTAAGAAATCTACATAGAAAGTGAAGTTTGTGCGGTCTGGCACATTTGTTCCTGCAAGTAAACTGAAGAAATATACTTTACTATAGGAATATATCCCATCTGGGTTTAAAAGATAACTATCTTGTCCACTTGATTTTTCAACCTGCATAACATCACTCATATCTTGAATGGAACCAGAATCTGGATAGTTTGTTAGGTACTGACCAGTTTCACCAGTTATATCGTAACTTAGTTGAGTTATAAGTAGAGGGAATGATGATTGAGTTCTATAATAAACTCTCATACTATTATAGTTACTGAAGTATGGATAAACTTCAACCGACAATACTCCTACTTTACCATTATATATAACAGCATTTTTATTAGGAGATTGAGGGAAATCTTTTATTGCTGAATACATTGTTCCGTAAACCTGGTTAATTTTATCTTGGCTTACAATAACAAATTTTAATTCCTTTGAAATTAGTCCATTACTTGCAGCTGAAAATTTAAATAGATATGTTAAATCGTTTTCTACAGCGTTAAGTTTATCTTTATAACTTATTGTAAAAGTTGCAGAAATACTTTCTAAAGTTTTCTTTGTATCATCGGTATATTTACGCTTAATGTCACTTTTAACAATTGTTAACTTTCCATTTTCGTTTTGAGAAACAAAGTTATCTAAAATATCATCTGCTTCATAATCTGTAAATAAAGTTACGGTAAAGGTATGAGTTTCTAATTGTGAAATTTCTACAGAAGTAGTGCTATCTAAATTATTTTCAATTAAAATACCTGTTGCACCTTTAATTATTGAAAGGTCAAAATCTCCTGCAAATCTATCTAATATAATGGTAGATTCTACTGCATTGAAAATAGATTTAATGTATGGAACATAATTTATTCTTAAAAATCTGTTATTCTCCATTGCAACAAGTGGAGTTATTATTGGATTAATTCCACTTGAAATTTCAACATACCAGTTTTTACCATCTTTATCTAACATCCAAGTAGCACCATTAATTTTAAACAAACCATTTATATCTGTTGCAGTGCCAACTTCTTTTAAATCTTCTAAAATATCAATTAAGTTACTGTCGGTAGTGCTAACTTCAAACCTTATGCCAACTTCGCTAGATGGTTTTAATTGTGCACCTATTTCGTGGTCTAGGTCTCTGGTATATTCAACATCTACAAACAAACTTTGAGTGCGGTTTTTAAGAACAACAATTTTATTATCACCCTTACAACTATCTAAAGTTACATTAGAAGAAACATCTTTATAAACATTAACATTTCTAACGCCATACTTAACAACTATGTAAACTTCTGCTTTAAACTTACTGTTTAATTTAGATGAAATTGTAAGAGTTACCTTCCCTTCACCCATAATTCTTAAGTTGCCGTATTCATCTATAGAAATTACTTTACTATTGTTAGTTGCAATATCTAACCTTTTGCTTTTTCCTGTTAATGGATAAACTTCAAGGTCTATAAATTTTTGGAAATCTACAATATTAAGTTTATTTATATCTTCAGCTAAGTATTTACTTAAATAATCGTAGTTATAGAAAATAATTAAAGAATTATCATCATTTTTTATATAGGTTATAAATTGATTTTCATCTTCCTTAGTTGTTGCAGAAACATTAATTGGAGTTGTTGCAAACAAGGCTTCTGTATAGGTTGTATTTTCATCTACTTTAAAAGATATAGTAAGAATTGGCAAACCACTATTAGTGTCGCCAGAATTTTCTTCGCTATCTATATACCAACCATCTTTTGTGCCAAAGCTTTGAATAATGGTTTCTGCCGTTGTGTTAGAAGCAACGCTATTTGTATCTCTAATATATAAAATGTCGCTATCTGGATTATTGTCTATTGATTTTTGAACTGCAATATAATAGAAATATCCTTCAATATTAGAACCTAATTGTGTTATGCTATGAGTCATTTCAGTGCCAGCCAAGGCATAACCAATTACAAAAACATCGCTTATGCTAGGTTCTGCGTTATAGGTGTGAATAAATAAATCGGCTACTTGTTCTGCTTTAACATTAACAAAGCTTGCACTATTTTTAATTATTGTTGTGTTTTGAGTTAAACCTATAAATCCACCTGCATTTATGCCAACAATATCGTAACCAATTTCCTCTTCTTCTGCTTCATTAAGTGGCATACATTCAAAGTAACTAACCACATATGAATATTGAATATTAGTGTTGCTTGCATTACCAATTAATCCGCCAACATTGTTTTTGCCATTAACGAACACTCGAACATAGTTAGCATTAGTTGCGTAATTTTCAGCACTTGTATAATTAATGTTAAGAGTATCGGTTATATTTGCACCTTTTGCAACACCTATTGCTCCACCAACATTATTATACCCTGTTACACTTGCAATGGAGTAAGAAGAATCTATACTATATTTAATTATGTCTGTTTCGGTTTCTTCTGTAACATTTTCATCTGGAGTTTCTGTTTCTGTTGTTTCATCTAAAGTTGTGTTATTGTTAAAATCTTTATTATATTCTGCACTGCCAACTAAGCCACCAACATTATTAAAGTTTGGTGCAGAAATTGTGCCTTTTATAGAAACATCCTTAAGTAAGCCATAGTTTGTTCCAACAGCACCACCGATGCTAGATTTTTCTAGGATATTGCTACCTGCAGCATCTAACTCTGCAATAATATTTAAAGTTGAGTTAAAGCCAGCATCGTTAAAAACAAATTTTTGAGAATTTACTTCAGCATATTTAAAACTACCATAAACTTTGCCACGGTTAACACCTACAAGCCCACCAACTGAAACATTAACATCTTTATTTAAAGCAACAACTCTTACAATACCTTTAACTCCGATGTTTGTTTCAACATTATTTAAAATTGTTCCTTTATTTTCACCAACAACACCTCCAACAACTGCTTTATTTGAAGTTGTTACTGTTATGTTATCAAAAGAAGTTATGCTGTTTTCTATGTAACCATAGTTATTTGCAGCTATACCACCAAATGTGTATTCTTTTTTAAGAGTTGGTCTGAACACGCCATAACTTACATTTAAGTTTAAAGCTCTGCCTTTATTACCTAAGTTTGAAATAAAACCAGACACAGAAGATAAATTTTCTTCAACATCATCTGTACCTTCAAAAGATAAACCAGCAAGTTTATAGAAAGTTTCAATTATCTTATCTGTTTTAACATTATGGTAACTATATTTACCAGAAATCTCTCCATTAAAACCATACAAGTAATATGTTTCTGCATCGCTATAAGAGTCTGCTATTTCATAATTTCCATTGTTATTAATATAAAAAGTATTATCTTTAAAGTTCTCTATAGTTACATCTTCTACTAAGTAATAATTGCCTATTGCCTTCCAATTTTCGCTGGTTTCAACAGTAACATTTTTAGTGAATACATAGCGTTTTGTAACACTATCAGAGTTTAATGAAACTTCTTTTAAATCATCATAAGAAGCAATATGATAAGGCACTTTAACGCCATCTGCTACAGACATATAAAATACCAAACAATACTTCCAAAGCGATAGAGTGTTTTTAAGCACAGTTGTATGGGCATAATAGGTTAAACTTGCATCAAATTCTTGTGGTGCAGGCACATAACCAATGCCTTCCCTAATAAAGTAAATGCCCTCGGCAAAATTTTCTTTTGTAACATCAACTTTAACATATTCTTTTTGAGTAAAGTTATTATAATCTTGCTGAGTTATAATTTTATCTTCTGGCATTATTACAATAACAGATCTTCCTGCAATGCTTGGTGTTAAATTTAAGTTAAACTGAGAAGATGTTTTACCTTCTTCAATAGTTGCATTTGTTACACAACTTATATTTTGTTCTTTATTATCTTGCAAATCGTAGTAAAAATTTCCGTTTGGAGTTTCTATTAAATCATAAACTTTAACTAATAAGTTTTTATTGTATGTGGTATCTTTTAAAACTTGTATGTCTACAATATCATTTTGAGAAAAACCTTGTTTATAATAAAGTTGTTCGTCTGTGTAAGTTACAAGAGTGCTAACTCTTTCTGCATCTGCAACTCTAAATGAATTTGTTTGAGTGAACCACATATCAAGTTGTTGTATTTGAATAGAATAGAACACTGAATTTACAACATTGCCAAAGTTGTATTCGCTATTTAATTTAAACCAATAATAACCATCTCCATCTGGATATTGGCTAATAAGTGTTAATAAATTAATTGTGTTTTTGCTTTCTTCTAATCTTCCGTTACTGCAAACAAAAAATGTTTCTTGTATGTTATTAACAATAAGTATAATTCTGCCATAGTTATCAAAACCGTAGGTAACTTTGCTATCTTTATTTTCTGCTAAAACATCTATTTTTAAACCAAACACAGTAGGGTCTAAAGCATCTTCAGTTTTTGAATAAAACGAAATTGTGTTTGGGTTATAAACTAATCTTCTTGTAACATCTGTTTTAATTGTTTTAATAGGAACATAACTTTCAAGTTCAAAAGATTTTGTTATTATTAAACCATTTAAGTTAGTAACCTTTATAACAATTGTATAATTTCTTCCAACGCTTGTGTCGGTTGGAAAGTTAAAGGAACAACTATTTTTATTTCCACCCCTTGCACAAATAAAGGCAAAGTCGGCATCTCCAATTACATTTATAACAGAAGATGCTTTACCATCAAAATCGATGTAATAATGTCCTAACAAATTATTTTCTTCGCCATTATAATAGGCAAAATAATCTATTCTAAACTGAGTTGAAGTTGGTGGGGTTGTTGTTAAGTTAAGGTAAATTTCTTTTCTAACTTGAACTGTGCTAGAAATGATGTCCCCTTGATTATTTTCTTTATACTTTCCAATACCTGATGCAACAGAGGTTGAACCTAACCTTATGTTAAAATTAGTTATAGGAGTATAAACATTAACTTTAATTTTGTAAGTAACATCTAAGTGAGAAACTCTTATTAATATTTCCTCTTGCCCAACACTGTGAAGATTAATTTTAAAGGAATTTTTTTCATCTTTAAATCTTTCTATAGATAAAACTTTTTCATTGCTGCTTAGCACAGTAATGTTATTTAAACTAGCACCTTCTGGCAAATATTTTAAAGTTACCACGGCGCCCAATCCGCTAGATAAATCTAAGTTCAAGCTTTCCTCACTTATTTTATCTTCTTTAAAAGGCATTTCTCCGCTAAAGTGTTTAACAACATTTTCCCCTGTAACTGGGTCTTGAACATAGTTGCCTGTTGCTTCATCTACCTCAAATTGAGAATATTCATAATTAAAACTTGGAAACTCGTTTATGCCTTGAACAACATTTAGTTTAATGGTTGCTTTTGCTTGTTTATCTTCCCTTTCATATGGTTTTTCTGCTGTTACTATTAAGTAAAAAACATCTCCTAAATGTACATTATTTAACAATGCATTAGGCACAAAATAGAAAGTTGTGTTGCAATCGTAAACACTAGCAAAGTTATCTATAACATTAGTTAAGTTTCCACTTTGACCTGTGCCACGCTTTACGCTAAAGAATTGAGATAATCTGCCTGTAACCTCTTCATATCTATTATTACCAATTTCTTTATACAATGCTAAAGTAAATTTTTTGTTTGATTGCAAAATAGAATCTGTGTTTCCAACATCTATATTAAAAGATGTTCCATTAACATTTGCTGATGAATTTAGGTAAACTTCGCTATCGTATGGTCTTTGTTTATTGTCTTGTAAAATAGAAAAGTTATTTTGCACTTCACCATTAACAGCAAAGCTTGTAATTAAATTATCGTTTTTAACTATATAATTTGTTTTTAAAGGATAATTATCTACTTTAAAGTTTTCGTAGTCACAAACAAATTCAACTGGATAAGTTCCTGATGGATATCTATCATTTAAAGTAGTTTTTGTGCCAGCACAAATTTTTATGAAACATAAAGCATAGGTTGCATTTTTATAGTAACTTTTTGTTTCTTCATCAAAGATAGATGCAGTTACACCATCTGCTTGGAAATATTCTGCACGAAAAGTTCTGTTATTAGGGAAATAAACTGGCATTGAACTTGTCATAGTATAGCCAAAATTTATTTCTTCTCCATTAGATTTTACTTTCAAAATAATATCTTTGTCGCTAAGTCCTTCAATATTTACAATAAGGTCGTTAATATCACCTTCTGCTATAAGGTTTTCTTCTTTTGCATCGTTAACTGAAACACCAGCATAAATTTTAAAATCGGTTAAGGCATTTACAACCCTAACTTCTGTTATTGCAGTAAGGTTATCTCCAACAGGATTATCGTAAGAAGCCATAATATAAAAACTTTTCATTTTTAAGTTTTTATCAAAAACACTTAAAACATTTGTTTCTCGGTTAAATCTTAAACCATTGGCAACTAATTCACTATTGTCCCAAGCCTCAAAGTTACCTTCTCTATCAAGTTCCCCCATACTAAAAGACACATTTGTTAAAGTGCTTGTTGAAGGGGCTAATTTTACTATTTCATTGTTTAAAGTTAAAGTGCTACCTTCACTACCAACAATAGCAAGACTTTTATCTATAAACGACATTGATGAAGCAACTTCCACAACATCAATAATAATTTTATCTTTTTTACCACTTTCAACATTTAAAAGGGTTAATTCTGTTCTACCTTTGCAGTTTGCAGTAACTTCTTTTTTTACCCCAGAATCTATGTAGGTTGCATTTTCTGAAACGCTTAAAATTTCGGTACTTAAACTATGAGAAACTTCATAGTTAAAATCATCTGGTACCCCAGAAAATTTTGCTTGAACAGTTGCTGTTGTTTTTGTGTTTGTTTCGCTTACAATATAAAAAGTGTAGGACCCATCTAAATGGTCATCAAACGCGCCACCATTATTTAAAATTACACGCTTATCTCCACTAGGCAAATCTTCAACACTTTTTGCACCATCGTAGGAAATTTCAATAGATAAAGAAAGGTTAGCGTATCTATCTCCGCAACCATATAAAAGTCCACCACACACAAGGCACATAAATATAAAAAATGCACTTAAAAATCTTTTCATATTTTCCCCCGATTTTGTAAGCCCTTATAAATGTCCTTCCTCTGTTTTTATTTTTTTTCTAACAGCAAAATTTTGTGTTTTGTTGTTTTATTTGTAGTTTATTTTTTTAGCAAACTTATTTATAAATATTTTTAGTTCTTCTTTCGTTTTATTTAATATAAATAAGTTTTATTTTAAAAAGCACAATTTACTCTTGTAATTTCTTCCTCTGTTTTTTAACTTTTTTTTAGCACATAGAATTATGCTTAAAAATAAGTTTAAATTTTTTTTGTTTTAACTAAACTATATGTTTTTAGTTTCATAAGTCTTTATTTTCTAGCATAAGTTTTAAACAAAATAAACACTAATTTTATTCAAAACTTTAAAGGCAAATTTTATTTGTTTAAATAAACAATTTTGTAAAAATATGTAATAAGTAATTATACAATATTAAACAAAAATTGTTAAACTTTTAACCGCCTTTTGAGAATAGTTTTTAAAATATTTTTATAATGTTTTTACAAGACATAATTTTAAAAATTTATTTTCTAATTCTAATAAATTTTTAAAACAATTGTATTTAATTTTAAAGTTTGCTTTTAAATTTAAAACTGCTTTTATTTTAAAGGTAATTTTATTTCTTTATATCAATCTAAAACCTTAAATTAATTATTTTCTAAAAAATTTTATATAACAATAACATTTGAGAAATTTTAAAAGTAATATTAAAAAACTTTAAATTAAAAACATATTCTTGAAAAACCTTCAATAAACATTAAAAAATCTACTCTCAAAAAGTGGTTTAGGTTTTAGGTAAGGATATTTAAGTTTTTTACAAAACTAAAATACCCTTTACCCATTACCCTTTTTACCACTAAAAACTCTACTCAAGTTTTTAATATTTTTTGTTTAATTAAATTGAAATTTAAATTGTTGATGATTATATTTTGTTAAAAGTAAACAACATAAACCAAACAATAAAATTAATTCCAATTCATTAAACCGAAGCCCATAACATATAAAGCACCTATATTCGGATCCTTTACAGAAGGAGAAGATGATGTTAGAGTAAGATTTCTCTTCTTTTTTGCAACACAATAACTACCTTTTCCACTCGGAGGAGAAGTATTACCCTCTATAGTGTGAACATAATTTCCTTCTATTGAGATAACTATTCCTACGTGGGCAGACCCCCACAAATTACCTTTATTATCCTTAGGAGTGCCAGTTTTTGCATTTCCAAAGAAAATTATATCACCTGGTGCTAAATACTTGTAGTATCTTGAGTCTTTTGGTATCCACTGGCTATGGTTTTTAAAGTCATTTACTCCGTTACCACAATTATTAAATTTTGCAGGAACACTATCAGCTCTCTGATTTTCAACTTGTTTTAAACACCAAGATACAAAAACTGCACACCAAGCAGTACCAGGATCATTCCCATAATACCAATTTCTATATTTGCTTCCTAAATTACCTTGCTCTCTTAAAGCAATATCAACTATATTTTGATTTCCTTTTCTGGTAATCATAATAGGTGAATCCGGGTCTTCTGGATCTACTGGTTCAGATTCGTACTTAGCATTTGATGCACTGGAAGGTAAACCATTAAGTAATCCTTCACCTTGCCAATCTCCACCCGTAGCATCTGAAGATTCTCCTCCATATCCAGTATTACATTCTTGGAAAATGGTTCCAATTGCAGAAGGACTATTATCGCAAGGACCGCAAAGTTCACATAAAGTAACAATTGCGAGAATTTTACTTACTCTTTCTTGAACACTAGCCTCTATTGAACCCGCTAAATATTCAACTTTACCACCACAATCTTGAAGCCCTGTTTTAGTAATTTGTCTTGTGTCATCTGTTCCTTCTATATCGGTTATTTGTATTTTTGTAACACTAACAACAACTACTATTGCGCCTAAGTTTTTACCATTGAAAACTCCATCTGGTTCATCGTAGAAAAGAAGAATTCCTGTGCAGTGTTTGCTGTATTTTATTTCATTTGTGCTCTTATCTATTATAGCATCAAGATGTTTGGTTGCTTCGTTATAGATATTCAATGCTGTAGCACCACCGCTATCACCACTCATACCTTTATTCCATACACCAGTTACACTGCTATCAAAAGCTGGCCAACTTTTATAGTGATGCCAATTATCTTTATTATTTATCTCAGAACCGAATTTCATTAAATCGTTATTAGTAATAGTTTTACTTAATTTGGAATCAGTAAAGCCATCAAGTTGTTTTCTATACCAGTGAGTCCCATAACCCTTAGTTCCATAATCTTTGTCATTTTCATAATGGTTATAGTCAAAACCATCGTGATCCATTTCAAATGGGTTTTTATCTCCATAATCTTTTGTTTTAACTAAGAATGTATTCTTAGTAAATCTATAGTTACTAGCAAATGCTCCAGCAAAATGATCCCAAGCGGCAGTATACTCATCTCCATCTCTACCTTCAAAAGATACTGCGTAATATTTTGTACCTAATTCTGTGGAACTAGAAGAACCTGGTGTACCTTCTGAACCTGTTAGAGAATAACCCAAAGTATGACCATCTTCATTTCTAACCTTAACATCATCAGATTTACTTCCAACAATTTTGCCACGATTGTCTGTTATTTTTGCAGTTTTATTTTCTACAGTATAACTTACATCGTTTGAAATGTTTGTGCTAGAAGAATTTCTACCTGTGATTGAAATACTTCCATTTGCTTTTCCAACTATTCCTCCAACAGATGAGTTTAAGTTAGAAGAAGTTGTTGTTCCGTAAGAAACATTATATGAAGAGGTTTTAGTTGATGAACCTGTTGACAAGTTGCCTGAATTAGAACAACTTTGAACATTACCACTTGAAACACCTGCTATACCACCAACATAAACTGTGCCATTTGTTGCTGTTAAATTACCACTGTTTGTACAATTTGATATTGTTCCACTATTTTCACCAACAATTCCACCTAAATTAGTTGCTTTAAGGTTTAAATTGATAGAATTTGTACAATTTTGAATATTACCACCACTTGTGAACGCAATAGCACCAAAACTAGTTGTTGAGAAGCCATCGGCAAACGAAATGTTACCAGATAAAATTATACCTTTTACTGTACCACCACCAATTGATTGTGTAACACCTACTCCATTAATTTTATTAAGAGTTATATTTACAGTTCCACCTTGTGGCCCTACAGTTTGGTTTTCAATTTTATTAATAATTCCACCAATGTTTGAAGTTCCAGTAAATTCTATTTCTATTGAAAAACTACCTGATAATATAAGACTATCTCCATCTAATTCTCCAATTATACCACCAGCTTTTTGAGAAGCATTAATAGTTCCTTTAACATTTGTAGACCTTACTTGTAAGCGACCTTTGCCCATTACGCCACCAACTACGCTTCCCTTTAAGGTTCCTTTATCTCTTGATGTGGTAAAGGTAAAATCTCTGTTTACTGCATTATAACCAATTAATCCACCTACAAAGTTGCCACCAGAAACATCGTTATTTATGCTTTGATTTGTATAAGATATTTCACAATTATTTTCATTTCCGTGAATTTCACCAATAATACCGCCTGCATTTCCAGCAGCTTCAACAGTTTTATGAGGTGCATAAGAACAATTGAAATTTGATTTTGCCTCATCATCTTCAGGGTCAAAAGTCATATAACCTACTATGCCACCTGCTGAATTTCCACCTGCTTTAACTTTTTCACCCATTGTGCCACCAGTGCCAAGAATAGTACAAGCAGTAGCATAACCAATATATCCACCTGCATATGTTGTTGTTGATTCAACTTCTTTTGCTGGAGTTGTGGCACCTTGAATAGAACATTTTTTAGCAGAACCATAAACACCGCCTGCTGAATTTCTTCCAGATTTAACTTTATCTCCTGCACTACCACCATTAGTTACTGTATCAACTCCGTAAGCCATAAAGCCACCAGCATAATTGCCACCTTCAACTTCTTTTGCTCCAGTACAGCCAGTAAACATATCTTTAAAGCCACCACCTGCAACTCCACCTGCTTGAAGATTTGCTTTTACCTTTTTACCTGCTGTGCTATTAGTGATGTTAGTGTTTTTAGAGTATCCAACTATTCCGCCTGCAACCCTATCTCCAGTAACATTTTCTGCACCTTCAGAATTAATTATGGTAGAAATTTCTCCCATTCCAGCGTGAACTGAACCAGGTTTACCAGAAACGCCTGCAACACCACCTGCGGCAAAAGCATAAACTTCCTTTACACCACTGGCAATAATACTGTTTACTTGTGCAGATTCTTGAAGAATTCCGACAACACCGCCTGCAACACCTTCAACCCAAAAATCATCTTCAGGAATTCCAGTATTAAATTCAGACTTAACGCTTTCTGCGGAAATACTTCCGTTTGAAGTTATTGCAGAACCTACAGCGAGATAACCTGCAACACCACCTGCGGCTATTGAGCCATAAACTCTATCTAAAGAACCACTTACATTTGTAAGAGTTTTGTTTATATCAATGTAACCTATAATACCACCAGCATAGCTACCAGAAACTACCCTAGCAACTGCACCACCACTATAATTAGCATCTACACCATAATATCCAATTACGCCACCAGCAAAACCACTTTCCATATCTTTATCAAATTGATTTTGAATTCTTGGACTATTTCTTTCAGTAGCAGCAACTTTAATTTCTGCACTTCCACCATTTGTAAGCGAACCACCAATCATCCATCCTATTACGCCACCAGCAGCTTTGCTAGCTCTTATTTCTTTTTCTGGGTCTGGTGTAATTTCTTTTCCTTCTTGGTCGGTAACTTTTTGTGGCTTTTGGCCAACAATTGTTTCTCCACCATTAACCATACCGCCTTCCATCCAGCCTACTACACCGCCTGCATATTGAGCAGAACCTTTTAAGCCACCTTTACCACTACTTACGGTACCGCTTAACATTTTACCAACAACACCACCAATTATATTCCAACAGCTAGCATTTCCACCTTCACCGCCACCTACTGTTCCTGAATACAATAAACCAATAAGTCCGCCAGCAGCTTCTTCTTGTGCAACAATATTTTTAGAGCCAGAGCCACCCATAACTTGTGCAGAATATAATTCTCCAACTAAGCCACCTGCATAAGTGTAGCCATTTACTTCTTCTGCAGCGGTACAACCATCAATCCTGCCACCTTCCATTCTTCCTATAGCACCACCAGCACTACCTTTTCTGCCTTCATCGGTATAACCACTGGTTGCTGTAACTTCTTTTGTTCCACCACCAGCAGATACATTTCCACCTTCCATAAAACCAACTACACCGCCAGCATAAATATTTGCAGTAACTATAGTTGCAGCTTTTCCGCCACTTATTGAATTTCCTTTTAGATACCCAACTATACCACCAGCAGCAAAGCCACCTTCAACATAAGATTCAACTTCTTCAGCTTTCGGATCAGATGATTCCTTTTTATGATTAAAGGATATAATTGTACCACTATTCATATAACCAACAGCACCACCTGCGTTATTACCACTAACATCTGCTGAAGCTATACCAGTGTTTATACTACCTTTAGCCATACGCCCAACAAGTCCGCCAGAGTCTTCTGCTCCAGATACAGACCTTGCTGTACCACTCATAGCGTCTATGCTACCGCCATCCATAAAGCCAACAGCGCCACCTGCTGTTGATGAAGCAGAAATGTTTCCTGTTTCACCAAAATTAATACTTTCTGAATTTTCTGTTGGTTTATATGAGCCAGACATTACTATTTGCCCACTTTCCATATGTCCAACAATTCCACCTGCGTGACTACCAGCTGAAACATTTTTGTAAGATAAAATTCCTCTTGAGATTGTGGATGAGCCTTTCATAAAACCAACAGCACCACCAGCAGCGTAATAAGCATCTATAGTGCTTCTTTCGTGAACGAAGCCACCACTTACCGAGCCACCAGACATATGGCCAACAAGACCACCAACATAATAAGCATTTCTATTTCCATTTACCCAACCAATTACATTAATATTGTTGATAGATCCATTTTCCATATCCCCAACAATACCACCAAGTTTTGCTTTATTATCTTCATTAGCACCACTGCGACTTCTTATATAGGCAGGTCCTAAGCTTTCGCCACCATTAACTTGTCCATTTTTCAATAAGCCTACTATACCACCTGCGGTACCATAATCTGAAACTGCACCATAACCAGATGGAGATATATGTTCGGAATTGTTACCACTAGAAACAGCATTTGAAATAGTTCCATTTTCCATATAGCCAACAACGCCACCAGACACACCACTGGTTGAATATGCTGTTCCGCCTATACCAGCTTGAATCATACCATCGTTCATATAACCAACAACGCCACCAGCACTGCCTTTAATGGTTGTTGCATCTCCGCCTGTTGCAAATTTATCATCATTAATATCTGATTTACCTTTAACAGTAACTTCTGCATATTTTGCAATTTTACCAACAATACCACCTGCTGCCTCATTATCACATCTTGCTGAGCACCCATTACCACTATTTATTCTTGCATTTTGTTCAACAAACCCAACAACACCGCCTGCTGCCTGCATTCCAACTATTGTAATACCTAAATCAGAAACCTCGCCTCCGCTTATTGTTCCATTATCGCTTATATAACCAACAATTCCACCAATATATTCTGCCGCACCATAGTTATTAACTCCAACAGGTCTTCCACTCGGTTTGATAGCTTCATCTTGCCCCTTGGTTTTATTTACTACTGTGCCGCTGTTTTCCATTTTTCCAACAACGCCACCAACAATATAATCACCTTCAGCATATCCATAGCGACCACCTTGAACAGAGCCTCCATATAGTATGCCTACAATACCACCAATAACTTGATTCTTTTCTCTATCATAATATGCCCAACCAGATGTACCACCATCAATAACAGAGGAATTTCCCTCAGCTTTTCCAACGAGGCCACCAACAGTTCCTTTACCTCTGACTTCTTTATCACTACCACTAACAGAAACCTTATCTGTAAGTTCGCAATTTTCTAATAAGCCAACAATTCCACCAGTAGCACCTAAATATACGTCATCAGCATCTCTTTCTCCACCGCCACCTATAACAGGACAATTAACATTCCCAGATAATTCCCCACCATTTTGCTTGCGACCAACAAGTCCACCAACATACATAGTTGTAAAGGAGAATTTTGCCTTTGTTAAACTTGCTTTTGAATTGCCGTTATTCATAAACCCGACAATACCACCTGCAGCAGTTTTATCTGATAAGTTTGTTTCTATACTTCCTGTGGTTATAACATTTACTTGAGTTTCAACATTACCACCTTCCATATAACCTACAGCACCGCCAGCATAAATTTCTGCTGTTACACTCTTTGTGCCTGTAAAGGTTCCTGCGTGTAAGTTTCCTCCAAGCATATGGCCAACAAGTCCACCAGCATTTTTAGCATTAGAAACACTCCCAATATTTTCCTTACCATATATATTAACGCTGCCATTTGCTAAACCAATGAGACCGCCAGCATAACCTTCTTTATTTTCCTTATCTGCTTGAACATTTCCTCTGTTAACACCTGTTAAAATGTTTTTACTTCCAATTTGTCCAGCATTTAAACCACCTATTAAACCACCAGAATAACGAGAACCTTTTATATTGCCTTCGTTAATGATGTTTTCACCTAAGAAAAGTTTTACATTCAACACATAAGCAGTAATACCACCAGCATAACTTTCATCCTTATCTGTTGCAGTTACTCTACCTTTGTTAATTACAGAACCATATGTAATATCATTAGTTGTATCTGCTTCTGGTTTTACAGAAGTTATGCTTGTATCTTGACGAACATATGCAACAATACCACCAGCATAAGTATCTGCTTGAACATTTTTTAAGTTTTCAACATCTGTTATAAGTAAACTTCTTGCACCTTGAGAAATAATTCCTCCTGCGTGTTTTCTTCCATAAACAGAACCTACTTTACTTGTTCTTGCATTGTAAATTGTTAAATTAGAAGTTGCAACACCTATAATTCCGCCTGCACCATTTCCAGCGCCATTGTTTCTATCGTTTCCTGCTAAATTACTTGCAATTGGTCTGCTATTGCTACTAAATTCAAAATTACCATAACTAATATGATTTATTTGGTAGCCTTCTATATTATCAATATCTCTTTCATCATAAGCAAAAACATCACCTTCGTTTATTAGTCCACTTAAAACAGGATTTCTAAGTCCATTAAATACACCAATATTACCACCCGCAATTTTTGATACATTAGGAGCAGTATCATCTGAACTACCTACAACTGCTGTATTCTTGATGTTTGTATCTGTTGAAACTTCAGAATCGGAACCAGAAAGAACACCTATATTACCACCTGCAATTTGTGCTTTAATTACTGAACCATTTATAATATAGTCGCCTCTTAAAGTTGTATTGCTTTCTGCAATTCCAATTATTCCACCAGCTACAAAACTAGCATTTACACTACCATTAGAAGTTTTACAATTGGATATTGTTCCACCACTTACATAACCTACAATACCACCAGCAATATAAGTAGAACTGCTTCCAACTGAACCTGTAATAACCTCACAATCTATAATTTGACCATTTCTTAAATAGCCAACTATTCCACCTGTAAAGCTTGCAGTATTCATATCGCCTGAATCTTTTGGTGCTGAAGTAATTGTTGTTAGGTTTCCACTTGCATCACTTTTTGAACTATAAACACAGTTCTTAACTTTTATAAACATAACATTGTTTTCTCTATCTACAATTGTAGAGAAAATGCTACCAATAATTCCACCAGAGAAGTTCTCTTGGTTGTTGCCTACTTTTGCACTAGATTTGCTATTTTCAATAACAACACCATCTTCTTCACTGCTACTACCACTAACTGAAATATTTCCTATTATACCACCAGCAGAACCAAAACCGTTATTTACTGTTATATAAACAGACATCTTTTCAGTGGATGAAACATTTTTAATTAAAACTGTATTAGCAATAGGATTACTGTTAACTAACACCCTGCCAATAATACCACCTGCAGCTTCTTCTGCACGAACAGAACCAGATTTAGCAACTATTTTTGGATTGTTAACATCTGTTCCGCCATCTACAACACCTCTTTTTACAAGGCCTATTATACCACCAGCCACAGTGTAAGCTATTTGTAAATTTGAAGCTATAACATTTGAACTAGATTCATTTCTACCTTCTAACTTTCCACCATCTAGGAAGCCTACAATACCACCAACATAAATGTTACCAGAGGTTGCTTTAATATCTGTTTGTCCGCTAACAACATTTCCTGTTAAAGTTCCACCTATCATATAGCCAACAATGCCACCTAAATTTGCATCCCCTTCAAGAGCTATAGGTTTCTTTGTTCCAAGAGTGTTGACTTTACTACATCTTTCTATTCTAGCATCACCAGCAAGAGTACCAGCAATACCACCATAATTAAATCCACTTAATTTACCAACATCTTCCGCTTTTGCTACCCCATTTTCAAAGTATGTATTTTCTACAAATACCTGAGGTTCATCGCAAGCACAATTTTCTATTTTTCCAAATTCAGCATACCCAGCAATTGTGCCCAAAGAGTAAAAGCCGTGAATTTCGTTAATAACATTTAAGTTTCTTACAATGCCACCTATTGTGTCTGTTTCACGAGCCATAAAACCAACAATACCACCAACATATGAATGAGAGCTTATTATTTCAAGTTCTGAAACAGAAGAATATTCATAACCTGAATAAGCAGAAACTCCCTGTACATACCATTGTTCTTTTTCAGAACCTATTGCCCCACCAGACATATAACCTACTAAACCGCCAACATAACTTGTTTCGCCAGCTTTATCTGTTACATATACATATAGGTTATTGAAACTAATACTATTTTCACCACTACCAACAATGTTTCCACCCTTCATATATCCAACTAAACCACCAGCGAACTTATAGTTTCTTGTGTTTTGGAAAATAAGAGTTTGGTCTTTAGATATACCATTTTCATTTGGAGAGAAAATTGTTATTCTATCTTTAACTTTTATTTTTATTTGTGAAATAGTTTTTATATTGTATTCTTCTTCTAAACTTAATGGTAAAATTTCTTCTTTCTTTTCATCTTTCATTAAGTTAGAGAATGGACCATTATAAACATAGTTTGCAACATCAATTTTATTGCTACTACCTAAACGCAAGTTTTGTAAAATACATCCTTCCGACATATATCCAGCAACTAAACCTGTTTTAGAGTAACAATCTTCAAAAGTAAGATTTTTAACTTCTGTAGGTTTTTTGCCACCATCGTTAACTTCTTCAACTGTTGGCAATGCTCTTAATAAACCATAAGTTGAATACATATGAAGAATTTTAAAGTTTTCTTCATCTGGATTTGTTGGATTTGGATTTTTACCATTCAAACTTCCAATAAATACAACTGATCTTAAATCCCAATCTTGAGACCACCAAGTATCTTTAGAATATTTTCTAAAATCAATATTCTTAACAAGTCTGTAGTATTTATAACTATAACCTGTACTTGTATTATTTGCCCTTACTAGAATATCTAACATTCCTGCGTGTTTTATTTTATATGGTTCATCTGGGAATGTATTAGTTGTTGTACCACTGTTTTCTTCAGCTAAACCATTTCCTGTGTATAACATTAATAAATATGACATTATGTTTGGAGTTGCTAAAATATTTTTAAAGTTGTTTGTCATATAACCATAATTAAACCAAGAAGTGTCTAATTTTACAGGATTGCCGTTATCAAATTTTTGGTATTCTGGAGTTTTCATATACATTTCTCTAAGTTCGCTTTCATCTCCTGGAACTAACCAATTTCCTTTTAAAGTTCTATCCATTTGAATTATTGAACCAATAGAAGTATCTCCAGCTAAAGTTGCAGACCATACATAGAAACCTTTTGAATTAGGAATGTTTTTATCCGCATTATAAGGATCTCCCTCATTATTTCCAGCATATGCAATATAATCATAGAAACAATTATATATATTGTTATAAGAAGTTGAACCTTTCTTTGTTAAGGCTATTGGGTATGCTTGTGCTGAGGTAAATTTGGTTATATCTAAATCTCCCATTGTATAGCAGTTAGAAACTACACCATTAAAGCTATTTCCAGCAATACCAGATATAATAGCACCATTACCACCTGGAGAAAGAGTACCTGTATAATAGCAACTGAAAATATTACCAATTAAATTAGGTGAAGACTCTAATCCATTTCTTGCAACTATTCCGCCACCTGTTCCTGAATTGGAGTTTCCTGCAATTATATCGCTTATACTAAAGCAACCATTAACAACACCAAAGTTATTTAAAACAATGCTTGCAACAGTAAAGCCAGAAATTTTGCCAGATGAACCGCAAGCAAATACAAAACCATAGTTTTCTTTTACAATTGCAGCGCCATCGGAACCAACCCCTGAACCAAATGAAATAGAACTTCTAGTAGATAATAGCCCAACAACAGCACTATTTTCGGTAATTGTGTCTATAGCAGGTAAATTTGTTATTGTTGATTTGTAACCCTGTGCGTTAATTACCCAACCTGTTTTAGTTGTTCTAGGAATTTGATTTGTAATATTTTTTGTTTGTACATAGTATGTGTTATTAATAAAATCTGATTCTGCCCAAGTATTAGAACTATGTATTTTTGGGTTTATTTTGGTGCCTTGATTAATACCAAAATTTGAATCGGTTTCATTTTCAACATTACAATATTTTTCATAATAATATGAATACCCATTATTCTTAAGAACATTTCCTGCAATAAAGACATTATCAAAAACTTCTTTATAAACTGTTAGAAGTCCTGGCCTTCCTTCACCATTATCAATTTGCTCAACGCCAGTTACATAAGGATTATATCCATTATCGGCTACAAGAGATATAGGTTCGCAGAAATAAATTTTATCAAGTTTTTGGGTTAAAGCACCACCTGTTCCTATTATTGCACCAACATTTATGTCAACTTTTTGACCTAAAGCATAGTCTCTAATAGTACTTAAAGTTAACACACCTTGATTGGTTTCTTTATTTGTACTGAAGCCATTTGTGCTACCAACTAAACCACCAATGTTGTGTTTGCCATAATAGAAGTAACTATTATTATCTTTATCTGCTTTAGATTTATCGCCTTCTCCACGATTTAAAGTTATGTCTCCTAAAATTAAGGAATTTGAAGCATTTACTCCATTAGCAGAACCGATTGCTCCACCAATATTCATATTAATTTCTTGGTCTAATTTAATATCAGTAGAAGTAAAGCAATGAGATAATGTTATTCTGCTATCGCTATTAGCATATCCAATTATGCCACCTGCATTTATCTGTTTGCCAAGATGAGTTCGGTTTTCTTCAGTAATTGTAATTAATTTTGCATCATTTACAGCAAAATCTAAAACGCAATCTGCCTCTACTTCACCAATAAGTCCACCAATACTAATATTATTAAAACCAACTCCGCCTTGAACATTAACACATAGTGAAGCGTTATTATAGGCTTTTTCAATTTTAGAACAACTGTTACTACCTATTAAACCACCTATCATAGTAACGCTTTCTTCGCCTGTTGTGTAAACGCTTATTGCTGTAGAATTTTCGGATTGAGTAAATGATACATCTCCTGTAGAATATTTATTTTGACCTATTAAACCACCAACATAACTTCTACCACTAACATAAGCATTTATTGTACAATCATTGGCGTATAAATAGTTTGCACCACCAACTTCGGCATCACTAACAGTGAAATATCTATTAATAAAACCAATTATACCACCAACAAATGTTCCTGTAGAGTTTTCTCTTGCTCTTGATCTGCGAGTGCTTGAACCAACATTTATTTCAATGTCTTTAATATATGCTTCTCTTACAATACCGTTCATACTTCCAACAATACCGCCAACATAAAGAGCATCATAATTTCCAACTTTATCATCAGTTTGTTGTTCGTGAATTACAGTTATGTTTGATGTTGAAGCTACAGACCTTATCTCGCCATAACTTGTTCCAGCTATTGAACCAATTGTTTTAATTCTATGGTCGCTGTTAAATCCATAATTTACATTAATATTTACATTAACACTTGAGTTTGTTATATAAGCAAATGAACCGCTACCTAAAAGAATACCAACAGTGGTTGCATTAGTATTAATTTCATCTAAATAAGTGCTTTCATATTCTGGAGCGTTATCTGCTTGAAGACCTAGATCATCCTTTTCAACATATTCTCCAGTTAACATATCAAGTCTGCGTTTTAATGTAAACTTACTTTCTGTATTACCTTCTTTTGTGAATATAAATTTATAATTATATTCTTTCTGGTCGGTAGAATAAGTTTCTTTGTTATCTAAAGTTGCAGTTACAATATATGGGACATCACTCTTTCCATCTATTTGCTTATCATCGTTTATAAATAAACCATCTGTAACACGATAATAAAATGACTCATTATCTACAGTTTCAGTAAATTTAGTATCAGTTACGGTTTCTTTATTAACATAATCAAAGAAGGAACTATAAATATGAATATTATTAATAGTTGAGTTTGTTGTTTTACCTAAAAGAACAGAAACCATTGTATCTGCTTTAATATCTTCAATAAATTGAACATCAAACTTTCTTAAAACAATGTTAAAGTTAGAGAAAGTAGCACCTTGACTATCTTGAATTATTGAATAATAGTTGCTTTGATAGGCTTTGTTAACTATGTCTAAATTAAACAATATAGGTCTACGAGTATAAGTTCTACCACTTTTTGAGGTATAGTTAACATTATTACCAAATAATTGTCCTCTGAATGGATTAGTTATTGGAGTTATTTCTATGCCATCAAAGTCTATGTCATTCATAATAACATAAAGCTTACCAGCTGAGTTACCTTCTTGAAGTTTATCTAAGAATTGATTTGCAGTATAAATTCTTACTACGCTTGTTTCATAACCATATTTCAATACTGGTAATTTAATATCATTATCGTAATTCCAAATTACCCTGGACCAACGATTAATTGAGAAATAAGTTTCCCTTAAAGTTGATGTTTGTCCAGCAGCGGTTACAGAGAACAATGCCATATAATCGTTAGGATATATAATATATTCTCCAGATTGATCCCCACCACGAAGTTGACCATATAAGTATGCATCACATCTTGGGCCACTATCTTGAATACCCCAAAGGTCAATGTGGCTTTCATCACCAAGTTTATCTATATCAAAAATTTCATCCTCTGTTATCGAAGCTATATATGGGTTTTCAAAATTACGCAACACATATCTTTGAACATAAACGCCACCGCTAAGTCTTACAATGCCATCTTCTTCTAAAGAACTAGAGAAATTTTGATATTTGCCATATAAGGCACCAATTTCGCCACTCTTTCTTGTTTCTTCATCTGGTCTGTGAACAAAATCGTAAAGTGCATCAAAGTCATCACTATCCCATAAATTTAAACCAACAATATTATATAAAGATAAAATGTTGTATTCACTATCACCTTCATAATAATTTGCAAAATAAGGAACGCCTACACTGGCATCAAATATTTCGCCGATGATTGAACCAATTTTGGTATCTTTATTATTTAAATTACCTAGTAAACTGCCTGTTGTATAAACATTAGAGATTTGCCCAATGAATGAACCACCTACAATTCCACCAACGCCAATGGCATTAGTATTTTTAACATCTAATCTGCTATAACAATCTAAAATGTTACCAGCTCCAAAAGTGCTATTCCCAGCATTTATACCTGCAATGCCGCCAACATATTTAGCTGTACCTTGAGAAAATAATGTTCTGTTAATTTTTAAACTGGCAGAATTTGAAGATAATTCCTTATTAACATATTTAGTAATGTTATCATCAAAATCTTTAACAGTTTGAGGGTTAAAGGATACATAGGTTTGACTAATTAAACCTAAGTTGATTGCGGCTATACCGCCTGCAACTTCATCACCACTAATAAAGTGTTCGTTACTTTCATTAGTTGCAATAAATGCCGAACTTTCAAGATAGGTTTGAGAACCAACAAAGCCAAACAATCCACCAGAATAATCACTAACAACGCTTACAATATGGTCATAGTCAACAATTGAAGTATCTAAAATTGTGTTAGGAATAAATTTTCCAACAAATATATTATAAGCATTTACTTTTGTTATTTCTGCTTTGCCATCTACAACACTGGTTTGATGTAAGTCTAAAATACCTGCAACACCACCAGCATAATAAACTCCACTTGGTAAACGGTGTAATCTTAAATTGTTGTTAAATTCAGTTAAACCACTTGAAGATGATGTTGGTTTAATTCTATCCCAAATTATGAATGAAGAAGGAATAGAAGTTGTTGTTTCTGTGTTATTTTTACCACCAACAATTGACAAATTAGATTTGATTTTTGAAAGATTATATAATTTGCCTTCATCTTTTGAAACTATAATACCTGCAAGTCCACCAACATAATTGTTACCAGTTACTCTGCCAGATTTATCTTTTGCGGCAATAACTGTTATGTTTGAAACATTTGTGTTTGCAATAACACCAGCAAGAGCACCAACACTTGATGTGTTACCAGCACTAATATTATCTACAACCAAGGTTAAATTTTTAACACCAGCATAATAAATATCTTTAAATAAACCAAAAGAACTGTTACCATCTGCTCTATCTGACAAACTAATATTATAAATTGCAAGATAGTTGCCATCGAAAATAGAAGTCATATTTGCAAGAGATGTATATTCAATTCGTGTAGAATAAACAGTTTCACTGCTAGAGAAGTTTATGTGATTAATTAACCTGATGTTTCCAGTGAACTTTGTTGTGATTGTATCGTTTTGACTTTCTGTGCCAACTGCATCTTTAAAGATGTTATTATATTGTTTAAAGTTAGAAACAATATGAGGGTTTAAATAAGAACCAACTTCATAACCATCTACATAAGTGTAGTAATATTTATTTGTTTCGTTGTCTGGACTATCGGTCTTTGTAACATTAATAACTCTTACACTTGTTGCTATTGTGTTTGCAGAAATTAAATCTGGATAGCCATTAATGTTGTTAGATTGTTTATACATTGCCCAAACGCCACCATTGGATAGCCCTTGATAATCTTTAAAGTTTTCTATTGAATTATCAAAACTAAAGTTATTGAAACTTTCAGTGTTTAAAAATTCATTTGTGCCTGTTGCACTTTCTAACCCATCCATATCTATAACAGGGTCATCAGATAGCATTTTGGCTCTTTCGTGTTCATACTTAAAGTTTTCAACTTTTTCACGCATAAAGTAGCAGTCTTCTATAGTGCCATCCATAGATTGATCATCAGTTGCAGCCCTTGCACATTCAAAAGCACCAGAAGTGTTAACATTTATGCCTGGTATTTTTGAAAGTGAATAACTTGTTATGATATGGCTACCACTTGTGCTTGAAAATACAAAGCCACCAGTTGCTGGAGATATGAAGTGAATTCCACCGTGAGATTGTTTCCAATTGCTTACAAAGTTTGTGTTGCCTGCAAAAGTTAAATCTCCACTTAAATTAATGTTAGAATAACAATCTTCAATATAGTTTTGATTTTCATAAACAAAACCACCAACAAAACCAGAAGTGTAAACACCACCACCTAATTTACGATTTGCTGAACTTACACTAGATGGGCGATCTGGTCCATTTTCTTCTTCCCAACCTGCTGAATATGAACCATAAATAAAGCCAGAGTTTATGGTTGCAAAACCACCAGTTTTGATATATTGAGTTGAACTAGATAAAACTTCTAGTTGAATATTTTTAGCATAGCTTGTTGAAATTGTTCCATTATTAGTTGCAACAAAACCACCAACATTTCCTCTGCCTTGTAAACGAATTGCAGTTATAGGCGCAGTTAAATTGTATGGAGATGGATATACAACTGTTGCTTCTTGATCGTAAACATATAAAATTTCTACTTGGTCTCTACCAACACGAGAGTTGGTTATAACACCAGTTGAGTTGTTAATGCCTACAAGACCACCAATATTTGCAACAACTTCCTTATTGCTTACTATTATTCCTGTTGAAATATTAAGTGTATATTTAACATTTTCATATGTTTTTAATGTAATTTCGTTTGGTTTACCATTTGCATTTGGTTTAAATGTTGAAATTACATCACAGTTAGTAATTATACCATTATTTATAGCACATAAGCCACCAAAATTAACAGTTGTATAATTTGTTAAATTCATTGGGGTATCTTCATTAGTTGCTGGTAAGGCTACAATTAAGTTTTTAATTATTGTGCCAGCTTTAACTGTGTTAAACAAGCCCATATTAATTGTATAGTTTGAACTTGTGCCAGCAATATCGGTGCTATATTTAAAGCTTTCTATTGTTATTATTTTGTTATTACCATCAAAAGATTCAAAATTTGCTGCCAATGCTGTATGATGAGAAATTGTTATGTTGTTCATTAAAATGTAATGTCCTTCATTTGCTTGAGACATTTCAATTAAATCTTCTTCATCATAAATTGGGTAAGGGTTATCTTCGTTGCTATCTTCTGATACAACAACTGTAAAGTATTTTTCAGCAGTATATTTGGTGCTTATAATATCGTTTGGAATAAATGCAATGCCGCCATTTGCTGTGTATACATAGGATATTGAAAGCCTCATATCAACACTGCCAGCTTCTGTTGAACCTTCAAGAACTATAATTTTATTTTTAGTTTTGAAATTATAGGTATCAGAGCCATTATAACCTAAGCAAGAAGAGTCTACTTCTACTTCTGTTTCATCGTTAGAAATTGCAACCTTTTTAACTAAGAATGGAAGATATGGACGAACATCAACATCTTCTACTGGAACATAGTATTTGTTGCTTTTTTCGTTTTTAACTGTCCAATAGTAATTTATGTCGTTTTCTACATTGCCAACTTTTTCACTAGAAACAGCCCTTGAAATTCTATTTTCTGCTTCTTCTATATTCTTTTGAGTGCCATAGCCAATAATTCTGGCTTTTAATTGGCGTGAGGTTGAAACTGTAATTTTGAAGTTACCATTTACATCGGCATCTTTAATATCTATGTTAGAAATAACCACATCTACAACTCTTATTGTTGCGGTGTAAACCTGTTGCCTTGTAAAGCCATCAACTGAAACTCGGACAACGGTTTTAATTTCTATTTTAAAACCAGCTTTATTTACCTTTTTATCTAGCATTAACCTATAAATTTCTCTGCCATTATTTGTTTTAACTTTTTCTATACGGAAGTAGCCATCTACAACTGCACCTTGACCAAAGTCGTTATCTGGATTATCAAGATAAATTTTTGCTGTAAGTTCTTCATAGGTATAGCCAGGGTCGATTGTTGGAACAATGTCTAGCCAGTCTGGATCGTTATTTTCGGTATAAGCAATAATGTCGCGTTCAACACCTTCGTGCTGTATGCTCATATTAAAACCAGGCATAGATTCAACTACAATGCTATGATTATATTCATAAGAATAATCTTGCATTTCGTTTTCTTCGTTTATTGCACTATAAGTTATTGTTACGGTTACATTAAAGTTTTCTGCTTCCTTTAAATATGTAGGAGCAATTGTTTTAATAAATAATCTACCTGTATCTAAGTAATCGTTTTTATCTGCTTCAATGCCAATATCGCCACCAAAAACATAATCGGAAAATTCTATTTTATTGGCACCAGGTTTTACATACTCTATTTTTGAAGTTGTTGAATCTGTAAACCTTAATGTAGCAACGCTTCTTGGAATGTATGAGAATAAATTCAAATACATTCCATTTGCGCCTGTTGATTGAGTTAATGGAGCATAGATATAGTAGTTATCTCCCTTATTATCAACATTTGTTGAGCCTGAAATTTTTACAAGTTGAACAAATTGTAATGCATAGCCACTTTCTGCTCCAAGGCTAGATTCTATTTTAACATTTTTGATGTTTGCATAGTATGGATTAATGTCTATAACAAACAGACCTTCGCCACCTGCAATAATTGTGTTTTTAGGTTGACTTGTAAAAGAATATGCATAGTTATCTTCTCTGCCACCTTCAATTTCAACATTTCCACCAGAAATGTTTGTGTTACCCACATTTTCAACTTTAGAAACAGTTTGAGAATATGCATAGTGAATACCGGAAACACTGTTTATTTTTCTTGGTGCTATAACAAGGTTAATTGTTGCAGGAGTATTTTCCAATTTACCATTTGCATCGTAAACTTTTAAAGTATATTCAACTGGTTCTGTAACTTTACGGAAATCTCTTTTTACACCAATAACAAAGTTATAATAGTAAACATCGTTTTGAACTGAAGTTTTATCTATGCTAATTTCAAATGGAATAAAGTTAGCATCTTCTGGGTTATTATAATCGTAAACTTCGCCATCACTATCTTCAATAACAACAGCAAGTTCTTCAAAGCTTCCCATATCACTTGTAAGCATTGCTACAAGTTTATCGTAAATTTCTTCACCTTGTAACCAAATATCTTTTGCTTGGTTAAAGGCAATGTTTCTTGCACCTGCATAAACATTAAAGAACATTACCCAATCTTCATTTGTGAAGAAGAAGGTTTTGCCATCTTGAACAAATTTAACACTTACAATAATTTTGTATAAACCAACTGCATTGAATTTAATAGCACCGTTAATAAGGCTATATTCTCCACTTTCTATGCCTACATAGTCAAAATCGGTCTTTCCATCTTTGTTATAATAAACTTCAAAATCTAGGCTGTAAATATCACCGTTGCTTATTTCTACAAGAGGATTTTTCTTTGAATAATCTAGGTTGTAGTTATGTTTATTTCCAGCTAATTTTTCGGTTACATATTCAGCATAAACATTAAATATGTTTTGAGGTTCTGCACTTACTGGTAGGTCGTTAGGATTTTCTAAACTAGAGAAATAGCTTGAAACAAGGTTTGTATCTTTACCCACTAAGAGTTCATCAAAGTTTTTAACAACAATAATTTTTACATCTTGGCGAGCTGAAATATTCTCTCTTACTATAAAGGTTAAATAGAATATACCAGTGCCTTTTATGATTATACCATCATCTCTAGAAACATCTATATTACTGCTATTTGATTGAACTAAAATGTTTAAAATGCCATTAATATCTGGGTTAGGAATAATGCTAAATAATTCTTGGTAAGTAAACACATTCTTTAATAAAGCATAATTTAAAATTAAAACATAACTGCCATCTGATTCTTGCAATGAATAATAGTAGTTTTCTTTACTATTTCCGTTATATTTAAATTCTAATTTAAAGTTTCCATTTTCAGTTATTGCAGATTTGCCTAAAGTTGTAACAGAAATAGAATCTGGAACTTCTTTAATAAAGTTAAATAATGTGCTGCTCTTAGCATAGCAAGGAACACGCAAAGTTTTTGTATCTCTTTTGTAGGTACCTTCTGAAGTTTCACTATAGTAAACTAAAGATAGAACTTCGTTAAATTCTATAGGTCTACTTGCATTTTCTTGAGTGGTTGGATTGAAGGAACCACTTGGGCTCATAACATCTTCGCTACTTTGTATAATAAAGCAATCATAGCCAGTTGTTGCAAATTTATCTTGGCTGTTTGCATAAGTTAAAAGATAGTAATAATAATAGCCGCTAACATTGTTTGCCCCACTTACACTGTTATATAACCAACTAGTTTTTGAAACAACATCTTCTGTGTTTGCTGTGTTGTTTAACACACCAATAAAGAATACATCTTTAATTTGCAATAATGCACTATCGTTTTGTACATAACCAATAAGACCTGCAACATTAGCACCATTGCCAATAACATTAATGTTAAAGGTTGAATAGGATGATTCAATTATTAAATTATCTGCATCTATAGTAGAAGCACCAATTAAACCACCAAAGGCTGAACCATTGCCTGCATTGTTTGAATAAATATCGCCATAACCAATGTAGTCTGTATTAAATTTGTTTACAAAACTATAAGAATAAACAAATTTAATTTGAGTATTAGTTTCTCCATTTTGAACAAGCCCAACAATACCTCCAACATTATTGCTACCAATTAACATTGTTTGATTGTTTCCTGTTAAACTTTCTAAAGCCTCTGTTCTAGCAAAATTAATTTTTGCACCTTTAGAAGAACCTGCAATACCACCAATATTTTCTTGACCTCTAACTCTTACACTAGAAGTTACATTTTCTATTGTTGCACCTTCTATTTGTCCAGCAACACCACCAACATTATTCTTTGCCCCAACAAGAGCATTTGTTTGTTTGTTATATTCACCAATTTGACCTTCTGCACTTACATTAAGCACTTGAGCGCCTGTTAACATAACGCCAACAACGCCACCAATAACGCTTTTATCGTTTTGAATTATGCCTGCTGTGCTGCCAACATTTATGTTTGCAGTAACATCTATGCCTTGACTTTGGAAACTTGTTACATAAGTAACTTTATTTCCACCTTGACCTACTTTGTTTGTGTATAACCCAAACAAGCCGTTAATTAAACCATTGCTTACAGCAGCAATACCACCAACTGTTACATAACTATTAGCACTATCTGAAATAGTCATATTAACATTTACTGGGTTTTTAGAAACCACATAATCAAAACATTCATTTGCTGATGGAATTGTTATAATTTTATCTATGCCACTATCTAAGGCTAACCCTTCTTTAAAGTTGATTGTTGCATTACCATAGGAATTTGCAAAGTTATAAATTGCGCCAGCATTTAAGCCAACCATACCGCCAATTGCAGCATTAATTTTTAAACCAACAACTTGAATGTTGTTTATTTTAACCGAGCAGTTATAAATTATACCATTGTTAACACCTGCAATTGCACCAATGTTAACGCCTGCAATGCCTTTAGTATCTGCGTTAATTAATTTAATTGCACTAACCCCAAGCGATAAATTCATTACTGCACCAAAAGTTGAATTACCTTTGTCAATGCTCTTAAACAAGCCAACACTTTCACTGCGTATGCTACCAATTCTTAAATTAGTTATAGAATAGAAAGTTCCCTTTCCTTGTTCAAATTCTTCACCAGTTTCTTCATCTAATCTTCTGCCATCGTTATAGCCATTTAAGGTTCCAGTTAAAGTGTTTAAAGGTTCCCAATCGGAAACAGAAGCAAGACTTATGTTATTTGCTAAAACATAGTGTTTTGAAGAATCTTCATTTATGCCAATTAAGTCGGCAATATTTTCAATTTCGTATGGATATTCTATAGAACCATTTGTAACACGAACACGAATTTTAAAGTAAAGGTCGCCATTATCTTTATTTGTCATACTATCTCTTGCGTATATAACAATAAAGAATTCTCCTGGTTCTAAGTTACCAATGTTAACATCAAAGAAATCTTGTCCATTAATAATAATTCTTTGTTTATCTGCCTCTACAATGCTTGATATGTTTGCTAAGTTAGCAGCATCTTTATTTTTATCTATTGTAGAATCATTTTTACGAGCATATAAAACTACTACTAAATCATCTACAAAAACATTCTTTTCTGTTGGAATAATTGAAGTTGCAAAAGTTAAAGTTTTACCATTTCTTGTTGCTACATAGTAACCATCTTCATTTTTTGCATCTCTATCTACTTTCTTTTCTGTGCCATTATCAAACACACTAACATTAATTCTTTGCACTTGTGGGGCACGGCGAATTGTAATCTCACAAGTATCAACAAATGGATGACCATATTCAGTTACTCTTACAGTAACATAAACCTTTGCTATTATTTGGTTTGGGCCTAAATAAGCATCGTATACACCATCTGCACCAACAAGGTTATTTTGGAAGTTAGCCGCCAATGAATATTCTGTAACTTCATCTAATTTTTTTGCTATTGTTGCATTTTCATCTTTTACAACAACAGCTACAACAACTCTAGAAAGGTCTTTAAATTCGTAACCTAGGGAGTTGTAGTCATAAACATCTAAATATTTATCTTGGAATTTAATACTCTTTGCTGGGACATAAACCTCTAATTCAAAAGATTTTTCTTCTACTTTTTCTACCCATTGAACATAACCATTTACGAATTCAAAGCTATAGTATGAAACCTGAATATAAACATTGGTTATGCCTTCTGAAACAGTTTGAACAACACCTTTTTTATTAATGTTTGCAACACTTTTATTTGCAATAAAGTTTACATCATAAACACCACTATCTCCACTTGTTGAAGAATAAAGAATGTTAAATGTACCCTTCACTTTTGCTTTAACTTCGTAATTGCCACTAACTTCATCGTGAGTTTTATCAAGGTTGCTTTGAGAAATTATTTGGTTGCTGCCAGAAGTCTCTTGCAAAGAAAGAGAGAAACCTGAAAATTCATTTACAACCTCAATTTCTACTTCTGCAACATAACCATTTGCAGAAGAAATTGTAAGTTTTGTTTTTCCTATTTTTAAGCCAACAATGCTTATTGTGCCTTGTAATTCAGCTTTTGAAGTATCAAAAGCACCTTCAAATCTTCCACCATTTTCTAGTGCATCAAAAATGAATAGTTTTGCAATTTCATCGTTTTCAACACTTATTTCAAGGTCTTGAACATCAACATCTAAGTTTGTTAGGAAAGCAATTAATGTTCCATTAGAAGAGTTAATATTTTGATTTGTGTTTTGGCGTAAAACAAGTTTGCTATAAAAGCTATTTTCTTCTAAGTGAGTTTTATCTAGTTTATAAAAAGCATCTTCACCATTTTTTGTGATTTTTGTTAAAACTTCAATATTATCAACACCTTTAACAGTTTTTGCGTTAAAAGAGAATAACAAATTGCGTAAAGCATTTGGTTCTGTTGAAGTTTCAAAAGCAGATAATGATGGAATTTCTGTTCCATCAAAAGTTGTTATTGTAGTTTTAATTAAGTTTTCAAACTGCATACGGAAATTTGCATTAACAGCCATATTACTGCTTCTTGCTTTTATGTAAAAGAATTCTCCATCAGTTTGAGGGTTTAAATCGAACCAATATTTTGAAATTTTGCTATCGTATGTTGGAGTGAAAAGAGTTCCACTTTCGTTACGGAAAATTAGGTAATCATTTATATTTAAATCGCCAGCTTCTTCATCGCTAACATAAACTCTTATAGTTCTGTTTTCATCTTTAATTTTTGCACTTGATGCGCCAGATGAAAGAATTAATTTAGTTCCAATTTTAGAGCCATATTCTGCATAAGTTCTGTTAACATAGTTATCGTAAATTTTGATGGTTGCATTATTGTTGCTTATTTCTGCCCCATCTTGTTCTGCTGCTATATCTTGAGCAATAGCTGTAGAATCTATTACTAATTTTGTGGTTCTTGCATTTTCTGGAACAGCATCAAATTCTGCTGCTTTTAAGCCGATTAAATATTTATAGTAAAGGTCAGAAAAAGAAAATTCTAATTTATTTGCAAAATCGCTAAAATAAATAACAAGGTCTACATAGTTTATTCCAGAATTTTTAGATTTTAATTGCATAGTGCCTGTATAAGCTATTGTTTTACCAGTTTTTGAATCTACAGTAGGAATATATCTTGCAGGATTAGTAATGTCTAGAACATTTTCATCGCTTTTAAATGTTTGGTTGGTTATTGAAACATAATCTCCAACAACGCCTTCCATTGCAATTTTTGTTTCTGTTTTTACATTAATAATTAAATTTTCAAAAGAATAATAATATTCGTTGCTTCCATTTTTATAAGAGTTAGATGAGTTTAAAAGCATATTAGCATTAAATTTAGGGGTGTTAATTTTTCCATCGTTATCGTAATCACCATATGCCATTTGCCCACTAACAAAAGAAATATCATTTAAAGAAATAGGTTTAATAACAGCTATTGTTGCTGTGTCTTTTAATTTTTCATTATTTTCAATTTCAACAAGTTCATCTGGGGTTGCAAGTTCTTTATCAAAATTTTCCCAATAATCGTTGTATTTTGTAGATTTTACTGTAACATCTACAGTTCCATTTATCGATTGGTCACAAACTTCAATTACACCATTTTTAACAACAAAAGCTAAAATATCTTTACCTGAATTTCTGTAATAGTATTCTTCAACATTTTCATCTTTTTTTGTTAGAGAGAATTCTTTACCGTTAGATAATTTTAAAGAGTTAAGTTCGGTAGTTATATCTTTCTCGTTAGTTTGATAGCCTTTATCGTTAGGGTTAGTATTTTTAGCTATATATGTAATTTGTTCTTTTATATCAACATCAATGCCATAAGTAACAGCCAAAGGTTTTTCTGGCAAATGAATTTCCGCAACAGGCAAAATTACTTTAAAATTAATAATTTTACTGTTTCGAGGAGTTTCTACTGATTGAATTTCAATTGAAACCACACCTTTATAGGAAGGCATTTCAGCTTTAAATTCAGCACGCGTACCATTGCCAGTGTTTACATCACCAGCCTTATGGCTAATTGTATCGGCATTAAGAGAGGTAAACTTTAACGCTTTGTTTATGTCGCTAGAACAACTAACGCTAGCGTTAATGTTAAAACTATCTCCATAGTTCACCACATAGTAACCACCTTCTGCATCATATGGCAATACAGAATTTGTTTTTGTATCCGTGATAGAATTTACACTGATTGTTAAATCAGCATATTTATCATCGTTACAAGCAAACATAAAACCTGTTAAAGCAAACATAATTACTGATAAAAATACAAATACTTTTTTCATATTACACCTAACCCTATTATGTCGATTTTTAATTTATTTATTAATCTAGCATTATAATATAAATTATTATAAATAATAATAGGCAAGAGTGTCAATCAAATACTAGGTTTTATGGTAGTTTTTTGCGGTATTTTAAAATATTTTTTTATAAAAAAACTTTTAATAATTTTTTTTGATTTTTTTTGTTTATTTTAACCAACATTTTTATGCATTATTATTTAAACTTATAAATTTAAAAACAAATATTTGTTTGATAAAAATTAAATAAGATTTTTATAAGTAAAAAACGCTACATTACAGTAAATTGCTGATATGTAGCGTTTTTTATTATAATATATTTATAAAAATTTTTTAAAAAATAAAACTTAAATGCAAGCAAAATTATGCACAATTTATGCACAAAAACTGCATAAGAAATGCATACTAAAACTGTAACTGTAAATATTTATTTTTTTACTTTATCTTTATCCTTTTTATACCTTAATTTTGTTGCTTGACCGCCCCTTATATGCCTTACAGATAAATTAAATTTTAGCAATTTATTTACTTTATCATAAAGCAATTTGTTAATCTTTTTAAGCCTATAACTTAAGTCGTAATGTACTGTACTTTTTGATATATTAAAAATTTTTGCTACAGCTCTAACAGTAAGTTTTTCTTTCAAAATATATTCAGCTTCTTCTAAAACTCTTATTTCTATGTCTTGTTTCATATTTTTTTAAACACCTTTTATATTAAAAAAGATATGAATGGTTTTAAAAAAATATGTTAAAAAATGTAGAAAATTGATTAAATTTATTAAGTTTATGCCAAAAATATAAAATTTTTGTTGTTTTTTTAACTAAAAATGTAATTTTTTACTCAAAAAAATAATTAAAATAAAACAAATTTTTATTATAATACTTGTTAATAAAAGCCAATAAAATATGAAATATTTTAAGGTTAAATTGATTAACTAAAAACAAAAATTTTGAGTTAATTAAATATAAATAACCTATTTTAAAACAGTTTTTTATAAAAATATAAGTTTATAATTAAATTTTAACTTTTAAATAGATTTTTATTAATAAATTGCCTTTTAAAAATTAAAGAATTTAACTACTTTTAAAAAAATATATGTTAATTTTTAATTCAATTTTAATATATTTTTTGAAAAAAGCATAAAAAAAGAAGCAAATTTAATTAAATCTACTTCTTTTACAAGTTTAATTTTTGCCCTTTTTTATTAAAAAAAGCAATGTTTTATTAATTTTTTTTGTTATTTTTTAAAAATTTAGAAAGAAAAATATGTTTTTTATAATAAAAAAATAACCTTTTTTCTACAAAGTTTATTTATAATTTAAGGTAAAAAATACTTTAAAATTTAGGTGTTTTTAACTTAAAATTATTTCTTATCTGCGTTAGATTTTAAGGCTTTATCAATAAAATCTGCCACATTCCCAACTGTTTTTAAACCTTCAGCTTGGTCATCTGGAACGCTAATGCTAAATTCTTCTTCAAGAGCCATAAGCATCTCTATCATATCAAGAGAATCTGCTCCAAGGTCCTCTACTATTCTTGAATTTTCATTTATTTTATTAACTTCAACATTAAGTTGATTTGCTAACAATTCTTTAACTCTATCTATTGTCATAATTACCCTCCGTAATATTTAGTTATTATATTATATAATATTTAATAAATTAAGTAAAGCAAATTATACGGCATTTACAACCTATTGCAATTTAAAATATATTAAGATAAACATTAAAATTGCAATTACATTTAAATATAAATGCAAAATTAAATTTTACATTCACACCCTAATAATTAAAACAATAAAAAAGTAAATTAGCAATTTGCAAAGTAATTTTTTTTGCAATATGTTAATTTACCCCATTTAAAAATATATTTATTATTTAACAACATTAGAAATTTACAAATAGCACAATAAATGTTAAAAAGTACAAGCTTTAATTTTTTAAAAAAACAACTTCTTGTTAAATAGCTTTAAAAGAAAAACATTATTTATCGCCTGTAACTAAATAAAGCAATGGATCTACTTTTTGGTTATTCAAGTAAACTTCTAAGTGTAAGTGATCTCCTTCGCTAGCTTCACATTTTGCTGTTGTAGAAGCAGTGCCAATTTTATCGCCTTGTTTAACTGTGTCGCCTGCTTTAACAGTAACATTGTCTAATGAAGAATATTCTGTTTTTAAGCCATTTGCGTGAGAAATTGTTACAATGTTACCTTTTAAGTAAGTATTGTCTACCTTTTCAACTTTCCCGCCATATACGGCTAATACATCTGCCTTATCTGCACCTTTTATGTCAACAGCTTTGTGTGCTTCCCATTGTTTTAAAGTTACATTATACTTTAGGGCAGTGTTTGAAAATTCTTTAGTTATAACACCATCTTTAATAGGCATAATAAATGTTACTGCTGATGGAGTGGAAACATTTACAGAACCATCATTTTTAAGTTTTGCATTCTGAGCTGTTTTTACTGCAACCACACTTATTATTGCCAATGCAATTAGGCATACAACGCTTGCTATAAGCACTCTTCTAAATCGTAAGAAAAAATATTTTACATTTTGTTTAGTCATTCTTTTTAACCTCCTACAAAAATTGTTGCCAATACATTTTTTTTTAAACATATTTTTTAAAAAGTAATTTTAGGTTAAAAAGAACCATATATCATTGGATAACCTATTGTTGTTGAAGAAGAATTTATTGCTATTTGTAGGTTTATTTTATAATTTTCAATTTGCCTATAATCTTGCCAAACTGGAGTGTAAAAAAACAATATTTTAATGTTATTATAATTTTCAACTTTAACAAGTTTTGCTTTAACTTTTTTTAAAGCTTTTTGTAGTGTTGTAGGGCTAAAATTGCCTGTAACTTGTTTATATTGAGGTGGTTTTATATTTTGTAGCACAGTTTTATTGTTAAAGTTTACGAACCATTTAGAGCCATTTTTTACGCAATTAATAAGTTGTTTATTACTATTAAAAGCAGTTAGGTTTTCTTTAAAATCTTCCTCGCTATAAATATAACAGTATGTTGATGTATTGTTACAGAAAAAAACATCATAAAAATTGTATGTACTTTTATTAACTAAGAAACTAGTTAGCAACAGTGCAAGCATTGCAAAGGAACAAACTATTTTTAATAAGAGTGATTGTTTTTTATTTAAAATTAAAAAAGTTAAAATATTTTTCATACAGATAATTATTTTCTAGTTATTATTTTTTAAACATTTTTTTATTTCTTATTTATTTTTAACTTTTAGTTTAAATATTATTAAATATTTTTAAAAAGATTTAAATATTTATTATTATATTTTTTATTATAATTAAATTTTAAAAGCAATAAAAAAAAATTAACCCTAAAAATAAGGTTAATTTTATAAAGTTATTTATTTGTTTATAAAACTATTTGTTTCGTTTTATAAATTTGTCTTTTTTAACTTTACAGCGTTCTTTAAATGGCAATAGCCAAAAATCCTTATATTTGGCAAGTTTTTTATTACCTATAGCATAATCGTAAGTAATTATAAAAAGACCTTGCATAATGTAAATATAATAAACTAAAACTCTCCAAATAATATATGCCCAAATAAACGCAGTTGAAACACCAGCTAAGGCAAACAAAGCCCCATATAAAACTTTAAAGCCTAAGTCGGCAGTTCCAATACCCATAGGAATTGGGTTAAAGGCTGAAGAAAGTTCAACCATAACAGCAATTGTTACAATGTTAATCCAAACTTCTGGTTGCCAACCAGCAAAAGCGCAATAAATAAAGAAAGGAATTGTATAATTTGCAAACATACAAAGCAAGGCTGCTATTATGTTAACTAAAATAACCCACCAAGAGTGAAAGTATTTTTTAGTTGTTTCTTGCCAAGAGTTTACTGTTTTCATTGTGCTTATGAAAGACTTATTATAGTCTTTAATAACTTTAAATTTGCCTATTTTAATTTTACTAAAAAGTTTAAATATGCCAGCCACTAGTTTTGAGCCAACCCTTTTGTTAAGAGCCATAAAAATTAATGTAAACAGCACAACTGCGGTAACTGAATAACCTATCCAACTTAATGTTGAAACAAGCCCATCTTCTACACTACCTGCAATAACACCAGAATTTATAAGGGTGTGTTTGAATAAGTTACGGAATAATATGTAACTTACAACAATAAAGTATGTTATTTGTTGAAACACATATTTTGCAGTTATAACAGAAATTCCATCGCCTGCTTTAACGCCGTATTTATTGGCATAGAAAACCTGAAAAGGTTGACCACCAACACTAAGGGGAGTAATAACATCGTAGTATCTACCTACAGCAACAATTTTATAACTTAAGTTAATTCTAAATCTGCCAGTGGCTTTACGCATTAAAACAGAACATCGTGCTTGGTCGGCAATTATGGTTATAACAAACATAAGTAAGGCACAGAGTAAAAACCACCAATTGGCCGATAATATAACCGTTATACTGTCTTTAGGGTTTGGTTCGCTAGATAACTGAATTGCAAGCACAACCGCAATTACAAGAATGTTTAATGCAAAATACAAAAAATTTAATAATTTCTTTTTCCTGTTTTCTTTTTTAGTTTTGTTTTTGCTTCCGTGTTTTTTAACTTCTTGCTCGTGCTCTTCTGCCTTATTTAATGAATATCTGTTAGATAAACTTTCTGTTATACTATAGTGTGCAACATCGCTAAAGTTTGCACCATAGTTTTTGCGTAGTTTGCGTAGTTTATTTTTTTTGTAATATAATTTTATTAAAACAGGATTTGATAATTTTCGTTTTTTATTTGTTTTAGAGGTAATAGTGGCATTTGAATTTGATGTGGAAACACTGCCATTTGTTTTTTTACTTATTTTTTTAGTTGCAATATTTTGTTTAGCATCTTCTTTATTTTTTTTGACATTGCTATTTTTATTTTTTGTTGTTTTGTTTAGTTGTTCATTTTCAGCGGCTGATTTTATGTTATTTTCATTCTCTGCAACATCAATGTTTAAAGAATTTTCATCTTTAACCTTTTTAGTAGCCATTATTCCTCCTTTTAAAACGAAATGTTGTGGTGTTATAATATTTTTATATAGCAGTAAACTTACCTATCAAAAAATAGGTAAGTTTAGGCATATAACTAACCATTTAATAAATCGGAGTAGTTACTTGAATTTAATTGTGTTTTGTTTTGCATAATTGAATTTACAAGATTGGTTTGATAGGCATTATAAGTGTCTTTTATAACTTTATCGTAAACAAATTCAAATAAGGTTTGTCCATAGGCTATTGATGTTTTTGTTGAACTTAATTTTTCAAAAACATTGTCTATAGTTAATGAATTTGCTTCTATATTATTTAAAGTTCCTGTATATAAAACAATGTGATAACCACTATAGTTGCTTGCTACTTCTAAGAAAGGTGCACTAATTGCTCCAGCAAAGCCAACCCCATTTGGAAACATTAGGGTTACATCTTTATTATAGTCGGCTTGATCTTCTGTTTTATTAAAATCTTTTTCACCATTATTGTAAAGTTTTCTTACAACTTCTGTAAAGCTGTTAACCATAGCACTGGTTTTAGTGCCTACTATATAATCAAACTTTGCATTAATAATGCCTGTATCTTGGTTATAGGTGTAGATATATTCATCAAAAATTTTAACTACTTGTTCTACATAATCTGCTGTGCCAGGGGGTGCAGAAACTTGTGTGTTAATTTTTTCTAAAATTTCTTTATAAATTTCTTTTACACTTGTGCCTGTTTTACTTTCTGTTACCTTGCCCTCTTCGTTGTAAGTTCTATAAAAGGCTTTAGTATTTTCTTGAGAACGAACTTCTGCTTTTAATATGTCAGCAATTGTTTTATCGCTTGTGCCATCTCCAATAGGTTCTTTATATAAAGGATTTTCATCTATTGCTGTTATTTGAGCAGATTGTTCTTCGCTTAATTTTACTAGGATATGAATGCAAGTTAATAATGTTTCATCTTCTTGAGGGTTACCATAATATAGGTATTCTTCTCTATTAGAAGAATTTGTAACTAAATTATAGTAGTTATTTTTAATTTCTTCTTCCGTAACGATGTTACTATTTGCTTTACTTAAATTGTAAAGTTCTTTATTGCTATTATATGTTTTTTGATATTTTGTTATTATATCTTGCAAAGTTTTATCGTTTACGTAATATAGGTCAACTTTCTCGCCATTTTCTACATAATCTGGATATGGTTCTAAACCAAAGTTTTGAGTGTAAATATTTTCGAATTTTTTGAGTTTTGCATTTTCTAAATTAGTTTTATAAGTTTTATCTAATTCTCTGTTAAACACAGCAGTATCGGACATATCATCGTATTTATAACTTTTTTGATTTGCTTTTAAAATTGTTATATATCTATTCCAAACAGTGCGTTTATAATCTTTACTTGAACTTTTTAAATTAACTTGATAATTATATAAGGAAGGTAAAACTTCTGGAACATATTCATTATCATCTTTTACAATAGTTTTAATTGCAACATTTTTTGTTCCATTTGGAGTTGTAAGAGTTCCAGAAACAAATTTTTTGGTGTAGCCATCTTTTTGTTTATAATCGGTTGAATTATTACCAGATGAAGTATCTTCACTTTCGGTAGATAAATCATCTTTAGTTAAACCAAGTTCTTTACGAGTTTGTTCAACAATAGCTGTTATTGAAGTGTCGATGTACTCCCAAGTTTCTTTTATAACAGCATATTCTTCTGCTTTTGTTAACTGATACTGGGTGTCTTTTTCTGCAATTTGGGCTATATATCTTAATAAATATTCTCTATTAATTAAACTTTCTATTGTGCGTTCAATTGCTTCTTTACGGGTGTAACCATAATATTGATCGTAATAATAACCTGAACTATTATAAGCGGTTATTAAACTTTCGCGAGTAATAGAAATATCCCCATTTGTTGCAACAATGGCATTTAAATTTGCATAGCCATCGCTACGCCATAAATTACAGCCAGTAAACAAACATAAGCACATAAACACAAACATAAACAATGTTGCTAGTTTCTTTTTCACGATTTTAAAACTCCTGTTAAAATTATTAAGTGTCGCTTTAACTTTTTTTACTAAAAGAACAAAATAATTATAATATTATTTGCTTATGGCAAAACAAAGTTATAAAGCCATATGCTTTAATTTTTAAAAAAAATTAAATTTAATTTATTTTTTTATTTGCAAAATTATTATTACTAAAAAGTATAAAAAGCATAGTTATACAACTTAGCAAGTTAAATTATACATTAAAATAACTAATAATGCAATTATTTATTTTTAATTTGCGTAAATTTATGCAAGAAATTTATTAAACTTTCCTGCGTTTTTTCCATATTTTCTTTATTTAGTAATTTTATTATTGGCATATTTTCGCAACTTAAAACATATTGTGTTGAAGGTTTAGATAATTCCTGAAAAAAAGGAGTTTGTAAAATTTCGCTATAAAACATAATTTTACATTCAAAATTGTTTAAAACGACCCGTTTTACGCCCAATTGTTGCGCTGTGTTTTTAATTAAACCCACTATGCAAAGTTGCATAACACTTTTTGGCAATTCACCATAGGTTGTTCTTGTTTCTTCAATTAAATTGTTAAAATCGTTCAAATTTTGTGTTTTGCTTACTTTAGTATAAAAGGCAATTCGCTGTTCGTTACCTTTTATATAAGTTTCTGGAAGATAAGCATTTAAAGAAATATCAACTTTTATTTCTTTCAATTCTGTTATTTTTTCGCCTTTTATTTCACTAACAACTTCATTAAGAAGTTTTATATACATATCGTACCCAACTTGCTCTATATGTCCGTGTTGCATTTTACCAAGCACATCTCCTGCCCCTCTAATTTCTAAATCTCTGAGGGCAACTTTATAGCCACTGCCAAAGTCGCTAAATTCCATAATAGCATCTAGGCGTTTATAAGCTTCTTCTGTTAAAGTTTTGTTGCTAGTAAAACTAAAATATGCTTCCGCCTCGATGTTACTTCTACCAATTCTGCCTCTTAACTGATATAGTTGGCTTAAGCCAAGTTTATCGGCATCTATAACAAAAAGAGTGTTTGCATATGGAAGGTCAATACCATTTTCTATTAATATTGTGCTTATTAAAATTTGGGTTTTACGGGAATATAAATTGTATATTGCATCTTCTAATTGTTTAGGACTCATTTGACCGTGTGCAACACCTATGTTTACATCTGGCAAAAGTTCTTTTACTTTAGCATAAAAATTTAAAATGCTTTCCACCCTATTATATACAATTAAAACTTGTCCGCCCCGTTCAAGTTCCTTTTTACAAGCAGAAACTAAAATAGAGTTAGAATAGTCTACAACCATTGTATGAATTGGTTTGCGTTCCTTTGGAGGAGTTGACAAGAAACTAACATCCCTTATACCGACCAAAGACATATATAAAGTTCGCGGAATTGGAGTTGCAGAAAGCGATAATACATCTACAGTTTTTTTAAGATTTTTTAACCTTTCCTTATCTTCTACACCAAAGCGTTGTTCTTCATCTAAAATTATAAGGCCTAAATCTTTAAACTTTACATCTTTACTAAAAAGCCTATGTGTGCCGCAAATAAGGTCTACTTTTCCATCAGCTAATTTTTGAATAATTTCAGTTTGTTCTTTTTTAGTTTTAAAACGATTTATGGCTTCAATTTCCACCATAAAATTTTTAAGTCTGCCTAATGCTGTGTTATAGTGTTGTTCGCATAAAATTGTGGTAGGGCAAATTATGGCAACTTGCTTACCATCTTGAATAGCTTTAAAAGCGGTAACTAAAGCAACTTCTGTTTTGCCAAAGCCAACATCTCCACACAAAAGCCTATCCATTATTTTGCCACTTTCCATATCCTTTTTAATTTCATTTATAGCGGTAATTTGGTCTTGCGTGTAGTTATATGGAAAAGCATTTTCAAATTCAGTTTGCAAATAGGTATCTTTAGAATATTTAAAGCCTTTTGAATTTAAGCGTTGAGAGTAAACTTGTTTTAAATCGAAAGCCATTTCCTTTATGGAATTTTTTACTTTTTGTTTAACCTTAAAGAACTCTGTTCCACCTATTTTATTGCATTTTGGGTTTGCTTCCCCAACAAAGTTAGAAAGCATATCGGCATTTTCTGGTGGAAGATAAAGTATATCTCCATCGCGATATTCAATTATAATATAATCTCTGTAGACATTAGTTAGTTTTAAATTTTGTATACCTTGATATTTGCCAACTCCGTGCACCTGATGAACCACATAATCTCCCACCTTGGCAGAAAATTTTGGCTTAACTTCTTCTGTTTTTACAAATTGTTTTTCTAGTGCTTGATGATTGTTTAAAGCATTGCTACCAACCAACACAAAATGTTCCATTTCAAAATTTGCAGAGAATGGAATGTTTTGGGTTGTTATATTAATTTGATTTTGTTTAAGTTCTTCGATGGAAGAAATTTCAACATAATCTAAATTTTCATCTTGAAAAAAAGTTTTAATTTTATTTATGGTTAAGGGTAAAACTGCACTTAACAAAATTGTGTGATGGTTACGCTTTAAATTTTTGCAAGTTTGAGTTAACTCTACAAAATGATTTTGGTATTTTAAATTTTGATAACATATAAAATTAAGGCAATATTCACTATTAAAAATTTTGTTTTGTGAAATTAAACGGGAATAAGCAATTAAATTAAAATTTTTAATGTTTTGTAAAATATCTGTTTTCTTTTGATAAAAATTTATTGATTTTGGCAAGAATTCGCCTTTTAAAGATAAATCCAAAAAATTTGAAATGTTGCTTTCTTCAATCTCTGTTAACTTATCGGTTATTAGTTTTGGTTCATCAATAATAATTTTAGTATCTGCCTGCAAATAATTAAAAAGACTACAATTAAAATAATTACAAAACGGCAAAAAGAAAACACTAGAAGTTTTTGAAACATTATTTTCTAAATATTCAAATTGAGTGTTTATTATTTCGGTTAATCTAAGCAAACTTTGACTGTCTAACTTTAAAGTTGAAAAATTTTTATCAACCTCGTTCCTTATTTCTTTAATATCTACACTATTTTTATCAAATAAATTTTGACAATAAATTGTTATAGATGATTGCTCCTCTTGCAACTTAAATGTGGTTTCATCAAAATAGTTTATGCGTTCTAGTTCATCATCAAAAAATGAAAGTCTTATTGGATTAGATGCCCCTGTTGGAAAAATATCTATAACATCGCCTCTAACAGAAAACTCTCCCACTGTTGTTACAAATTCGGTGTTGGTATAGCCAAGTGAAGTTAGCTTTGATATAATTTCTAAATGTTTATAGGGTTTACCTTTAACAAAGGTCAAACTGGCGTTTAACATAAATTGTTTTTGTGGCAAAGTTTGAAATAGTGCTTGAGGAGTTACAAGTAAAACATCGTAATTATTTGTTGCAAGACAAGACAAGGTTTTACAATAGTTTTTATAAGTTGAGGATGAAGTTTCGTTTAAAGAAATAACTAATGGAAGGCAATCTTCTAAACTTAAAACATTTTTGCCTAGTGCTGTTAGCTGAAGTTTGTAGTTGTTAAGACTGTCTAAGTTATTACAAATAATTAAAATTTTTTCATTAAAAAGGCTTGGCAAAAAATATTTTTCACCATCATTTAAACCGCTAACAGTATTATATTTATATTGTTCTAGTTCTTTTAATCGCTTTTTTAATTCTTCCATAAACTATACTTTTAGTTAAATAATTCCAAATTTTAAAATGTAATTTTTAAAACTTTTTTAAGAGTTACACACAAAATAATAAAAGGCAAAAAATTTTAAAATTATTTTATGTTTAAA
>CAJUBT010000004.1:0-43951 GCA_910584815.1 uncultured Christensenella sp. | reverse complement strand
ATATTTAATTTTTACGCTTAACTTCATTTAAAATTTTTTCTATTGCCACATCAAAACTTGGCTCTATTAGTGTTCTACTCTCTTCATCTATTTTACCCAAAACATAATCTTTCAGGTCTATAGAATGGTCATAGCCAGCACCAATTTTAACTCGACGAAAATCGGTTGATTTTAATTCGTGAACTATATTCTTTAAGCCATTATGAGTTCCGCCACTGCCGTTTTCCCTAAATCTTGCAGTACCTTTTGGCAGGTCGATATCATCACAAATTACAATTATATTTTGTGGTGGAACTTTATAAAAATTTGCGAAATATTTTACTGCTTGTCCGCTCAAATTCATATAAGTTAAAGGCTTTATTAAAAATAAAATTTCATCGTTAAATTTGGCTTGAGTGTACATTGCATTATTTTTAGATTTGTTAATGCTAACACCTAGTTTATTTGCTAATTTATCTATCACTTCAAACCCCAAATTATGATATGTGTTTTTAAATTCGCTACCTGGGTTGCCAAGTCCTACAATTAATTTCATAAATCAGGTTCTCCATCATCAAAAGTGTCGTTTTCATTATTTTTTGTTAAATTTTCAGTTTCTATCTCTTCTTTTAAGGCAGAAAATGGGGCTAAATTACTTTTTTGAGGTAAAATGGTATTTTCTAAATAAGTGCTTGTTAGTGTGTTATTTTGGCAAATTGTGCTGTTAACAATAAGGTTATGCTCAAACAAAGTTACATCTTTTTCAATTTTAGTCTCACCCCTTATACTATTAAATGGATAAATTTCAACAAAGGGTGCAATTTCAACATTACACTCAATATAGGTTGAATTTTTATCGTGAATTATAACCTTATTTTTTGTGTGAATATCTAAAATTCTTTCCTTTAAAATTTGCTTGCAAGTGCTTAAAGTTTTGCCATCAAAAAAGGTATAAAAATCTTCTTTACTAATAAAAGTAGGTTCGGCAGAATTTTCTATTTTATTTGCTTTAAAGTTTTGAGATTTTAATATAAAACCTCTTGGGAGTTTGCAATAATCTAAGTTCTTAGTTGTTGCGTAATCTAAAACTTCAAGTACTGTGTTTTCTTGCAACACAGGGGTATCGGAAAATAACACAATTGTATAGTCTTCATCTCTTATAAATGGTTTAATAACCTCTAAGGGATTATCGCTTTCCTCTAAAGTAACAAATCTATTTTCAAAATTTTTAACAGCGTTTCTTACCCAATCTTTCATAGGTTTGCCAAGTAAATTAAGGTTATATGCTTCTTTAAACCTTTTATTTTCTACAAGCAAAACAATAGCCCTAACATTATAAGAATTTTGGGTTTCTAATTCAAATTCTGTTAATATTTCTGGTGTTAAAACAAAATTATTCATAATTATATATTAGTTTTTTACAAAACATTTGTCAATGTTTTAGTTTTTGTTAAATTTATTTTTTTGCTTTTGTTGTTTTTTCTTTTCACGCAAATTTACAAAAAAAGTTTTTAATAGTGTTGAACATTCATCACTTAAAATACCGCCTTCAACTTCTACTAAATGTTCAAAATTTTTATCTTGCAAAAAATTATATTTACTGCCACAGCAACCATAATTTAAATCTGGGCAACCAAAAAAAACTTTTTTAAACCTTGCATTTACTATTGCCCCGCTACACATTGGGCAAGGCTCTAAAGTTACATACATTTCGCAAGAATCTAACCTAAAAGATTTTAATTTTTTGCAGGCCTTGTTAATTGCCAAAATTTCTGCGTGATATAATGCATTTTGACAAGTTTCTCTTTTATTAAAAGCACTTGCAATAATTTTGTTATTATTAACAATTACAGCGCCAACTGGCACTTCATTTTTCTTATATGCTTTTTTTGCTTGCTCTAGTGCTTTTAACATATAATAGTTTTTATCCATAATTATATTTTACACTTTTAGTAATAATAAAACAAGGTCTTTATGCTTTAAAAAGATATTTTTTAATTCACTTAAAGGTATTGGGTGGCTAAGGCTATCGTTTCCCACCTCTATTGTAAACCCCACAGTATTTAGGTTTAACAAACAATAATCTTTATACCCCCCGCTACTCTTTCTTGTAAAAACAGGTTTATAACCAGTTTGTTTTACAAGTAAGTTTAAATATTTTTTTTGAATTTCTTCTGTAATTTTGCTCTGTCCTTCATAGCCCCAAAAAATAAGTTCGCCTTTAGAATGGTAACTTAAAGTTATAAACGGCTCAAAATTTTCTGTAACACTAATTAAGGCTTTTGTTTCTGGTTCGCTGTTAGGTTTATAGCCCACAAAGTTTTGACTGGCTGGATATAATAAGTTGTTATATTTTCCAGTACCCCAATTAGCATTAAAATTTGTGTTTAAATCTACACCTCTGGCATTTGCTTTATAGCTTTCCTTTTTATCATATTTTAGCAATTCTTCAACCAAAGTTTTAATTTTTTTATTTTTAATATTTTTAGAACCATTTACGCAAATATCAACACCATCTGGGTTAGCAAGAGGAACAACATAAACTGTACCATTAAAATGAAAAAGTTTTAAATACTTAATAATTTTAATAAGTAAAAACGATGTTATATATTCTCTTGCGTGAATACCAGCCTGCAAAAAAATTTTTTTACCTTTATCATTGCCTATTTTAAAACAAACAATGTTTTTACCTAACACACTTTTGCCTATGGTAAACCAAGGGGTGTTTTTTTGCAAACATTTTATTTGGTTATTTAAATTTTTATAAATATTCATATTGTTTTTATATGCAAAATAACAAAAAAATACACACTAATTATTTTGTATATTTTTTATAAAAAAATAGCAAAACAAAAATGTTATTGCTACTTTTAAAATTAATTACATTTGGTATTTAAAATTATTTAAAGAATTAATAAATTATTTTAGAATTTGCATTATAAATAAATTACAAACATTTTTATTAATGTTACAAAAATTAAAACATTTTTAAAAACTATTATTTATGGTAAGCAACATTACTATTAATGCAAAAAGCACGATAAATTTGTTCCTCTAAAAAAATTCTCATTAAATGATGTGGAAATGTTAATTTCGAAAAACTAATAAGTGTGTTAGTTTTAATTTTACTGCTAAGCCCATAAGAACTGCCTATAACAAAGGTTATTATATTATTTGTGTCGAAACACTTAATTAGTTTTTTGCTGAATTCTTCGCTTGTAAGTTGTTCGCCATTTGGGTCGCAAACTAAAATTTTACCTTTTAAATAAGGTAGTAGCTGTTGGTACTCTTTATCTAGTGCGTTTTTAATTTCATTTTCTGTTGGGTTTTGGGGCAAAAAATGTTCTTGCAATTCGGTAATATTTATTTGGCAAAAGCGTGATAATCTTTTTAAATATTCACTTTGGGCAGATAAATAATACTTTTCTTTTAATGTGCCTGTGCATACAATGTTTATTTTAAACATATTGCCACCTTTTAAAAATATATTATAAGTTTTAAATAACGCTAAACTATTTTACAATTATTTTTTTACTTAGCACCCTTTTATAAAATTCCCCAAACAAAAGTAAAAACAGTTGTTATTACACCTAACACAATACACGCAACAATCATAGTTATTTGAAAAGCGTTTGGCTTAGTTCGTTTAATTTCGGTTTCTGGAAGAACCATAGTGTTTATATCTTTAATGTTATATTGCTTCATTAGGTTGTTTAAAAATTGTAAATTCATTAAGTTAGAATTGTTTTGTAAGTATGGATTGTTTGGATTTAATTGCTTATTTATATCGGCAATTTCACCAAGCATTTTGTTAACTTTTTTTATTCTGGTTTCTTTTAAAAGTAAAGATATTAAAAGCACAATTGAAAATAGTAAAACTGAAAGAACTATAAAGTTTTTTAAGAAGAAAATAATCATATTATCGCCAGATAAAAGAAAATTTATATAACCATTATAAATTTTACTGCCAAATAAATTATTTGCCCTAGCATAACTAAAGTAAGCACTTAGGAAATTGTTCATAAAATGAATTATCATTGCTGGAATAATGTTTTTACCAGCAATGGCTACTATGCCAATTATAAAACCTAAAATTGTTGCATAAAAAAACTGATTTATGTTTAAGTGCATTAAACCAAACATAACAGAAGATAGCACCAATGCCCTTGTAACACCTAAACTATAACTACCTTTAAGAAGTAAGCCTCTGTGTAAGGTTTCTTCACATATAGCGGGAAGAATGCACGCAGAAACAACATTTATTAAAAACATTTGGGTTGTGTAGGTAGAGCCTTTTGTGGTGGAAGAAATACTTGGTAAAGTTTCAAAGCCTGTCATTTCAATTATTGTGCTAAAAAAGCCTGCAACAGAATGGTTTAAAAAATAGCAAAGCACGCCCAACAAAATTGCTATGATTATTGGTTTATAACCTAATTTATCATACCCAAAGTTATACAGCGTTGTTTTAATTTTTTGCTTTTGAAATAAAGATAGAAGCAAGGTTGGAATTATAAACATTAACCCCAACTGAGAAATTAAATTTAAAACAAAATCTAATGTATCGCTAATTTCTATATGGTAATATGTTACAAGCACCTGAGTTATAATCCTCATTAAAACAAAACAAAATAAGCAGATAAAATAAACTAATGTGCTATCAAAAAGTAAAGACCGTTTTTTATTCATAATTTAACTCCACAAGATATCATAACCCACAACAAAACAAACCCTGCAATGCCAAAGGTAAACCATACAATATGGCTTGGTCCGCCAGATGAAAGTTTCATTTTATTGTTTTTAGTTATAGTTATAGCATCTGCCACCTCATAATTTAAAGGAGCAGGACCTGATTCCAAATTAAAGTAGTTTTTATGTTTAAAAGTATATTTTCTAAGAAAATAAAATACTAGAAAGGTTGCTACTATACCTAATATAAAAAATAAAATTGCTAAAACAACTTGTATAGCACCCCAATTAGCAGTTACAAGTTCACCTTTCTTTACAAGTTCAAACACCGAACCATTTGGAGAAATATAATTAAGAAGTAATATTATAAAATTGTTGGTAAAGTGAAAAATCATTCCATACACTATTGAACCAGTATAATAAACAAGCAAGCCCAAAACTAAGCCTAAAATTATTTGATAGAAACTTTTATAAATTGATAAGTGAATTAACATAAAAAACACTGCACTTAAAACTATTGCAACACCAGCAGAAAATTTTTGCCTAAGTCCGTTATAAATTATCCCTCTAAAAACAAGTTCCTCGAACACTGCAGGACAAATGCCCAAAAGTATAACTTGAAGAAGAAAAATACCAAAATTGTTTGTTTCTAATTGATTTAAAGGACCTGCTGGAAATATGTGAGCAAATAAATGATTATAAAGCCCCGTTATGTTAAGCCCACCCCAAAAAACAATAATTGCAAGCAACACCGCAACAAGTGCAATTTTATAACTAAACTTTGTTTTAAGTTTGCTGGCTACAAGGTAATTCTTTTGAAATTTTTTGTTTAAGCAAACAAAAATAATTAAAAAAATTACTGAAGACAAAAACATATTTATATATTGCAAACTAACATAGTTTTGCACTTCAGTAACAGGAGCACCATTAGCACTAGACACCCCTATTATTAAAATTGACATAGCAATGCTAGCACCTAATAACGCAACTAGGCTGAAAAAATATGCTATTGAACTATCCTTTAAAGTGTAGAAATCTTTATTCATTTAGTTTTTTCCTTAACAAATATTATACTATTTTTTAGTTTTTTTTACAATTATATATTAACTTTTTTTAATAATTAATTAACGTATAAAAATTTGTACTTTTTTAAGTAAAAGCAAAATTTTAACCACAATTTAACGGAACAAAACTAAAAATTAAATAAGGTTCCAACTTGATTTTGAAAAGCAACATCAACACAGATATGCTCTCCTTCAATTATTCCCTGCCTTTGTAGAAGCGTTTTAACCGTATTATAAGCAAGTTCTGGTGTGTTGTTCTCTTCACTAAGGTGGCAAAGAATTGCTTGTTTAACCCCTGTTTTAACAAGGCTTATAAGGGCTTCTGCACAAGCCACATTAGATAAGTGACCATTATTAGATAAAATTCTTTTTTTAAGTTGTGCAGTATATTTTACATTACGCTTTAACAATTCAACATCGTGGTTACTTTCTAAAAATAAAATATCACTGCCTGCCAAATTTTTTAAAGTATCAGCAGAAGTAAAGCCAAGGTCTGTAGCAACTGTAATTTTATTATTGCCAACATATAAACTATACCCTACACAGAAATGGCTATCGTGTGGTAAAATGAAAGAAGATATTGTAACATCTTTTATAAAAAAATCTGAATTTGTGTACCATTCTACTTGTTGAATTGGTAAAGTCATTATGCTGGAAATATAATAGTTTTGTGCAAAACTTGGAATATAAACTTTAGCGTTTTTGTACTTTTTTAAAAAAGACTTTACACCATAAATATGGTCGCTATGCTCGTGAGTTAAAAGTATGGCATCTATACTGTTTGGGTTAATATTAATTTGCTTTAATTTTTCTTCTAAGTTTTTAACCGATAAACCGTCATCAATTAAAATTGTTGCCAAATTGCTTTGAATAAGAGTACAATTTCCCTTGCTTCCACTGGCAATGTTTACTGCTTTCATTAGTAAATTTTCCTTTTATTTTTATTTTAGGTTATTATTAAATTTAATAAAGTTATATTACATTATAAAAATAAGTTTAATTATTATTTGTTTTTAACTAATATAGAATAGTTAATTAAAACCTATTTATGCAAAAAAAATACTTTATAAACTACTTTTAAAAAATTTTATAAAAAGCAATTTAAAACTATTTAAAGTTTTAATTAACTGCCCTAATTTTAAAATTATTTTTATAGTTTAAAGAGTTACATAGCTTAATTTATAAAGCCTTAGGTAGTATAACATAAACATAACAAAAAAGCCACCAACATATTAAAATTGGTGACTGTTAATTTTTGTTTATTTTTAATTTTTTGCAATGTAATATAAATTAAATTTTAGTTATATTTGCATTGATAAAAAACAATTTGTATTTTTGATTTTTTAAAATTTCAAATTTATTTCTTTAAATTTTATATATTTTTTTAAAATGTAATTTATTTAAAAAATTATAATTATTTTATTTATTATAAAACTTAATTTCCGTTTTTTTTTAAACGATAGAAAGAATATATAAATTTTTAAATTTATTTTTTATTATGTTTTTTTTATTTAACCATTATTTATAGTTTTGCAAAACAACCTTTCCTGTTGTCCAAGAATCAAAAAAGTTTTTAATGTTTACTTTACATACTTTTTCAAATGCAGAAATCATATCGTTTGGAGATGCGTTTCTATAGCAATTTTCGTTAAAATAATGTTTTAGTGATTTTTCAAATTTTTTATCTCCTACAAGTTCGTTAAGGTTATCAAAGAACAAAACACCTTTTACATAAGTAGCATAAACATATTCAGTGTCTCCCCTAAATTCGTTAACATTTTTTGTCATACTACTATCATACGAGCCATAAATACTGGTGCAAATTTCGCTAAACAAAAGATAACTAGAAAGAGAAGCATTTAAACTTTCGCGAACATTAACATTATAACTTGGGTTATGTTTATAAAACATTAAGGTTGAATATTCGGTTAATCCTTCATCTTGCCAAGCAGTTTCAATTGCATTGCTGCCAACTAAATTATACCACCATTGGTGTGCAGTTTCGTGCACAATAACATTTTTATAGTCTTTATCTGCTTCCACACTATCACTTATATAAACAAGGTTAGGATATTCCATTCCGCCGTGAATAAAATTTGTTTTAACTATGCTATAAGTTTCGTAAGGATATTCGCCAAACAAATTGTTAAAGGTGTTAATAGAATCTATGCCTGTTTGTAAATTAGATTGGGCATTTTCATCATCGTAATAATAGTAATAAACGGTGGTTTTACCTGCTTTGCCAGAAATAACTTCAAATCTTTTACTCAATACAAAGGCAAAATCTCTAACTACATTGGCAGTTATTTGAGTTGTTTTAAAGCCATTAGGTTTATTTTCAGTGCTTATTTGTTTGCCAGAAGAAGCAAGCGTAAAGTTATCGTTATAGGTTATAGTTACATTATAATTAGCCATTTCGCTATAAAATGGGTCGCCGTTTGCACCATAGGCATCGTGGCCAAAAGAACCATTTTCATATACACTTGCAATTGGGTAGAAGTTACCAAAATTATAGGTATTATCTCCATAGCCAAATCTGTGTAAACAATTTGGTAGAAGCACTTCAAAATAAATTGCAATGTTCACTCTCTCTTCAGGGAACAATTCTGTTGGTAATTTTACTATTAAAATTTCATCATCTGGTTCTGCAATTTTAACATCTTGTGCAATTCCTTCCACTTCTACTTTATTTACTTTTATATAGCCATAGTCTTCACCATTTGGGTAGGCTTTTTGTTTATAAAGGTTGCTTACTGGTTTTGTTTTAGCTTTTTCAGAAAAAGCATTTGGATATAAATGAAACCAAACCTCACTTAAAGAAGTTGGAGTTGAATTTATATAATTAACTTGTTCGTTACCTGTTAACAATTTTGTTCCATCATCAAAATTTAGCGTTAATGAATAATTGCTTAAATTTTTGGTTAAATTTTTTATGCTTTTTTTACAAGCAAAAAGCGAGCACGCAACCACAACCACAAGTAGCAATAAAAAAGCAACACTTATAACTTTTTTTGTTGTTTTAATGTTTTTATAACTATTTTTAATTTTTTGCATTATATACATCTGCCCCACAACTTTTTTTATTTTTTATAAAACTAATTTACATAAATTTTTAAAAGTATAAAAAATTAAAGAAAAATAAATTTTATTTTTAAGAGTATCAATATAAAAATAAATATTACAATTTTTTTTCTACACACAATTATAAATTTTTTATACAAAATATATTTATGGGACAAGTATATAAAATATGAAAAAACTACATTATTTTAACCAAAATTTTAATTTATTAAAATTTATTTTATCATTCAAAATTTATAAAAATAAATTATTAAACTTAAAAATATTTAAATTTTAATTTTATGTTAAATAATATAAACTTTAAAATTTTATGTTTATTTTAACTTAATTATAATGCAAGCCTTGTGTTAATTATAGAAAACAAAAAGAGAGTTTAACAAAAGCTAAACTCTCTTTATTTTTTTTAAATAATTAAACTTTAAAAAGAACTATTGAATAACAAGCAAGTGCACATATTGCAAGCAAACAAAAAGGAATAAACAAAAACAAAGACCTACGACAAGCAAAACCTAACCCACAAACAGTTATTGTTAAAATTACAGCATAATCTTTAATTGCTTCTAATTGGGTTGCAAATTCACCTAAAAATTTTACAGGTAGTGCCTGATTTAAATAAATAAGCCCTAACATTATAATGGTTAGAAATGCCATTATCTGCCCAAGGTAAGTGAAAAATTTAGAAAAATTTTTTAAAATTATCATTTTTAATTTTACTCCTGTTAATTTACTTTTGTAGGCTTATTTATAATTTAATTTATTTTTTATTTACGTATTTTTTCTTATCTATTTAAAACATATTATTTTTTTTAAACTTAATTAAAACTAAAAAATTTAAGTTAGAACTAATTTATTTAAAAATTTTTATAAACTAATTATAAACAATTTAAAAATTATTATTTAGCTAGTAAAGAAATAAAATGATTTATTCTTTCGGCAACCTCTTTTTCACCAAGTAATTTCATAAGTTCAAAAAGGTCTGGAGTATTCTTTTTAGTTGTAATTGCTACTCTAATAATTCCACTAACATCAGCAACGCTACCCTTATATGCTTCTGGGTTTTTCTTATACTCTTTTATATTATCACAAAAACCTAAAGTTTGACAAATACCTTTTATGTTATTGAACCAAGTTTGTTTATCATCAGCTGCGGAATAAACTACTTTATAAGCATTTAAAAGGTTAATGGTATCTTGCTTTGAAATGTTATCATATAATTCATAATTGTTTAATTTTAAATTGTTTAAGTTATTAAACATATAGAAATATAAGTTAGGAATATCACTCCATTTTGCAATATCTTTTCTTGGATTGGAACCTGTGCGGTCTACCGAGAAGAGTGAAAGGCAAAAATCTTTTTTTGATTGAAGAACTTCAAAAAAATCTTTATTATAATCTTTTGCCCAAGAAAGTGCATTTTCGTAAATATCTTCATTTGAGAAATGACTTATAACTTGTTTAGAGCAATCATCTAATTTATTAAAATCAAACATTGGATTATTAGAACCAATTTTAGAAACTTTAAAAGGAAAATCGTAATAAGATGCAGTTGGATTTTGTTTGCGCCAATCTTCAAAATCACTATTGATTAAATTTAACAAATACTCCATAACGCTTGTTACTGGGTAGCCTTGTTCAACAAAATATCTGGCATCGGCTTCTTTATCCTTACGCTTGCTTAGTTTGCGTTTATTTCCGCTTTCATCTAACTTACAAATAACAGGGTTATGAGCATATTTAGGATGTGGCAAGCCAAGTTTTTCAAACAATTCTATATGACTAGACCAAGATGGGAACCATTCTTCCCCACGAACAACAGTTGTTGTTCCCATTAAAGTGTCATCAACAGCGTGTGCAAAGGAATATGGAGGGGTTTTATTACTTTTTAGAATAATAATATCTTTTGTGTTTTCCCTAACTTCTCTTTCCCCTTTAATTTCATCTTTAATTTTAAAGGTTTTATTTGGGTCTCCAGTAGATTTTAATCTTATTGCAAAAGGTTTACCTTGTTTAAGGTTTTCTTCTATTTCTTCTTGAGTTAAATTTCTGCAAGGATCTTTTTCTTCTATATCATTATTTTGCTCAAGTTGTTCCTGACGACGCTTTAAAATTTCATCTTTATTTTGTGCACCAGTACAAAAACAAGGATAAGCATTCCCCAATTCAACAAGCCTCTTTGCAAAAGCACAATAAATTTTTGTGCGTTCAGACTGAACATAACTACCGTATTTACCAATTTGTTCTTTATTGCTGCCCATATAACCTTCATCTGGCTTTAAACCAAAGTACGAAAGCATATTGTATGCAATATCGCCAGAATTGGCAACTTCTCTTTTTGCATCGGTATCTTCTAAACGCATATAAAAAACACCATTAGAATGATAGGCTATTAATTTATCTATAAAAGCGCCATAAATATGCCCTATATGCAAATAGCCTGTAGGGCTTGGAGCAATACGAGTTACTTCTGCACCTACTGGTAAAATTCTTTTTGGATATACATTTATAATTTCTTCCACAGTTACATCTACTTCTGGGAAAAGTAATTCTGCTAATTTAATTGTGTCCATAATTTTATTCCTTTTTTTGCATTTGAAAAATAATCTTTTTTTAAAAAAATGTTTATAATTAAAATTTAATTAAAATATAATTGTATATTTTTATATTTTAGTAATTCTTAATTTAACTAAAAATTTGTTAACATTAACATTTTAAAATGTTATATAGGTTACTGCTTGTGTTAAGGCTTGAGTTAAAGCTTTATATCTACCTTCTAAAAAGTTTTGAATAATGTTAAAACTTGACCTTTCAATTGCTTCGCAATCTTCAATATAAGTTTGCTTGTTTGTTGAAGATTGATAAGCCTTTGCATTAAAATTCTGCAATGCTTTTGTAAATTTATCGCATTCATTATTATACTTACTAGTGTTAACTTGGATGCTTGTGAAAATGCCAACAAGGTTTGAAGCGTTTGTGCCTGAAGGAGTTACATCTCTTGAAGAATCTATTCTGTTAAGCACAGAATTAGCAAGAGTTATGAAGTTTTTTAATTGAGTTGAATTATCTATATAAGTATGAACTTCTCCCAATGGGTTTGTAATTTTAAAAGGTTTAAGTTCATAATTAAAAGAAATTTTTGAAGCTTGCATTAATTGATAGGCAAGAAAATCTTTAATGTTTCTATCGCTTAAAGCAGCTGTAGAAAAATCTGCCTTGCCAACGCTTGAAAAATAGGCATTTGCAAAAGTTGTGTTAAAATTGTAAAGGGAATTTATAAGATTATTGTAACTACTAATAAAATTTTTGTAATAAATGTGACCTTCTGTTTTTTCGTAAACAGTTTTACTTTCATCAAACTTAACTAATTCATTTTTAACGTTTTCAAATTTATTATAAAGGTCTGTAACCTCTTCGGCTTTAAAATTTCTTAAAACAAAAGATGGTTTTGGTTGGTTTTTAATTATTCCACTAAAAAGCCTTGAAGAACTTTTTAAATAATAACTATATGCTGCACCAAAAATGTAACTTTTATCATCTCTATTTGAGGTTTGTATATTTACACTAAAGTTTACTGTTAGGTTGTCACCATCAAAGTATTGTTTTGTTATTTCATTTGCTTTAACTTGTGCGTAAAGGTTATCAAAGTCATCTAAACTATGAGTAATTTCTCCACACCCTGTTAAAAACAAAGGAAAGAAACATAAAACAAGAACCATTAATAAACTTATTAAAAATTTCTTTTTCAATTTGTTTACCTTTTAATTATTTTTTTTATTTTAAAAATGTTTTAAAAATAATATTATCTTGAATAGTTTGCATTATAAAAAGTTTTGGTTGCTAAAGCTTTTGCTTTCATATCTTCATTTAAAGTTTTGTAGTAGTTGTTGTAATTTCCTGCCCATTCATAAATATTTAAAATGTTTAAAGTGTTAGAGTATTCTCTAAAAGAGGCATTTGTTAAATAGTCTTTATCGGAAAGATTATTGCTTGTTAACATATAATTGTTAAAAGCTCTAACGCTTGTGTTGTTGTTTAAGTTATAGTCGCTGTAATCTTTAATTCGTAATCTTTCATTTAAAATTTCAACTACACCTATCTCTGTTTTAATGCCTTGTTCGTTAAATTTGCTATCTAGCGAATAATCTACATAACCAATTTTAATCATATAACTTTGTGCCTTATGTGTTTGGTAAGAAAGGTTTGGCATAATATATTTGTTTGTTATTGTTGCAAGGTCTTTAAAAAATACGCTACCGTTTCGATAGGCTTGTATATATGTTGTTACAATATATAAGCCCTTTGCGTTTGAAGTTTCTACAGCATAATCGGAATTTTCATAATCGTTATAAAATTTATCTTCAGCTTCTTTATAAGCTTCTAAATAAGAAAGATATGCCTCTTTAACTTTTAAAAAACTTTCGGCATAGGTTTTATAGCCGTTTATTAATTTATCTTGTTCTCCTTTTGTTAAGGCATCTTCCTGGGAAAGATAATCAACAAAGAAGTCTATACCTTTATTAAGTTCTATACCAGCTTTATTTATAAATTCACCAATAGGGTCTTTACTCATTTCGTTAAATCTAATTCTAAGATTTTGAGATATACCTTGTTGAGTTAGAGAGAAATTTGTTTTATCGCGTGTGGAAACAATATAATTGTAACTTTCATAAGCAATGCTTTTATTGTTAATTATTGCAACACCTACGAACACAATTATACATATAAACGAAACTACTATTATTATTTTTAATAGAATTTCAAAAAACTTTCTCATATTAAAAATATTGTAACATCTAAAACCTTACATTGTCAAATTAAATTAAAAATAAAGGTATATTGTAACAATGGTAAAATACTAAAATTTTGTACATAAAAAAAGCCACTAAGAATTGTGACTTTTTATTTTTTTTAAAAAACAAATTTATAAAGTTTTTTAAGATTATTTTAATAATTTGATTATGCAATAATTTTTTTAACAAATTTTCAAAAGTTCTTTAGTTATAAAATAAATTTATATTTTTAAATATAATTTTATTAATATTAAAAATAAATTACTATAATGCTGTTACTATTTATTTAAAAAGGTTTCTACATAAAGTTCTTTTGCTTTTTCAATTGTCTTTTTTGCTTCGGCCGCACCACTAATTTGTTTTACTTCTACCTTTTTATTTTCAAGCTGTTTATAAACGCCTAAAAAGTGTTTTAATTCATCAAAGATATGATAAGGCAATTCTTCTATATCGCTATAACCATTATATTGAGGGTCTCCAAATGGAATGGCAATAATTTTATCATCACTCTTGTCTCCATCTGTCATACCCACCACTCCAATAGGGTAACATCTAACCAAACTCATTTTTTCTATTGGTTGTGAACATAACACAAAAACATCAAGAGGGTCGCCATCATCGCAAAAAGTGCGAGGTACAAAACCATAGTTCATTGGATAGTGCGTTGAGGTGTAAAGTATTCTATCTAAAATTATAAGCCCAGTTTCTTTGTCTAATTCATACTTATTTTTACTGCCCTGTTCTATTTCAATAAATGCAACAAAGTCTTCTGGCTTTATTCTTTCATCACTAATTGTATCGTTAATATTCATTTGTTTTCCCCTTAAGAATTTTAGGTTTTAATTATAGCAAAATTGACTATATTTTGCAAAGTTATTATTGAACTTTTAAAAAGTTTTCTAACAAATTGTAGGTTTTATTTACCGATGGTAAATATACTCTTTCTTTTGTTGAATGAACATCATAAATATCTGGTGAAACAATAACAACATCTAAATTGCTTTTCATTTGCTTAAATATTGCCCCTTCAACAGATATATGTTTTGTTGTAACTTCTAATTCTTCATTATTAATCTGTTTGTTTATTTCGCAAAGTTGAGTTGTAAGTTTTGAATTTTTACTTGGAGTTAAGCCAACTTGTCTATCAAATATTTTATATTCAAAACCACTAGTTTCTGCAAGAGTTTTTAAAAATAAAATTTGTTCATCTTCTACTTTTGTGCTATTAGCACGGTTACTTATTTTAATTAAACCTTCTTCTAAATTCACACAAGATAGGTTTTGAGATAATAAAATTCCGCCATTTTCATTTTTAACAATAACCCCAGTTTTAATAGAATTAAGTAAGTTTAAAAAATTATAAGAAAAAGTTTTTGTTAAAACTTTTGTTACTTTTGTTTCTTGAAATTCTATTTTAATGTTGCTAAACTCGCTTTTAAATTTTGCAATTAATGGACTTATTGTTTTCTCGAAATTAGAAGCTGTTATTGTTGCTGTGGCATAGTTCGGAATAAAGTTAAATTGATTTCCACCCTTTAAGGTGTTTAATTCTACATCTTTTAAATTCAGCAAAATCTCGGTTAAAATGTTTATTGCATTGCCAACATTTTTATCTATATCTGCACCGCTATGCCCACCCTTAAGCCCAGAAACAGTTATTGTGTAACCATCTTCGTTTGTTTTTTCGTATTTTGGATTAAAATTAATTGTGCTATCACAAATACTGGCACAGCCATTAATTAATTGCTTGCTACTAAAGCCATCTAAACTTATAAGTTTATTGCTTATTAAACTAGAGTAATCAAAATTAATTGCCCCAGTCATTGTTACTTCTTCATCTGTTGTAAAAAGAGCCTCTATACTATAATCATTTTCATCTGCAAGAAGTGATAATATCATTGCAACACCAATGCCATTATCTGCACCTAGCGATGTTTTATAGGCATATAAATAGCCACCTTCTTCCACAAGTTTCAGTGGCATTGTGGCAAAGTTAAAATTATAGTCTTGCTCTTTAACACAAACCATATCGGTGTGAGATTGCAAAATTACAGGCTCTCTGCCTTTGTTAATTTTTTTAATTAAAACATTGTTAAATTTATCTTTCACTACTGGCAAATTATGTTGTTTAGCAAAAGAAACTAAATAGTTTGCAACCGCACCTTCATTTTTAGACTCTCTTGGAATGGAAGAAAGAGTTTTAAAATACTCTATTGTTTTGTTCATAATTATCTCTTTTAAAAACAAAAAATACATATATTAAATATGCTTTTTTTGTTTAATTCTTTTGTTTTTATTTGTAAATAAAATTTTAAAAATTAAAGTTATAATTTAAAAGTTAATGCAAAAATTTCATTATTTCTTTTAAATAATACTAACCTAAAATGTTTTGCTATTTGTTTTATTGCTAATTGATTTGAAATATATTTTTAAAAAATTAACATAAAAATTTTTTAACAATTTTGTTATTTAGGCATTTTAATTATTGACCTAAATCTTCCAATTGAGGTGGGTAGGTTGCAGAATAATTTGGGTCGTACTTAACAACATCGTTGATAGGTGCATTAACATAATTTGCAAACATATCAATTATATGTCCATCAACATTTTTAGTTTCTACACCGCCTGCTTCTTCCCCAATTTTGTGCATAACATCTGTTAACTTATCAAAGGCTTCGCTTTGACTTGCATTTAAAGTTACTTGAGGTAACATTAAACCAGTAACAGAGTCTTGTTCAAAAGAAGTGTAACCTAAAACAGTTAAGTCATTATCTTTAACTTCTGGTTGTTCTAAATAGTGGATGCCAGCGAAGTTAAAAATATGTTCCTGATTGTCTGATTTAACAGCACCAAGAGCACGCAAAGAACCAAAGTTTTCACAGCTAACTTCAATACCTGCCCCACAAACTGATGAATCTTGTTTTGCATATTCTTTTACGCCACTAACAGCGGAAGAAGTTATTTTTGAAACCACGCCATTGCCACGATATGCAGGGTTAACAACAAGCCCACCAATAGCATAGGTTGTTTTGTCTCCTTCAAAACCTGGAGTTTGAAAGAAAGGTGAATTTTTACTAAAAGGTTTTGCATAAACCGTTCCAGCAAGATGCTTGCCTTCTTTAAAATATCCTAATAATGCAGAACCTTCTTGAGAAATTAATTCCTCTAATGCTTCTGCATCCATATTATGAATGAACTTTTCGCAATTTGCTTGTGATAGTTCACTATATACCATTTTATACAATTCAACAACACTAGGAATATCGTTTAAGGTTATAACTTTAACTTGATCTCCTGTGCTTGAAAGTTTTACATTTATTTTATCGTTTGCGTTATATATACAATCTATAAGACTACTCATTTTTCTAATTTCCCCTTTTATGAGTGTGTTTTCTCGTGGGTAAAAAAAATCTAACCACATTATTAAAATGTCGTTAGACCGCATTAGAAAGTTAACTTTAATATTGATTTAACGACACAGAAACTAAAACCACTCGTGCCTTTACAAGTGATTAATTAGAACCTGCGCCTTGTTTCAAAACTAAAATTAACTAATTTCATAATCTTTACTTCCTTTTATTTAATTATACGAATAATATCATCTTTTAAGTGATATGTCAATACTAAAACTCAATTACTTTTATTTTTTTGTACATTTTGCCAATTTTAAAATTTTAATATAAAATTAAATTTAACAATTGTTTTTTTTAAATATTAAGTTTATTAATTTAATTACAGCAATAAAACTTTTATTAAAATAAAATTTAACTAAACTTTATTATTTAAAAAAATTTTTATATTAATATTAATTTGTTTTTTATAAAGAAGTTTATTTTTATTTTATTATTTTATATTTTTTTTGTATAATAGGTTTATGATTAAAAACAATTTAGAAGCACTGAGTGATATATTTAAGGTTTATAGTCCATTATATATTGTTGGTGGCTTTGTTAGAGATAAGCTTTTAGGGCTTGAACCAACAGATGTTGATTTATGCAGTGCGTTGCCTTTAAATAAAGTTAAAGAGATTTTAAAAAACACAAACTTTGATTTAAAAATTAAAAACGAACAATTTGGCACAGCTTGCATTTTTAACAAAGAAATTAATTTTGAATATTCTGTTTTTAGAAAAGACATTTATAAAAAGGGCAAATTTGCAAAACACAGTCCTTATAAAGTTGAATTTGTTGATAATTTAAATATAGATTCTGCAAGAAGAGATTTTACAATTAATGCAATGTATTATAACTTAATTAATAATGAATTGATAGATTTATATAATGGCAAAAGCGATATTGAAAATAAGTTAATAAGGGTTGTTAATAACACCACCTTAAACTACGATGGTGAACGCATTTTAAGACTTGTTAAATTTGCTGGACAACTTGATTTTGAAATTGAAGAAAAAACTTTAGAACTAGCAAAAAACAATTCTAAAAATGTTTTAGAATTAAGTAACACTATAGTTCAAAAATTTATTAATTCTATAAATAAGTTTAACCAAGTTCAAAAACAAAAAGTTAGAACTTTACTTGAAACTTTAAATTTAAGCAAACTTGCCAATTTAATTTTATAACAACCGCTTAAAACATATTATTTTTAATGTTTAAAATTTAGTTTAAATAACACAAGAAAATTAAAGAATCAAAATCTTTTTTAAAAAATTTATTTAAAACTTAATAATTTAAAAAAACAAAAAATTTAGATATAAATTAATAAAAAGAAGGAAGAATTAAATGGAAACAATTTTAAGTGCTGTAAGTGTTGTGCTTGTTATTATTGCTGTTATTTTGTTAATAGTATTATTAACCAAAAAAGGAAATGCCAGTGTAACTGCTGATTTTACAGAAATTTTAAGGGAAACAAAAAAGCAAAATGAGTTTTTAGAAAAAACTATGAAAAACTTATTTGAAAATCAGTTAAACTCTACCAAGCAATTTGATGAATTTTTAATATCTACCATTAAAAATTATAATGATAATGTTTTAACCTATTTATCTAATTTATCTAAAGGCCAAATTCAACAACTAACAAACATCGAAAATAGGCTAAACGAAATTTTAAAAGCAAATGATGCAAAATTAGATAGAATTACAGATATTATTTCTGGCAACCTTAAAATTCTGCAAGAAAGCAACGAAAAGAAACTTGAACAAATGAGACAAACCGTTGATGAAAAACTAAGCACTACACTTGAAACAAGGTTAAACGATTCTGTTAAGCTTATTGTTCAAGGGCTGGACACTGTTTCAAAAGGTATTGGAGAAATGCAAAGTTTGGCAACTGGAGTTGGCGATTTAAAAAGAGTTTTAACAAATGTTAAAACCCGTGGCGGCTGGGGCGAAGTACAACTTGCAACTTTGCTTGAACAAATTCTATCTCCTACCCAGTACGAGCAACAAGTTAGAATTAAACAAAACTCTAATGAAAGAGTTGACTTTGCTGTTATTTTACCTGGTAAAAATGAAGAAACTTTATATTTGCCAATAGATGCAAAATTTCCGCTTGAAGATTACTCAAGGCTATGCACTGCTAGTGACAATAATGATGTTACTGAGATGGAAGTGCAAATGAAAAAATTGGAAGATAGAATTAAAGAAGAAGCAAAAAGTATTTGTGAAAAATATATAAATCCACCAACCACCACCGATTTTGCCGTTATGTATTTACCTATAGAAGGACTTTACGCCGAGGTTATGCGTAGACCTGCATTATGCGAAACACTACAACACAAATATAAAATTATGGTTTGCGGGCCAACAACGCTTACTGCCCTTTTAAACAGTTTGCAGATGGGCTTTAAAACCCTTGCTATTGAAAAACGAAGCAGTGAAATTTGGAACACTTTAAGCGTGTTTAAACTAGAATTCAATAAGTTTGTGGATTTACTTTCCAAAACTCAAAAGAAAATAGATGAAGCCTCTAACACCCTTGAATTTGCAACAAAGAAAACAAAAACCATTCAACGAAAATTAAAAGATGTTGCCGATATAGACCCAGAGCCAACTCAAATACAAACCAGTTATGATGACCTAATAGATTTTTAAAAGAAAATAAAAAACTTTATAAATTTTAATTTTTACACTTTTAATTATTTTGCAATAACCTTTAAAAACTTTTTTTTGCTAACCCAAAAAATATACCTAAAAAAATAAAAATTTGAAAGATTAAAAAATAACAATCTTTCATTTTTTTATTACTTAAATTCTTATAAAAAAACAAATAAAATAAAATTTAAATATCTACTTATACTATGTAATAAGGAGAAAATTTTTTATGCGTTTTTTAAAAAAAAGTAAAGGTATTTTTCTTTGTTTTTTAATTTGTTTTATTATTCCATTCTGCATTATTTTGGGTATAAACGCTTTAGGCTTTAGTAGCAGTCTAAATACATTCAGTAATGGTTTTACGCTATGTGGGGTTGATTTAAGCGGTTTAACGCTAGATGCAGCAGAAAGCAAAATTAATAATAAGCTACTTTCAACATATAACAACATAAAATTAGAATTAACTTATAATAATAAAAGTTGGCTATTTACAGAACAAGATTTTTGTGTTGAAAGCAACATACATACCATATTAGATAGTGCCTATAAAACTAACCGAAAAGGTAATGTTATTAGCAAAATTAAAAACCTAAAAAAAATAAATAAAATGGGTTTTACACCACAAGTTGCAGTTAGATATGTGTTAACAGACATTGATAAAAAGTTAGATGAAATATGTGTTGACATTGAAACAAAACCAGTAAATAGTTCTGCTGTATATAACGCTCAAAAAGAAAATTTCACAATTCTTGAAAGTAAAAATGGAAGCAAAGTTGATAGGGAAAAACTATTACAAGACATAAACAATGCATTACAAAAAAGCAATGATGTTAGCGTTGAAATTAGCACAACAGAAGTGTTACCAGAGCTAACAGAAAAAGACATTAAACAAGCAACAACTTTACAATCTAGTTTTACAACAAGTTATGCAAATTCCAATGCAGATAGAAAAAATAATGTTAAGTTAGCTAGTAGCGATTTGAATGGCATTAGTATTGGCGCAGGTGAAGAGTTTTCGTTTAATAATATTATTGGAAAACGAACCGCTGAAAAAGGCTACAAAGAAGCCAACATAATTAAAGATGGCAAATTTGTTAAGGGTTTAGGTGGTGGCATTTGCCAGGTTTCAACAACATTATATAATGCTTTAATTCTTGCCAATGTTGAAGTTACCGAAGCCCACCCTCATTCTCTACCAGTTAGTTATGTTAGCCCTGCAATGGATGCTATGGTTAGTTGGGGGAATGCCGATTTGAAATTTAAAAACACAACTAAATTACCTATTTATATTGTTAGCAGTGCAAATGGTAAAGACCTTACTTTTAAAATTTATGGTGACACTAAAAAAAGCAATGAAACTGTTAAAACTTCCAGTGAGGTTATAAAAACTATTCCTCGTAAGAAGGATAAAATAATTCCTGACACTACAGGTTTATATGGCGACAAAATTATGTTTAAAGGAGAATTCCATCGTGTTAAATATGGCAAAGATGGTTATGAAGCAAAAGGCTATAAAGAATTTTATGTTGATGGAAAATTAAAAAATAAAAAATTGATTAGGCACGCAACCTATAATTCTCAGCAAGGCATTGTTTATGAAGGAGTTGACACTCTTCCAGAAGGAATGACTTTACCAAAAAGTAACGAAAAATTAGATTAATTTTTTTAACCTAAACATATTAATAAAAACTATAAACAAAATTATAAAATAGATAACTAAAATTATATAAAAAAATAACTTAATTTAAAATAATTAAGTTATTTTTTTGGTTATGCAATTAAAGCTAAACTATAATTTAATTGAGGTTGCAAAACATTAATAGTTTCTGCAACTGGTAACTTTGAAATTTTTAAAACCACAACATTACCAACAAACAAAGCATCGTAACAGTAATTATTAATGTCCATATTAACTCTTCTATCTAACCACCCAAAATAGTGTTTAAAATTATCATCAACTGTGTTTGCTCTTTCGGTTATCACAGGGTAATTATCAAATTCCTTAATGGAATCAAAATAGGAATATCCTATAGTTTTTTCAAGTTTGAATTCTATAACAATTTGATTACTTGATGTTGTTTCCAAAGTATGTTTTGCATAATTAATTAAATCTGAAAGTTCTGCATCACTACTAATATTAAAATCTCTTACAAACCCATTATAAGAATACTTTGCTAATTTATAATAATCTACATTTTGTTGTTTTTCGCTAATAGGGTCAAATGCCACATTTCTTGTTTCATTTCCTAAACGCAAAAAATATGTGTGTGTTGTAATTTCTGTTTTGTCATCATCTTCAACACCCCAAGTTGTATCAACAGGATACCAACCACTGAGTTTATATTTAGCATCTTCTATGTTAATTTTATTCCAAGCGTGGTTCCCTCTTGAAGTTGAACCATTTATTTTAACACAATCTATTCCCTCTAAATTAGTAAGCAAACAAAATGTTTTTGATAAACCATCACAAACTGCATACTGATTATTTAAATCTAATAATGCACCTTCTAAATAAAAGCAATTTATATTACCAAATGTGGATATATAAGAGTTTTTTAACTTTTCCATATATCTAATTATTGCGTGGTCATAAATAACATTGCCACATATATATCTGTATATGTTAAGGGCTTTCTCGTATGGAGTTAAATTATTACTGTTATTAATTTCTAGAAGAATGTTTTTTGCATTTTTATAAACTGTTGCAACAACGCTTGTTTCATCAGCTATTATAGGTTTTGCACCATACTGAACTACCATAAATAATTGTTCTGTGTTATAAACAACAACTTCATCTAACTCAGAATTTGGGTCATCAATATAAAGTTGTCGGTTTGTGCCAGTGTTGCTTTCATCATCTTCAGCTGTGATATATAAAGGATTAAAGTCTTTCCCCTTTGTTTGAACAAGTTCCTCTGCCTCAGAAGCTATATATCCATATTTTTGAGCTAAAAATTTATAATTTTTTGTAAAATTAAAATCTAAAAAATAATTAAAATATATTAGTTTCCCATTATTGCCATCCATTGTTGCATATAAATTATAAGAATTAGAATAAATCCCATCATATTCTGGATAGCTATTTATAAAATCTATAACTAAATTGTTAATGTTATTTTTATTTATATCATTTGTTTTAACATAAAACCTTACATCATTTTGTCTATATAAAATAGAGTGCCAAACAAGCAATTCCAAGTCTTCTTCGCAGGTTATAATATAATTACACCAATTACCATTAATATAAAAATCTTCTCTTTTTTTAAATTCGTTTTCAAAACAAGCAACATAATCAAAGCTATAATTTTTACGAGTCGATTCAATATCTTGTCCATCTGAGTTTACAGCAACAAAATTTATGTTATATTTCCCATCTTCGTTAAATAAATTTCCAAAGTATTCGGCAATTAAACAGCATATAGTGTTTTCATTTATATTTTTTAATTCTCTATCTGGGTATTTATAAACAGTTAAATTTTCATCTCCATCATTAAATAATGTTAATGTATAATTATATATTTTGCAATCTATAGTTCCACCAAATTCATCTTCATTTGTTATTATTTGGTTATAGGTTTGTTCAACTAACTTAGTTCCATTTTCATCTGTTACAGTATTATTGTAAATATACTCATTAGGGTTTTCAGTTTCCTGTTTTGAAATTTTACAGTTTGCTGTTATAAAATTTAAATTATCTTCTTTTTTGCTGGCTGTTAGCGTGTATGATTCAGCATCTGGAACTTCTATAAAAGTAAAAAATTTAGGGGCAACCATAACATTATCGTTATATCTGCCAAGAATGAAATAACCAACAACGCCAAGTGCTGCAAACACACAAATTAAGAATATATATATACAAATTCTTGCTCGTTTATTCACAGTGCTATACTCCTTTCCCCTTTATTAATTCTCAAACATTTTAATAATAGTTTTAGCATAATTAATGCAGTTTAAACATTAATGTTTTGCATTTTAATTAAAATTAGTTATAAACCTTAAATTAACTTAATTAAACTAATATTAATTCAATATTATAAATATATTATACTATATATAATAAATATTTGTAAAGATTTTTTATTTTACATTGAATAATAAAAATTATTATCTATTATCTTTTTAAAATATTAATCATAAGTAATATATTCATTATTCATTTATTTAATAATATTAAAAAAATTATACTATCTAATTTATTATATCTAATTTAAATTTCAAAGGGTTTGATTTTTATATAAAAATTAAAAGTGTAATTTTTTATAATTATAAAACCATACTTATAAAACTTTAAAATTTGCATAAATTAAAAGTATGTATTTTAATTATCACGCAAGGGCAAAAAATTTAATAACAAATGGGCACTTAGTTAAATATGAAACAGTTAACAAGTGGAATGATATATCTCCTGCCCTTGTTTTATTTTTTGATAACCATACACCTATGCCAATTAGGCAAAATAAATGGGAAGAATATTTTAAATTAATTGAAGAAATAAAATTAAGTTCGAATTAAAACATTAAAAACCATTTAACATAATATAAGGTTTAACCTATTTTTAAAAATTTAATTTTTAATATTTGTAATTTAAAGGAACAAATAATTAATATTTATTGATAATATATATACAAATTTAACTATAAATGCTTAAACATTTTTATTATACTATTTTATAATTTCAAAGTTAGAAAAATATATATATTGCAAGAGTATTTAAAACTATTTATATTAGAACTAACAAATACATTTTGTGTTTACTAAAACCTAATATAAAAATAAAAACAAACTTTAATATTAATATATTTTTAATCTAATAAATATGTACAAAGATTACAGATTATTTGTTGCAATAAAAGTTTTACATCTGCAATTTCTCTTTTAGTTTTATTATCTGCTATCATTTTTGCAAGCACAAGTGCCATTGCATTTATTTCATCTGCTTTCATCTTATTATCATTGTATTAATTTACCTTATTATGTGTTAATATTATAAAGTTTAAATAAAACCAAAAATAAATTTTTAATACATTATAAATAAAAAAAAGATATGCACAATTTTTATTAAAAAGTGGATATCTTTTTATAGTTACTTTTTATTTAAACTAAAACATTTAAAATGTTTAAATTAATTAATAATTAATATTAATTATTGTTTATAAATTCTTTATTAAATATATAAAATGTTTAATAATATTTAATTAAATAAAATTAAAAATCCGTTTTGTTTAATATTTATAAAATTTATTTACTTTCTTTAGGTTGAGAAGGTTTTTTATCTTGCTTTTTGTTTGGTTTATCTTTAGATGTGCTTGCAATTTCCCCTAAAGATGCTACAAGACTAGATAAATCTGCAACATTGCTTGGAACAATAAGTTTTGTGCTGTTGCCATCTGCTATAGATTTTAAAGCTTCGTAAGATTCTAATGTTAAATATGCTTTATCAGGTCTAGCTTCTACAATCTTTTTAATAGCTGTTGCTTTACCTTCTGCTTCTGCTATAAGAGCTGCTTTTTGAGCTTCTGCTCTTAAAATTGTAGCTTCCTTTTCACCTTCTGCAATAAGAATGTTACTTTTCTTTTCACCTTCTGCAAGTAAAATAGCTTCACGTCTTTCGCGTTCTGCACGCATTTGCTTTTCCATTGCTTCTCTAATTGCTCTTGGTGGGTCAATGTTTTTAAGTTCTACACGGTTTATTTTAATACCCCAAGGATCAGTTGCTTCATCTAATATTGCTCTCATTTTAGAGTTTACTGTGTCTCTACTTGTTAAAGTTTCATCAAGTTCCAATTCGCCAACAATATTTCTTAAAGTTGTGGCAGTTAAGTTCTCAATAGCTGCAATAGGTCTTTCAACACCATAGCAATACATTTTTGGGTCGGTAATTTGATAATATACAACAGTATCAATTTGCATTGTAACATTATCTTTTGTAATAATTGGTTGAGGTGGGAAATCTGCAACCTTTTCTTTTAAACTAATTTCAGGTAAGCATCTATCAAAAAATGGTAGAATAAAATGCACACCTGTTGTTAAAATTTTGTTGAATTTTCCAAGCCTTTCAACAACTCTGGCTGTTGATTGTTTTACAACCTTTATGCTTGTGCTTAAAATTACTACAGCCAATACAATTAATACAATTAAAACTATTAAAATTGGTGACATAAAAAATTTTTTACTCCTTTATAAAATATATTTAAAAATTGTGCTTTTTTAATTACACAATATTTAACAATTTAAAAAATTTTAATTTCAATAAATATTTAAAATATAACTTATTCTTTACTAGAATTTGCAGATTTTTTCTCGGTTTTAGGTTTAGTCTTTTTTTCAGTATTTTTTGTTTTAGGTTTATTTTCAACACTATCAACTGTGTTTTCTTCATCAGTTTTAGTTGTTTCTATATTCTCAACTTTTTTAGATGAATTTGTTACTTTTTTAACAATAAATTTATTACCATCAACCGAAACTATCTCTACAAAATTTCCAGCATCAATTTCTTCATTATCTAAACTTTTTACAGACCATTCAACACCATTAACTTTAATGGAGCCTAACTCTTCAGCATTTACTTTTTTAAGTAACTTATAAGTTGTGCCAATTATAGCATCTAAATTAGTTTTACCTTTATTACGGAAAAAGAATTTTAATGCAATTCTTCTTAACCCTAATATACACGCTATTGTTACAACACCAAAAACAATTAATTGAATTGTTATTGAAACATTGCAAAAGGCTAGAATCATAGCAACTAAACTACCAACAGACACCCAAATTGAAACAAGTTCCATAGAAATAAATTCTACTATTAAAGAAAGTGCCAGAACTCCTAACCAAATATAAACCCACATTTTGTATTCCCTCTTTAATTAATAATATTTATTATAAATTTATAATAGACTTAAAATATAATAACTTTATGTTAATATTATATAAAATAGTATTTATTTTGTAAACAAATTATAAATAGTTTTTATAAATTTTAATACATAGTATTTTACATATTTTTTAATGTCAATTAGGTTTTAAATAAATAATTAAGTAAGTTTATTTATTAAATATACATATTTTTAAACCTTAATTTAAATAAAAAATGTTTTATTAAATGTTAAAGTTTTAATTTTTAAATAAATAATAGCATTTTAAAAACAAAAAAACCACCTCGTGCGGTGGTTTTAATGATGCGATGGCGATGTCCTGATTTCCCGGGCCATTTCTAGCCAAGTATATTTGGCGATGAGAATCTTAACTTCCGTGTTCGGTATGGGAACGGGTGGAACCTTCTCTCTATCTTCACCATCACTGGTATTATAATAGTTTTCACTAGAATAATCAAGTAATTTACTCTTTTTTAAAAAATTTGCTTAAAAAGAGGGGTGTAGCACCATCACAACTGCACATTTAATATATATTAAACCTTAACAAATATCTAAGTAAAATCAAGCGTTGTCAAGATTTTTCTTGATCAAGCCCTCGACCTATTAGTATCAGTCAACTACACACATTACTGTGCTTCCATCTCTGACCTATCAACCTTGTTGTCTGCAAGGGGTCTTACTATCTTATGATATGGGATATCTAATCTTAAGGTGAGTTTCACGCTTAGATGCTTTCAGCGTTTATCTCTTCCGTACTTCGCTACCCAGCTATGCATTTAGGCAATACAACTGGTGCACAATAGGTACGTCCACTCTGGTCCTCTCGTACTAGGAGCAGCTCCTTTCAAATATCCTACGCCCACGATGGATAGGGACCAAACTGTCTCACGACGTTTTGAACCCAGCTCGCGTGCCACTTTAATCGGCGAACAGCCGAACCCTTGGGACCTACTACAGCCCCAGGATGTGACGAGCCGACATCGAGGTGCCAAACCCCTCCGTCGATGTGAACTCTTGGGAGGGATAAGCCTGTTATCCCCAAGGTAACTTTTATCCGATAAGCGACGGCAATTCCATTCTCTACCGCCGGATCACTAAGCCCTACTTTCGTATCTGCTCCACTTGTAGGTGTCGCAGTTAAGCTCCCTTATGCCTTTATACTCTATAAATGGTTTCCAACCATTCTGAGGGAACCTTTGGACGCCTCCGTTACTCTTTAGGAGGCGACCGCCCCAGTCAAACTGTCCATCAGGCACTGTCCATTGCCCAGATAATGGGTTCAATGTTAGAAACTCAAAATTCAAAGGGTGGTATCCCAAGGTTGACTCCACGCAGGCTAACGCCCGCGCTTCAAAGTCTCCCACCTATCCTGTACATTAAATTCCGAATTCCAATACCAAATTACAGTAAAGCTCTATGGGGTCTTTCCGTCCAGTCGCGGGTAATACGCATCTTCACGCATAGTTCAACTTCGCCGGGTCCCTTGTTGAGACAGTGCCCAAATCATTACACCATTCATGCGGGTCGGAACTTACCCGACAAGGAATTTCGCTACCTTAGGACGATTATAGTTATCGCCGCCGTTCACTGGGGCTTAAATTCAATGCTTCGGATTACTCCTAACAAATCCTCTTAACCTTCCAGCACCGGGCAGGTGTCAGCTCCTATACTTCAGCTTACGCTTTAGCAGAAACCTGTGTTTTTGATAAACAGTTGCTTGGGCCGATTCTCTGCGGCCAATAGATTTATTTCAACCTATTGGCACCCCTTATCCCGAAGTTACGGGGTCATTTTGCCGAGTTCCTTAACAAGGGTTATCCCGCTCATCTTATGATTCTCTCATCGTCTACCTGTGGCGGTTTGCGGTACGGGTACCTTAATACTATCTAGCAGCTTTTCTCGTCAGTGTGAATTCGCGTAGCTTCGTTACTAAATTTCACTCCCCATCATCACCTAGGAATTTTGATACAATCGTACTTAACTAATTGTTTCCCTCATGATTTAGCCGTACATCACCATCCGTACGGTCTCGCTATCCTTCTGCGTCCCTGCGTCGACTCTTTATCGTATTACGGTAGTACTGGAATATCTACCAGTTGTCCATCACCTACGGCGTTAGCCCTCGGCTTAGGTCCCGACTTAGCCTGGGAGGACAAGCCTTCCCCAGGAAACCTTAGACTTTCGATGGTGGAGATTCTCGCTCCACTTTCGCTACTCATGCCGGCATTCTCTCTTGTATACAGTCCACCACCCCTTTCGATATGGCTTCTGCCCGTATACATTGCTCCTCTACCAATACCTGTTACAGTATTCCTAAACTTCGGTGGTAAGTTTTAGCCCCGTGAATTTTCGGCGCCCTATCACTCGACCAGTGAGCTATTACGCACTCTTTGAATGAATGGCTGCTTCTGAGCCAACATCCTGGTTGTTTTAGCAATAAGACATCCTTTACCACTTAACTTACACTTTGGGACCTTAGTTGTAGGTCTGGGCTGTTTCCCTTTTGACGACGAAACTTAGCTCACGCCGTCTGACTCCCTACTATCAATGCGTTGGTATTCGGAGTTTGATAAGGTTCGGTACACTTTGACGCGCCCTAGCCTATTCAGTGCTCTACCCCCAACTATCTTTACATAGAGGCTAGCCCTAAAGCTATTTCGAGGAGAACCAGCTATCTCCTGGCTCGATTGGAATTTCTCCGCTATCCACAAGTCATCACCGGCTATTTCAACAGACGTGTGTTCGGTCCTCCACAAGGTGTTACCCCTGCTTCAACCTGCTCAAGGATAGATCGCCAGGTTTCGGGTCTACAATATGCAACTTAAAGCGCCCTGTTCAGACTCGCTTTCGCTACGGCTCCGCAACTTAATTGCTTAACCTTGCTACATATCGTAACTCGCCGGCCCGTTCTACAAAAAGTACGAGATCACACTATATAGTAGTGCTCTCTCTGCTTGTAAGCATACAGTTTCAGTTTCTATTTCACTCCCCTTTCGGGGTTCTTTTCACCTTTCCCTCACGGTACTATTCCACTATCGGTCACTAGGTCGTATTTAGCCTTAGGAGATGGTCCTCCCGCATTCACACCGGATTTCGCGTGTCCTGTGCTACTCTGGATACCTTCATGCATTTATTGTTTTCGCCTACGGGACTGTCACCCTGTTTCGTCCAACTTTCCAAAAATGTTCGGCTAACAATATTTGTCAATTATAAGGTCCTAACCCCACTCAAATTTCTTCAAATGGTTTGGGCTCTTACCCTTTCGCTCACCACTACTTAGGTAATCGTTTGTTTACTTTCTCTTCCTCTGGGTACTTAGATGTTTCAGTTCCCCAGGTTCCCCTCATTACAGTATGAATTCCTGTAATGATACTAAGGTATTACCCTTAGCGTGTTTCCACATTCGGACATCTACGGATCAAAGTTTATGTGCAACTCCCCGTAGCTTTTCGCAGCTTGTCGCGTCCTTCATCGGCGCCTAGTGCCAAGGCATCCACTATATGCTCTTTGTAGCTTGATCTAAAAAACTGTTTCCAGTTTTTCTTCTCTAATCAATAATCATGAATTCTTTCGAATTTGCTTTCAAAAAGTCTATGATAAATAATCTTGACATATTTCTTGTTATTTTACTCAGCGTAATTGAATTTTTAATCAAATCGGTTTATTTATTTGAAATTGAAAATACATATTACACGTTTAAACGAAAAAACTATAACTAAATTAATTTAGTTTTGTTTTTGTTTATAATAAGCGTTTTAAAGTTTGTATCTTTATAGTAAAGACAAAACTTCAAACTCGATATTTGTCTAACTCTAATATATAATAAATATGCAGTTGTGATGGTGCTATTTGTTACGCCGTAGCGCAGTCACATTCAGTGACAAGGCAAGAATACCATATACAAAAACCTGTGTCAACAACTATTTTTAAAAAATGTAAAGAAATTTTAGAATTTTAAGGCATTTTTACGAACACTCTTCCGTGTGTTTTTTAAATATTCCCATTTTTACCCTTTTTAACACACAAATTAGGGTTATTTTTGGCTTTTTATGTTTATTTTTTAATTGAAAATTTTCTATTTTTTATATGTTTTTTATGATTTTATAAGAATTTTTCAACTTTAGTTAAGTTAAAAATGTTTAAAAAATTTGATATAAATGCTTTATTTTTTATTTTATTGTTCGTAAGAACCTGCTTTTAAATCTAATTCCCTTTTACTTTTTAATATATAATAGATTTTACTTATAATTATATTAATAATATAACTATAGATACACACACCAATAATGCCAAAAACAGTTGGCATTAACACTTCATTATTTAAAATAACAAAATTCATAAATGCAATTCCACTGTTTTCAATTATAAATAATGGAACACAAAAGCCTATAATTATAAAAACACTGCTTATAATTATTCCCTGCACTAAATAGAAAGTATAAATGTAACACGATAAAAAAATATTTATTGCCGTTATAAATAAAACAATACTAGAAATTATAAGTGCTATACTATGATAGTTTAGAATGTAAGGAATGATAAATAATAAAACAGACATTACTAAAGTGGTTAATGAAATTAAAATGAATTTTAATTTATGTTTGTTTTTTCTAGGCTCGGTTAGATATATACTTTTACCATCTATAATTAGATTTTTTAATAATGATGGAAATTTACTTTTTAAAAGTTTTTGAATATTTGTAAGGTTTGTAAACCTTATTATATAACTAATATCATAACCACAAACAGTAAAGGTGAAAGTTACGCTACCATAAATATCTTTTTTTCTTAATGTATATATTAAAAACTCTATCTTCTTAATGCTATCGTAGGGAAGAGAATAAAAAAGATCTGGTGTACTTAGAACATCATTACAATAATTAAAAATAAAATTGTCATCCTTTACATATATGGCAAATTCTTCTTTATTTTTATTAGTATTTATATTTCTAAAAATGGCAAAAACTATAAAACAAATGGCAGAAACACCTATAACTGTTACTATTTTGGTATTATTATTGTAAAGAATAGATAAAACAAACCCAATTAAATTAATTATTGCATATATTCCTAAGGTAAAAAACAAAAAGAATTTAATTAATATGTTTGATATCGTTACTGTTTCGAAAAACTTTGTATCGTAGCTTAGTTTCTTTTTCTTTTGAAAAATAGTTCCATTTTCTATTAATTGATTTTTAATCTTATTAATTTCTTCTTCTGAAAGATCAGATAATTTCATAGTTTTTCCTTTTATAATAATAAAAAAATCTTTTAATAGTATTTTTAAGTTTAAAACAATAAAAATAAACTTGTTTTTAATATAACAATTTTATACATTGTTTGAATTTTTAATATTATATGTTCATTTTTTCGCTAAGTCAAATTACTTGGTATTATAAAAAAAATGTAGCCTTTTTATAAAGAAACTACATTTTATTAATTTTTAATTATATATAAAACTAAATTTAACCTTAATTATAGCTTGTTAATTAAGTTTAAAATAGCAAACATTATCTACAAAACTTAAAATAGTTTTATTTTATTTAAGTTTTTATACTTACTAAAATATTATAATTTATAAGCAAATAAAATTTATGCTGATATAAATAATTAAATAAAACAATTTAATATAATAAGATAATTTTTTTTTATTTAAGTAAATTAAGATAAATAAAATTAACTATTATAATTTTTGCCTGTTTTAAAAAACAAAATGCTAGAATTTATTATTGTTCAAAGCCTTGGGCTTCAACAGGTTGTGTTAAAGAAGATATATTCATATTTGCGGTTTGGGTTGTAGATAAAGTTTGTTGATATAATGCTCTTATTGGGTCTAACCAACTTTCTGCAAGCACAGACAAGCCTTCCTCGTTAATTTCAAAAGGTGCAGTTTCACTTGTTGCAATGCCATTAATTCTTAATAGTTGTGAGCCTTCTGGCACAAAATCTCCCTCTTTTGCACTGCAAGTGTTAATTCTAACAGTGGTTTCTGGTTCTGTTATGTCAACACTTGGCATTTCTTCTAATTGTTTGTCTTGTTCTAAATTCCAAGTATATTCACCTTGTTCATCTCTTGTTACAGAATAATCTCCTGCAGACAAATCTGCCATACTAAAGCAATCTTCTTTTGCACAAACCTTTATGTAGAATGGACTTGGAATTTGAGTAGAAGCATCGTAAATTTCTCTACTTCTTTCATTCATTTCTGTTAAATAATTAACCACTTCTGGTTTTTTCAAATCGGCATAATTTAATATGAAAGATTCTCTTAATATTCCAGGCAATCCATTTGCTTCGTTATTTAAACTTGCACTTTCGGTTGGACCTTGTTGACGGTCGTTAAGTTCGTTTATGTAAACTTGACCTTCTTTTGTTATTATTAAATCTAAACCGCACATTCCAACTTTTCCGCATAATGCCATAAAGGTGCCAAGTTTTTGACCAATTTCATAAATCGTGTCTAATATTTCAGGGTTAAATTTATAATTTAATTGATTTCCCACCCCATTTGTTGCACCAGGAGTTAGTTCAGGGTCTCCAACCACTTTAAGAGTTGCTGGTTGAACATTTACAACAATGTTACTTTCATTTATGCCTAAAGCTCTTGCTCTTTCTTGTAATGGTTCCAAAACTTCACCAGTAAAACGGTTTTCATCGGGCAAAAGTTGGTTTTTAGTTGCACCTAACATTGTTTCGCTTGGCACTGTGTTACCAACAGTTAAAGAAAGGTTGCTGTTACTGCCTGCAACAAATTGTGAAACTTTTAAAAAACAAGGTCTATCTGCAGTAACAATTTCTTTAAATTCTTCGTAGGTTGAAACAATTTCAGTGCTTCCTCCCCCACCTATTTCTGTCATACCCTCGCCACATTTTTGAACAACAATTCTACCACTAGCATCGGCAAGTTTATTGTACATTATTTGAGACTGAATATCTCCAAGTGGTTTACTGTTTCTTATAACAGTTGATGGAATTGCATATTGGGTTAACCCTGCACCTTTTAAAATATCTAATAAATTTGTTTTTTCTTCAAAGTATTCTCTAAAACTTTGTTCACTTGCAGCAACAACTCTTCCGCCTAATCTTTTTTGAACGGTTTTAGTCCATACCATATCTCCTACAGCATCATAATTGAAAGTTGCAAATTTATCATCAACAATTCCAATTGGAAGAGTTGCAACAATGTTTTCTATTTCATTAGGGTCTCTTTCTAAGTAAGTATCATAAGGAGTGGTGAATTGAGGGATATTTTTAAAAAACTGTTGTCCATTGCTGCCCCCAGCCATATAAGCCCTACCACCACTTGCAACAAATTCGCTTAAAATTCCACCGCGCTGTGGGGTGTAATCTGCCATAATTATTGGAATGTTATTATAAGCATATGCTTTTGCAAGTTTATCAAATATTTCTAATTCTGTTACAGTTAATCTGTTTAAATTTGTATTTTTCATTTTTCTATATTTCCTTTTTATTTCTTATTTATTTTTTTTGTTTTACATTTAATTTTTTAAATTTAAAATTTGTTTTTGTTTAAAATTTGAATATATATCTTTTTAAAGTTTTAACATTAGGTTAATTTACAAAAAAGCACCTAAACATATAAACCGTTTAGGTGCTTTATAAACCAAAAACGGCACAGGAAAAAGTACCTGTACCGTTTTTAATATTTCAAAAGTAAATTTATATTACTTTATTTAAAAACTTAATACAAGTACTATTTTATGTGATGATGATGTAGACTAATATTGCAAAACATAAAGAATAGTTCTCCCTTTTCTTTTATTAATTAACAAGAGTTTAACACAATAACCTTTTAATGTCAATAGTCAAATTTTACAAATTTTTATAACCATTTTAATTCTTTTAAAATTTCACTTTTATATAAAATAAACTTATCATAACAAATTTGCTTAATAATTTTTTCCAATTTATTATAAACTCCTAACAGGTAATATTAAAGGCGGAGACAAATAACCAACATTATTATAATTACTTATTAAGTTAAAGTTTATAATATGTTTTTAACAATATAATATATGATATTAATTATTATAAATTTAAAACAGCAATTAAAATTTTATTATAAAATATGAGAAACTTTTATAAATAAAAACTATAAACAATAAACTTGTAATAAAATTTTTAAGTATTAATAAAAAAATATTTTATATTTTGTTGTTAATGTGTTACAATAGCGAGTGAAATTAATTTAAAAGTTTCAAAATTAATTGGAATTATTTTAAAATAACTTTGTTATTCCTTTTTAATTAAAGTTATAAAAAAATAATATTAAAAAAATTGCAACATTGTTTTAAAACTAGGAGAAGCAAAAAAATGAAAGATGATATTAAATTATTATATGCAAAGCATAAAGAACTTGAAGGCAAAAAAGTTACAATTGGCGGTTGGGTACGCAGCGTTAGAGATAGCAAAAACTTTGGCTTTATAGACCTAAACGATGGCACTTGTTTTAAAGGGGCACAAATTGTTATAACTCCAACTGAGATTAAAAACTATCAGGACGTTGCAAAATTAAATGCAGGAAGCAGCATTTTATGTGAAGGTGTTTTAGTAAACACCCCAAACAACAAACAACCATTTGAAATTAAGGCAAACAAAATTGAAATAATTTGCCCTACTACAACTGAATATCCTCTACAGAAAAAAGGACATTCTATGGAATTTTTAAGAGAGCAAGCCTACCTTAGACCAAGGACTAACCTTTTTAATGCAGTGTTCCGTGTAAGAAGTGAAATTGCATATGCTATTCACACCTTTTTTAAAAGTAAAGATTTTGTTTATGTGCACACTCCAATAATTACAGGTGCAGATTGTGAAGGTGGAAGCGATGTTTTTAGAGTTACAACTCATAAATTTTATGACAAAGAATATATGAAAACAGCAACACCACAAAACGATTTCTTTGGAAAGAATGTTTTTTTAACTCCAACAGGACAACTAGAAGGCGAAGCTTTTGCGTTAGCACTTTCCCGCGTTTACACTTTCGGACCTACCTTCCGCAGTGAAAACAGCAACACAACCCGCCACGCAAGTGAGTTTTGGATGATTGAACCAGAAATGGCTTTTTACGATTTAAAAGACAATATGGCACTTATTGAAGAAATGGTTAAATACTTAATTAAATGGATGTTTGACAACTGTGGTGCAGAACTTGAATTTTTTAATAGCTTTGTTGACAAAGGTTTAATTGAAAGGTTAAAGTTAGTTTTAAATAGTGACTTTGCAAGAGTTACCTACACTGAAGCAGTTGACATACTTAAAAAGCATAACGACAAGTTTGAATATAAAGTTGAATGGGGTGCAGACCTACAAAGCGAACACGAAAGATATTTAACTGAAGAGATTTATAAAAAGCCTGTTTTTGTTACAGACTATCCAAAAGATTTTAAAGCCTTTTATATGAGATTAAATGATGATAATAAAACTGTTGCTGCTTGCGATTTACTTGTGCCAGGGGTTGGTGAAATTGTTGGTGGTAGCCAAAGAGAAGAAAGGCTAAATGTTTTACTTGACTTAATGAAATTTAAAAACTTGAAAGAAGAAGACTATTGGTGGTATATTAACCTTAGAAAATTTGGTGGCGTTTACCATAGTGGTTTTGGTTTAGGGTTTGAAAGAATTTTAATGTATTTAACTGGTGTTCAAAATATTAGAGATGTTGAATTGTTTCCTAGAACTCCTAAAAATTGTGAATATTAATTTTTTTAGTTCAAATATGGTTTTATTAAAAATATTAAAATAATTAAACTTATAAATTTAATTAAAATTGCAAGTTAAAAATTTTTGTTTCAAAAGAATTTTTTAAATAAAATAAAAAACTCACTAAAATTAATTAGTGAGTTTTTTTATAAGCATTTTTAAATTTTTATAACCAAATAACCTTAATATATTTTTTAAAAAACATAAATATTAATTTTAAATTAATTTTCAAATTCAAATTACTAAAACTAAAATGGTTGAATAGTTATTTTAAATTTAAAGGCATTATAAAGTTTTTGCTTGTTCAATTGCAGAATATAAAGAATTAAATAAGTCTTTATAATAGGTTTCACCTGCATAATTACCATTAAAGTTATCGGTGTTATAGTTAACGAAATCGAAAGTTTCGTTAGTTAAAACTCCTTCTATTGCTGTGTTTAACTTTTCTTTTAAAGTTTCATCTGCAGTTGTATTTGCAAAAGTTTGTAATTTATCTATAACTTTATTTGCCATTTCCTTTGTTATTGCTCTATCTGAAATTGATGTTATTTTTTCTAGTTGGTCTAATTTTTCACCAATAACATTGCTGGCATTTTCGGTAAAGGCTTCTAAGTTGCTTACAGAATCAAAATCGGAAAATGCAGTTGTTATGCTTAATAAGTCTGTAAAGCAAGTTTTATAAACAGCGCCTACACTTGATTTAAAGCCGATAAGTTTTTCCCTCATTTTTGAAATAATACTTTCGTAAGTAGCCTCATAGGTATTTGCTTGTTTGTTAAAGTAGTACAGAACAATGTTATTTATATCATCTCTTGTTATAAGGTTACTTTTGCCATTAATTTTATCTAACTCTTCTCCAATTACCAAGTTATCGGATGAATTTACAACATTAAATAAATTTTCTAAATTAGTTAATTCTTTTTCGTAACTTGCAATTTTTGGAATGTTTAGTTTAATGTTATCTACAATAGCAATTAATTCAGCATCTTGTTCAGCATCAAAGTTTGCATTGTTTTTAAATTTATCGAAATAGAAAGTTATAAGTTCGTTAACAATGTTTTGATTTATTAGTCTACTTGAATTTGTTCCACGAATTTTATCTAAAGCCACACCAACTTCACTATAAACAACTGGATTTTTGTTAACTGACTCAGTTAATTGTTGTAAGTAGTCAAACTCCCTTGCATAACTATCAACAACAACATTTTCGTTTGCAACATTAGTTTTGAGAGTTTCTATAATAGCAAGTAAACCTTCTTCACTAATATTTGCTGTTTTTTCATCAACAAAATAATTAACCAAATTGCGAATAACAGTTGTGCTTATAAGTTTTGATGTTTTAATGTTTGGTAAATCTAAAACTGTTCCAATATCAACAAGGGTTTTAGTGTCATCTTTTAAAACATCGGCAATATTAACTATGTTCTCAAGTTCTCTGGAATAATCGTTAATATTATTTAAATTGTCTAAAATTTTTGACACAACCTCTCTTAGTTTTGCATTGTTATCACCAGCTAGAGAAGAATTAATATAATCGTTAAAATAATATCTAACAAACTCATTTACAACTGCTGTGGTTAACATTTTGCTACCTAAAGCCTCGTTAACGCCAACATTTGTAATTTCATCAAATACTTCACCAATTCTTCTTAATTTAACTTTTTCACTATCTTCTTTTGTTGCTTCTATAACATCAATTAATTTTTTAAGGTTTTTAAATTCTTCTTCATAACTTGTTACAAAAGCCAAGTTATTTTTCATAGCATCTATTCCACCATTGGTGTTTAGGTAGTTAAGCCCGTTATTTGCAATTTCATCATCTATATTTTCAATAACAACAGAATTAATTACTTGACGAGTAAAAATCCTACTACCTAAAACGCCATCTAGCACTTTACCTAAAGCACTAATTTCTGTGTTTTCAAAATCGGCACCAAGCAAGTTTTTAATTCTTAAAAATTCTTGTTCCCAACTTGTTATATTAGAAGTTTTAAGTTCTGGATTATAAATGTTTTTTAAAACCTGATTTTTAACTGTACCTTTAGCTTCATTATTTTCTAAATAAGTTGCATTAAAAATTTCATTTGCTTTTTCTAGCAATTCAATTTTATTTAAGTAATATTCAACTATTCCGCGCATTGTTGCATTTGTGAAAATTAAGTTTGCCTTTGCGTTAAAGGCTTTATCTAAACTTGCACCAATATTTTGCAAGGTTTTATCGTTAGTAGAAGTTAGAGTTTCTGTTGGAATTTGGTTTGTTAAAATTTTATAGGCTTCTTTAAAAATTCCAACATTATACTTAAATTCATTTGTCCAGCCACTTGCTGTGATGTAGCCTGTGCCACCATTAGCATAAACATATATATTATCTAAAATAAAGTTTCTTAATTTTTTTGTAACTGTAGTGCTGTTTTGGTCGTAAATATCTAAATTCAAAATTTCATTTAAGTTTTCGTTATTAGAACTTTCTACTTTGTCTAATAAAATTTCTAAAATTCTTCTTAAATTAGCATTTGTAACAATTTTAGAATCTCCACGCATTGCACTTGTTATACCCTCACCTATTTGTTCTATATCTGTATAGGTTGGGTCTAAAAACTTTTCTTCTGTAACGCCTGTGTTGGCAACTTTAATTACTTTTGAATAGAGGGTGTTAATAGCATATAACTCTCCAGATGAACCGCCCCAGGTTTCAACCTGTGTTAAACTGTTTAATAAACTTTTAACCAATTTTTCACTATTGGCTTTTTTATCTGGCGTTGCAAAATCTCCTAAGGCATTGTTGATGACATCATTTAGAGTTGGAACAGCATAGCCTTCTAATAAAGATCTGTAATTACTTTCACCCAAAATATTTGCTTTTAAAGAATCTACCGTATTCCCTAAACTTTCAAAAGCATAAACTGTATTACTGCCGAAATCATAATTTTCTGCTTGATTATAATAACTTGCAAAATTTATAAAGTTGGAAAGAATAATTCTTAAACTTTCTTTTAAAGGTTCTCTTTCAATAATAAAATCATCATAAACTACTTCTGGGTTGTTTATTGCATTAAATAAACTTTTTACAGCGTTTTCTAGTAATTGTGGGTAGGAATTGCTAAATAAGGTAACTTCATATAATTTGTTAACAATTGTGTTTGTAAAATTGTTTGGTGCTGTTATGTTTGTGCCAACAAGAGAAATTACATCGTTTAAAGATTTTACAGTTCCGTTTGCTATTGGAACAATTAAGTTTGCATTATTTAAGGTTGCAAAAACATCAACTAAGTTCTCTAATTGATTTTCTAAATCTTGGATGTTAAATTTGCGTTCATAGGAGTTATAGGAATTTATTATTAGTTGGTCAAAATCACCACCATCTATTATATACAAATCTTCTTGGTCTAAATAATTTCTTATAAGTAAAGGAAGGATGTCATCTCCTAAAACATTAACTAAAGTGCTATCTTTAACTTTTACAAGCAATTCTTTTGCTGCGGTAAGAGTTTTATCTAACTTAGTTTGGCTTAAATCTCCATTCTCAAAATTCATAAGGGTTGAAACATTATCATAAACTTTCGCTAAAGTAGAAACTTCGCTTGATATTGATATCTTCTGATTGTCTACCTGAGTTGTTGTTAAATAACCAAACATTGCATTAGAAACAAAACCAACTCCTGTGTAAGTTAAAACTTTGCTTGCAACACTATTTTCAAAAAATGATAGATATTCCACAACATTAGGGTCTTCTATACTATTTTCAACTAAACCAACTTGAGTGCCATCTTCTTTTGTAACCTTTATTGTTGCAACATTTTGATAAATGCTGTTAAACCCAATAAGAGGCATAAAAACAACAATGCTAAGCACTAGCCCAGTTACAAGCCCTATTACAGCACCACCTAAACGATTTTTCTTTTTTGTTACTGTTAATTCTATTGGCATTTCTTCTGGAGTAGCATCTGCATTTAATTTTTTAAGCCTTGCTTGTTCTTTTTTAAATTTCTTTTGTGCTCTTTTTTGTTTGTCAAAAAATCTTGAAGCAATTACTGCCCAAATTGGCCATAATAGCCATTTAGTTACAAAGAATAGTAGAACATATAAAGGTATGCTTATAATCATTGCAGGCAAAGCTTGTGCTATTGTTATTAAAGTTTCGCTTGTTGCAATAACTGCATTTGTTTCGGCTAATGCATAAACAAGATTTGTGCCAATGTCATTAAGGGTTCTCACATCGCCATAGATATCTAAATTTAGGGTTGATATATCTATGCTGTTTAAAGCTCTGGCTATAACTGGCGTTATAAAAAACATTATAACAGCGAACACAATAAGCCAAATCAACCTAAATAGAGACTTGCCTAACCCTCTTTTTACGCCCATAAGCACTGAATATACTAAAAGAACTAAAATTATTAAAGTTAATATCCAACCCAATAAAGATGCACTCATTTTAAAAGAACCCCTATATAATAATTATTTTTATATTTATATAATTAAATATACCAAACCTAGCAAAATTTTACAAATAAAACTTATAAAAAAGTGAGTATGTGTAAAAATGAAAATTTGTAAGGTCTAAAAAAATTGATTATTATTTCTTATAAAAAATAAATTTGTTACCTAGTTTAGAAAAAACAATGTAAGTTTTAACAAAATTTATGCAATAAAGTTTTACTATCATAAGAAAAAAAAGATTAGTTTAATAGCATAAACAAGTAACAAAAAAATTTCATATTGTAATATAGGGAGAATATAATATGAAAATTACAGTTTATGCAATTAGTAAAAACGAAGAACAATTTGTTGATAGATGGATTGAAAGTATGAGTGAAGCAGATGAGATTGTTGTTCTTGACACTGGCAGCAGTGATAATACAATTAAAAAGTTGCAAGCTAAAGGGGCAAAAGTAGCACAAAAAATTATTAACCCTTGGCGTTTTGATGTTGCAAGAAATGAAAGTTTAAAGTTGGTGCCTGCGGACACGGACATTTGTGTTTGCACAGATTTAGATGAAGTTTTTGAAAAAGGTTGGAGAAATAAACTAGAAAGTAGTTGGAATGCAAACACAAGACAATTAAGATATAAATATGTATGGAATGTTCTAGAAAATAATGAAGATGGCATAACATTTTTATACGAAAAAATTCACGCTTTAAAAGGGTTTAAATGGGTTTACCCAGTGCACGAAGTTTTAGATAGCAATCCAAAAATTAGTTTAAATGAAGTTGCAGAGAATAAAGACATTGTTTTAAGGCACTTCCCTGACCCTGAAAAAAGCAGAGGTCAATACCTAGCATTACTTGAACTAAGCGTAAAAGAAGACCCTACTAGCGACCGCAACACTCATTATTTAGCAAGAGAATATATGTTTAAAGGAAAATTTGAAGAAGCAATAAAAACATTTAAAAAGCATTTAAAACTTAAAACTGCTATTTGGCGTGAAGAACGCAGTGCCAGTTTAAGATATATTGGCGATTGTTACTTGAACCTTGGAAGAAAATCTACGGCAAAAAAATATTATAATCTTGCCATTCAAGAAAGTTTTAACACGCGTGAAGGTTATTTAGCCCTCGCTAAATTGCAATATAATAATTTAGAATTTTTAAATTGCATATTTACTATAACCAGTATGTTACAAATAACACAAAAAAATTTAAGTTATATAACAAACCCTGATTGTTGGAACGGACTTCCACACGATATGCTTGCGTACTGTTTTTTTAAAATAGGTTTAATAGATAAAGCCATACAACACACATTAAAGGCATTAGAGTTTGAGCAAAATAATGATAGGTTAAAAAATAACTTAAAGTTTTACAATGCCACACTTAAACAAGAGCAAAACAAAAAATAATTTAAACCTATTATTAAATTATAACTAACAATTATCATTGATTCTATTAAATTTAAAATAATTTGTTTTGTAGTTATTGGTTATATAAAACTTAAAATTTTAATTTTTTTTAGTAGAATAGCAATATAAAAATAATCCACAAACTAACTTAGAATGTGGATTATTTTTTTAACAAAATGATAAATTTAATTTAGAATTAATTATAATAAATTTCATAAGACATTTAGATTTTAATCTTCAAAATCAACTAAGTCAAATTTTGCCTTAATTTCTTTACTTGGGTGGTAGGTTTGTTTTGTAGGGATAACACTTCTAACCCCACCTTTTGGATTTTCAACATCACCTAAATATCTTGGAATTAAATGAATATGGGTGTGCATAACTGATTGCCCACCAGCTTTATTAATATTTATTCCAATATTATAGCCATCTGGATGAAATTTTTCATCAACCATTTTTTTAGCTTTATCAACTAAATCAAAAATGGCAAGGCGTTCTTCATTTGTTGTTTCAAAAAATGTTGCACAATGTCTTTTAGGCACAAAAATCATATGCCCTTTACTTACTGGAAAATCATCAAAAACAGCAAAAGCAAAATCATTTTCTAACTCAAATTTTGTTACGCTACAAAAATAACAATTTTCCATTTTTGTCTCCTCTCTTGCAACTTAATAAATAAGGTGTTTTTAAATGGTCTATGATTAAAATAATTCAACTATTATTTAATTTATCATACAAAAAATAAACTGTAAATATTTTTATTGTTATTGCTTTTAAAAACCTAAATTTTTAGTTAATTTTTTTATAAAATTTACTTTAATAAATTTAAAGAGGTTTGGTTAAAAAAATTATTAATTTTACCACAACTATCTTAACAAAAATATTGCATTGTATAGAAATAAATTTTTTAAAAAATATACAAGTTTAGCCTTTAAAATTTAATAAAAAAAATTTAATTAATTTTATAAATAACACAATAACAACAAAAATTATTTTTGCATAATTTAAACTTTAAAAGTGTACTAATTTTAATATCAAAATAAAGTTATAGGCTTTTAAAAGCGTTAAATCGGCCTAAATCTATGAAACAATAAAATTTAAAATACTAACCAAATAAATTACTCAAACTTTAAAACAAAGAATTTTGTTCTTATATGTTTGTTCTTTTAATATCTATTTATAAATATTAAAAATTAATTAGAAACAAAATATGCCCTATTATTATAACAAAAACTACAAATCTTTTCCTATATCGTTTTCATTTATATATGGGTTTACATATCTATATTTTTTGTGTTTATTTTTAAATTCTATTGCTTTCTTAGGACATCTATGATAGCAACCAAGGCACGCTATGCACTTATCACCAAAAGTAATTTTTCCATCTTCCAAAACTATATTTTTAACTGGGCATATACTAACACATTTACCACATTTAATGCAATTTTTATTGGCACAAAAATCCCTTCCAATTAAATGCCAATTAGATTTGTTTTTTAAATATTTTTGTTCTTTCGTTTTTGTTTTTTCTGGCAAAAAATATTGTAACTTTAAAATTTTATTTACAGTATTTTCAACCCGTTTAACACATTTTTTTAATTGTATGTTTTGATAGTATTTAGGCACAGTAAAGTATAGAGTAAAATTTTCTATCATTTTTATTTTATACATAGAAACAACATTTAGCCCTAACTTATTTTTCGCATAATCGTAAAACAAATAGTCAGCGCCACCAACCATACCCCCATAATTTTGTATTACAATTATTGGTTTTCTTTTATCTAACTTTGGAAGCAAATCATAAACAGGGGTTGGCATACCATAAGAGTAAATAGGTGTAACAATAACCAGTTGCTCGTATTCCTTTCCTGTGCC
>CAJUBT010000003.1:107276-114482 GCA_910584815.1 uncultured Christensenella sp. | reverse complement strand
TCGGTAAACCTAAAATGAACCACCAGACTATCTGGTGGTTTTATATTACAAAAAAGGAAGAGCAAATTTAATTTACCCTTCCCTTTTAAATTTGAATAAAGAACTAAATACAAAGAGTTTATATATCTTCTTTTGTTTTTAATTTTATTAAATAAGTAATAATTTAAAATTCTTTTGTTTTTTATCATATCTTATGTTTTTTAAAAAATTTAAAAAATTAGTGTTTTAAAATATTTTAAAATTTTTGTTTTGTATGGTTTTTAAAATTAGCAATTTTGTGGAGCGTTATTGCAGCAGCAGCAACTTAAAATTAATATAAGTAAAATTAATGTGCAACAATCGCAGTTTCCGCCAAATCCATTGCCACAACAAGAACATAATAATAAAATCATTATAAGACAGCAACAATTATTGCCACCACCGAAACCGCCACCACAAGTGCCGTGTCCGCCACAGTTAGATCCGAAAAAACCGTTCATAGCGTGTACCTCCGTAATAGATTTAACTTAAAGTATATCTCTTTCCAGCGTCTTCTTCCTTTTTTTTCTTTACGCAGAAAAAATATGTAAAACTTTCTTTTGTTTTCTTTTAATTTTTATCTTTTGTTTTCTATTTCATAGTATTAAAAAACAAAAAAAAATGTTAATAATATTTTTATAATTAACATTTTTAATTTTTAAATTTTAAATATTTAATTAAAATTTTTAATAATTTTTTAAATTTCTTTTTTAATTTTTTACATCTTGCCTTTATTTTTTTGTATAATTATAAATAAAATACCATTAATTTTATTATCAATTAAGGTATTTTAGTTAAAAAATTAATAAATTTTGTGCCACCCTAAAAAACTAACAAATGTGCAACTTTGCATATGTATATTAAAAAAAATATATTACAAAAAAGAAAAACAGAAAAAATTCTAATAATATATTTAAAAAATTAGCATAAAACATTAAATAAATTAAAATTTATTTATAAAATAGCAAACACAAAAGGCATAAAATTTCATTAAAATAATGTTTCTATAATTTTTTGTTTTAATATTTCAATACCATTATTATTTTTAGCACTAATTAAAACTGAACCCATCGGCACGCTAAAAGGCTTATTTAATTTATCAACCTTGTTATAAACCATTATTCTTGGAATATTTTCTGCCTTTAGTTCTTTTAAAACTTCTTCAACAATTTCTATTTGTTCCATATAATTTGGATTTGAAATATCTACTATATGAAGAAGCAAATCTGCATCTACAGTCTCTTCCAATGTGGCGTTAAAGGCTTCTATAAAAGCGTGGGGTAATTTATCTATAAACCCTACAGTGTCTACAATAACAACTTGTTTACCATTTTCTAGATATAAATTTCTGCTAGTTGTATCTAATGTTGCAAATAAAAGGTCATCAGCATAAATACCAGCTTTTGTTATTGTGTTCATAAGAGTGCTTTTGCCTGCATTTGTATAGCCTATTATGGCAACTTGTTTAACTCGGTTTTTTTGTCTTTTACTTTTTTGAATTAAGCGTTGTTCTTTAAGTTTTATTATTTCTTTTTCTAATTTAGTTATATTTTCTCGTATAGCACGCTTATTTGTTTCTAATTTAGTTTCTCCAGGTCCGCGCATACCAACCCCTGCCCCACCAAATTTACCAGAAGAGTTTGTTATGTTGTTAATTCTTGGTAAAGAATACTTAAGTTGGGCAAGCCTTACTTGTAACCTACCTTCGTTTGTTGTTGCCCTGCCTGCAAAAATATCTAGTATCAACATTGACCTATCAATAACTTTAACTTGAACTATATTACTTATATTATTTAATTGAGAGCCTGTTAGTTCACAATCCACCACAACAACATCGGCACCAAGTTCACTAACTAAGTTTTTAATTTCTTCAACTTTACCAGAACCAAGCAATGTTGAAGCATTTTGTTCTTTAACATTTTGATAAGTGCTGCCAATAACCTCTAACCCTGCAGTGTAGCATAGGCTAGATAATTCTTCTAAATCGGCATCAAAGTTATGTTGAACTTTATTAAAGCTAACACCAACAATAACTGCTTTTTCCTTTTCCACCCCTGTATCTTTTAATAATTTATTTTTCATATTTTAAGTATACCAGTTTTTTGTTAAAACAAAAAGAAAATTTTTAAAAGAAATTTTATAAATTTAATAAAATAAAAATAATTTACAAAAATCAATTATAAACTTTATAAAGTTTTGCTGTTATGTATATATATGACCTTTTATGCTATAAAATTAACTATTAATTTTTTTTGTTTTTTTAGAAATTAGAAAATAACTTTTAAGTATAAATTGTGATAATAAATTAGAATATTTACAGTTTTGCTTTTTTAGAAAAAACCAATATAAAGATGATGAAAATAAATTTGTTGCTAACTATATTGGTAAACTTGATACAAGAGATATAAAGAAGGAAGAAAAAGATAAATAAATATTCTTTAAAAATAGGTAAGAGTCATAAAATACTTAAAGAACAAAATATAAAATATTTTGTTTTTAAGCATAAATATTCTAAATTTTAAAAACTGTTTTAGTGTTATTAATTTGTTTGCATTATCTGCCCTGTTGTAACTGAAATTAAATTAGCGTACATTTCTCCATTTTTGCAAACAAGTAAAACATACCAATAAATATCACTTAAATTATTATCTTCAGCAACTGTTTTTATATAAATTTCACCTTGTAAATTACCATCTTTCATTAACGGATTAATTTCTTTTTTATGAAAGTTGGCAAAAATTTCTAAAGCGTTTAAATAAGTGTACTTCCAAGTTTTAGAAACACATTCCATTTTAACCGTTTCATCAAAGTCTACAAGATACAAACTTATTGAACAATCATCATTTACTTGTTTTTCAATATCAAACACAAAAGAGTTATCGTAAGGGTTGCGTTCAAATTCTGCAGCATATGTATCATCATTTACCTTCAATTCAAATTGAAGTTTACTACCAGCAAAAGGTTTGGCAAATTTTAAAGTTATAACTCCAAAATCAACCATTTTAGATTTTTCGCCGTTCATAATATAGTCATTTTCTCTTTCACCTGAAGTAAATGTAACTAAATAATTGCTGTTTTTATATATAAACAAATTTTTTCTATATTCGCTTAAACTTGCTTCTAGCATATTTTCTTGTTTTCCACCATCGCCACAAGAACATAAAAAAAACAAGCAAATAAGTAAACAAAAACTAATTAAAACTTTTTTAACTTTCATACCTTATATGCTTATTCTTAATAAACTAAAATTAAAACTAAAAATTAATAACTTATCTACTTTTTATTATAAACAAAATTTTTTAATGCCTTAAAGTGCAAAAATTATTTATAATTTTAGTTAAAATTAACACAAGTTTATTATTCTGTTAGTTTACATAACACTAAACAAAAAAACTTATATATTTATTATTAGTAATTTTTTTTGTTAGCAAAAAACTAATAAATTATAAAATATTGCCTACATTTTAAGTTTTTTAGTTAAAAAATTTATAAATTTTGTGCCATTTAAAAAAACTAAAAAATGTGCAACTTTGCATATATGTTAAAAAATATACAGTAAAAAAAATAAAAGATTCTGTTAATATAATCAAATATTTATTGCTTTTAAATAGTAAAGTTTAATATTTTAAAATAAAAATTAAAAATATTAGAAGAAAGTTATTATAATAAAAACCTTTAAAATTTATTTTTTAATTTCTATTGCAATCATTCTTTCTAAATGCTTACCGCCTAAATGATTTGTGTTTAAAAAAGCATCTATCATTTTTTTAGCAAGAGTTTCATTTACAACCCTTCCACCCATACTTAAAGCATTTATATTATTATGCTCTCTTGCAATTTTAACCTCTTCCTCACTATGTCCAACTGCACAAAAAATGCCTTTATTTTTATTAAGACCAATGCTCATTCCAACCCCAGAACCACAAATTGCTATAATTTTAGCATCTGGATTTAAACTAAATGCTTTAACCATTTTTATAACATAATCGCTAAAATAGTCCTCACTATCAATTTCATAGGCCCCAACATCAACAATATCTTCATTTAGTTCTTGTAGATATACTTTTATTTTTTCTTTCAACTCAAAGCCACCGTGATCACAACCTATTATAATCATTATTAATAATTCTCCTTAATACTATTTAACATTATTTTAACTAATTATAGCCCTATCCTTTTTTTTTGCCTAGCAAATTAATTTATTTTATAAACATTAATTTTTAATAATACAAATTTTATTGTCATATATTTTATTATAACCTTAAAAATTGTTTTACAACCTTAATTAAAATAATTTTACTGCAAGGCACATTTAATTTGTTTTAAATATAAAATATTGCTTTTAATTTAATAAGGTTATATATTTAAAACTAAATTTTAAAACCTTAACAATATTCTTTATTCTTATTTTAAAAATTTTTAATAAAATTATTTTTAATAGTTAATTGCTTGTTATTTATGACTATTTAGAATTTATAAGCAAATTGAAAAAATTTTGTTTTAAAAAAATTTATATTTATACAAAAGTAAAAATCAATTTTTGTTTTTTATATTAAATGCACCACCTTAGCACTTAAAAAAAACTATAAATGGAATTTAACTTAGTAACCATATATAATTAATTATAGTATATATATTATTATATATAATCATATTAAATAGATACTTTAATTTGTAAATAAATTTTAAAAATATTATGTTAAAGGCTGCAATGAAAAACTTTGAAAAAAATAGTTATAAAGCTGGTAAAAAATGTTGTTTAAGCGAACTAGGTTTGAACCAAAAAGGGAAAATTATAAGTGTTTTTCACCCTAACTTTAGTTTACGAATGCGGTTACTTGATATGGGACTAACAAAAAATGTGATTGTAACTATAACTAAGCTATCACCATTTGGTAACCCAATGAGCATTATGTTCCGAAATTACGAATTAGTTATGAGAAAACAAGATTTAAAAAATATTATGGTAGAGGTAATAAAATGAATATAGCACTTGTTGGCAACCAAAATTGCGGAAAAACTACCCTATTTAATGCTTTAACTGGTTCTAACCAAAAAGTTGGAAATTGGGCAGGCGTTACTGTTGAGAAAAAAACAGGAATAATTAAAGGGACAAGCCATACACTTATAGATTTGCCTGGCATATATTCTTTAACGCCTTACACAGCAGAGGAAAGTATTTCTAGAAACTATATTTTTAATGAAAAACCAGATTTAATTTTAAACTTAATAGATGCTACTTGCTTAGAAAGAAGTTTATGCTTAACAACACAACTAATTCAACAAAATTGTAATGTTATTGTTGTTTTGAATATGTGTGAAAATTTGCAAAAAATTGGACAAACAGTTGATGAAAAAATTTTATCTAAAGATTTAAACTTACCTTGCATAAAAATAAATGCATTATCTGGTAAAAACTTAAATGAGTTAATTTTGCTTGTAAACTCTTATAAAAAAAGCCAAACTGAAGTTAATATTTTTAATAACGAAATTGATGCCTTAATTAACAAAATAACCGAAAGTTTCACCCCAAAAATTTCAAAATTTTGTGCCATAGAACTTTTAGAGAATTATTCTAAAAAAACTATAATAGAAAATAATTTTCAAACAGATAACAACATTTCTAGCAATAGATATAATATAAAAACAATGGAAAAGAAATTTGATTTTAAAAGAATTAATTTATTTAATGTTTTTAAAAACTTGCATAAAAAAAAGGATTATAAAAAAAATATTGAAAAAAACGAAGAGTTATACACTCTCCCACTTTTTAATTATTCTGCTATAGAAAAAGATGTTATTAGATTACAAAACAAATATAACTTAGGAATGTGCCACCTAATTGCAAATTTAAGATATGAATTTATAGAAAAAATTCTTGATAAGTGTGTACATAAAAATAATAATATTAACACCAAACAAAGCATAACCGAAAAACTAGACAAAGTGTTTTTAAATAAGTTTTTTGCCATTCCAATTTTTATAGGCATTATGGGCTTAGTTTATTTTTTATCGGTGGGAATTGTAGGCAAATATTCAAGTTCTATAATAGATAATGGTATCAGTGCATTTTCAAATTTAATGGAAACCTGGCTAAAAGGGTTGAACAGTAGCGAAATTTTAATAAGTATGATTTGTAATGGAATTATTGCAGGCGTAGGTGCAGTGCTTAATTTTGTACCTCAATTAATTATATTGTTCCTTTGCATAACATTACTTGAAACTACTGGATATATGAGCAGAATTTCATTTATGCTAGACAATTTTTTTTATAAAATAGGGTTAAGCGGAAAATCTTTAATACCATTTATTGTTGGCTCTGGTTGTTCTGTGCCAGCAATTATGAGTACAAGAACCATTGAAAATAGTAACGAAAAACAAACAACTGTTATACTCACCCCATTTGTGCCTTGTTCTGCTAAATTGCCTATTATTTCACTTTTCACGGCTTACTTTTTTACAAGGTCTTGGTTAGTTACCACATTTATTTATTTATTTTCTATTTTTCTTATTATTACCTGTGCATATGTTTTTCGTAAATTTATATTTAAAAGTGCTAATAATACTTTAATTTTTGAACTCCCTGAATATAAAAAACCAAGTTTTAAATATGTTTTTAAAGACGTTAGTCAAAAAACAACATCTTTTATAAAAAGGGCTGGCAGCACAATTCTTATATGCTCTATAATAGTATGGTTTTTGGTTTCTTTTAATTGGAAATTTCAATATGGAGTGAACATAAAAGATAGCATTTTAGCTAGCATAGGTAATTTATTTGCTTGGGCATTCTACCCATTTTTAAAAACTTATAGTTGGGGGGCAACCGTTAGTGCATTACAAGGATTAATTGCAAAAGAACAAGTTGTTTCTAGTATGACAATTATAGCAGGGGTATCAGCCGAAAATATTAGTGGCAATTTAATATTTAGTCAAAACGGAATTTTTTCCTTTTTCACACCAGTTACTGCATTAGCATTTTTAGTTTTTAATTTATTTTCTGCTCCTTGTTTTAGTGCCATTATTGCAATGAAAAAAGAATTGGGTTCTGTTAAAAAAACCATTTTTACGGTTTTATTTCAAATTATAATAGCCCTGATTCTTGCAAATTTGGTTACCCTGTTTGGAACTTTAATAACTATTGCTATATAAAATTAAAAGAATAAAAATGAATTTTAAATTTTTACTTAT
>CAJUBT010000003.1:85182-107176 GCA_910584815.1 uncultured Christensenella sp. | reverse complement strand
TTTATTTAAAAGGGCAACTTTATGAAATTAATTGATATAATTATTTTAATGACTTTATTAATTATTTTAGCAGGTATTATGCGAATTAAAATAAAACACAAAAAAGAAGGCAAAACAGGGTGTTCTGCTTGCCCATATAAAAAAAATTGTGATAAAAAATAATTAATAAAGAACTATTAACTAAAAACAATTAATAGAAAATAATTAATAAAGAAACAAGCAATGAATAAGAATACCTCAAACTAAATAAAAAAAATATTCAATTTTAGTTTTGTTTTATTAAAAAAATATTTTTTTGTTTAATATAATTATTTTTTTGTTATAGTATAAACTAAAAAATTTTTAATTTGAAAATAAAGTTTATTTCCTTTTAAATATTTTTATTTATTGCTCTGGCGTAAAATCATCCATAGGATGAGGATTGTGCATTACATCCTCCCCATTTTTAATGCTTTGCAAAACTTGAGTATGTTGTGAATCTACTGAATTAATTTTTAAATCTTTAAAACTTGAAATATTTTCAACCCCTAATTCTACAAAAGGTTTTTCGCATAAAACATCTACTTGTTCTTCTCTTGTATCTTCCTTTTGAGTGTCTACCTCCCCACCAACACTATAGTTTGAAAATAAAATTTTAATATCTTGCTGTAATTCAACATCTTCTGTTGATTTCACAAAAGTACCAAGTGGCGAATATTCATCTTGAAAGAATTTTTCAGGCACACTAGCTTTTAGAATTTGGTTCTTATCTTCTTGTGTTTCTGAGGGTTGAGAAAGTTTAATTGCATCTTGTTTTGTTAATTTATCTAATGCACTTGTGCTATGAGGTCTATCATCAGTTTTTTGAAAAGACGATATTGATGTGGTGCTTAAATCATCCTGATTTAGTTGAAGAGATTCTATATCATAAATTTCTTCTTCATCTATTAATCTTCCACGCCTATCATATCTTGCAAATTCAATTTCTTTTGCATATCTTCTAAAATTATGAGGAGAAAAGGTTCCAAAAAAATTAGATAGCCTATGCCTTTCACTTCCGTGTTGTTTAATATAACTTTTAAATAAATTTCTTGAATTTCTAATAGATTCTTTATCAGTAAATGCTTCTGGATTAGCTAAAATAACCTTGCTAGCCTGATTTGTACTTAAAAAATACAAGCCATTTTCAGGTTGTTTCACGGCAACAGTACCTTTCTTTTTTGCCTCTCTATCTATAGGGTTAACAAATAATTTGCCAAATGTTAAACAATTTCCAATTGCGGCTGCGTGGTTTAGCATATTGCTTCTAAAATCTTTTCTGTTTTTATCAATCAACTTTTGCACATCTTCAGGCTTATCGCTTTTTATTAAACCTTTCTTTAAAATTGTTGAAATGTTACGAAAAGCGGAAAAATCTGCATCAATTTCATTCGGGCTTGCCTCGTGCATTGATATGGTATACGCATTAGATTTACCTCTATATAAAGATGCCTCTCCAATAACTCTAAAAGGTTTTGTTAGTAATGTTGCAAAACCTCTTGCTGGTTGCATAAGTTTGTCTATTACCTTAACTATTGGTTTTTGTGGATATTTTCTTGCATTAAAAATTCTTGGTAAAGCAATTTCATTTTTATAAAGTGAAGCATTATTATGCCAAATATGTTTGAATTCGTGAAACATTATTTTATAAATTTCCATAGGGTCATCATAACCTAAAGCACAACCTAAATTAAAACCAATAGCTCTGTTTCCATTAAAGGCTGTTGCGGCAGCCCTTCTGCCAATCATAAAACCAAATTTAGTGTTTCTAGGATCTAAGCCAAAAAGCACATTGCTGTAATAAGAATTAACATTATTAAATGCATTTTCAACAAACTGCAACTTTTCTATTGCAGAATAAGTAGAATAACAATTACTACTGTTAACAATTTCATTAAATATTTTAAGTTCTATTTGAGACAATGCCTCTTTTCTTTCATTCACGAAAATGATCCCTCTTCTCTTTAGAAAAATATTAACAAATTTTACAACATTAAACTTGATTTGGCACAATATTTCTAGAAATTTAAACTTATTTTATAGTTTAATTAAATTATTTACATTTATTTAAACCCAAACTAAAAACTTTTTTTATATTAAAAGAATATTTTAGTTAAATTTAATTTTTTAATAATTTAATTTTTTAATATTTAAAATTCCTATTCTTTTAAATAATTTTAAAATTAAAAGGTTTTTAATTCTTTTACTTCAGCACCTTCTCCGAACACAACATATTTAGTAAAACCTAATTCAACCAATTTATTTAAAAATTTACCCAATTTGTTTGGCATTTCATATAAAGCAATGTTGAAATCTTTTTTTAATGTTTTTGCAAAGTTAAAGGCATCAATAAAATTTTCTTGTTTATAAATTACAGCACATTTCTCTTTAACATTTTCAAGTTTATAATTCTTTTCATTTAATATAGAAAAAATTCTTTCAAAGCCTATCGAAAAGCCCACAGCAGGAACACTTTCGCCAGTAAACTTTCCAACAAGATTATCATATCTGCCTCCGCCACCAATGCTACAGGAATATTCTTCACTTTCAATTTCAAACACAGCACCAGTATAGTAACCTTGCCCTCGCACAAGAGAAATATCAAATTTTATTCCATATTTATCATTAGAAATGTTTTTAACACTATTTATAATATATTTAATTTGTTCAATTTCAGGCAAATTACCACAAATTGAAGAAAGTTCTTCCACAGATATAGGCAAAGTTTTAACTAAACTACATAATTTATTTATGCTGTTAGTATTATAACCTTTTTGTGTTAATTCTTCTTTTATGCCTTCGCTTCCAATTTTATCCATTTTATCAAAAGACACACAAACAGAATCTAGTTCCTCTTCACTAAAGCCAAAGTTTAGTAGAACGCTTTTTAAAATTCTTCTATCGTTAATTCTTATAGTAAAATTAGATATGCCTATATTAAGCAATGCGGTAGCAGTTGTGTCTATAAGTTCCACTTCGCAATTTGGGTTTGTTGAACCAAGAATATCTATGTCGCATTGCACAAATTCACGGTCTCTACCCTTTTGTGGCCTTTCTGCACGATAAACTCTATCTATTTGAATAACTTTAAACACATTTGGTAAATTTGCTTTATTATTGGCATAAAATCTGGTTAAAGGTAGGGTTAAATCGTACCTTAGCCCCAAATCTGCAAGATTATTAAACTCGCCTTTATCTAAGCAAGAAGTTAATTTTTCTCCTCTTTTTAAAACTTTAAAAATTAAATTAAGATTATCTCCCCCATCACTTTTTTCAAGATTTTCTATATCTTCTATTATTGGTGTATAAATTCTACTAAAGCCTTGTGCTGTGTATGTTTGCAAAATTTTATTTTGTAAATAATCTCTTAACTCCGCCTGCCTTGGTAAATAATCATTAGTTCCTTTAACTGATGTTGTTTTCATATTATAAGTAAACTCCCTTTAAAATATAGTTAAATGCTTTGCTAGTAAAACAAATTAAAAAAATGTTAAAATTATATTTTGTTATTTTTTATAAATATAATTAAAAATATTTATATAAAACTTTGTTGCTTGCTAATGTAATTTAAATATAAAAATTTAAGAATTAAAAAAAACGAACACTAACAAGTGTTTAATTCAACAACTCTGTTAGGTTCGTTACTATTGTTTTTGGCTCCCCAAGCCGGATTCGAACCAGCAACCTATCGGTTAACAGCCGAGTGCTCTACCGTTGAGCTATTGAGGAATATTAATAATATATGCGAATTAATTTACTTTCTAATCAATTCTTTGTTATATTAGCAAAAGCCGAAAAAAAAGTCAATAAAAAAATAAAAATATTTAACGATTTTTAAAAAAATTTTTATAAAATACTAAAAATTATAAATATAACTATAATTAGTATATTATTTTACAAAAAAAGAGCGTGCATTAATTTTTCTTACCACTCTTTTTTGTATTATATAATTATTATATTTTTAAAATAATTTTTTTAAAAATTATTTTTTAAATAAATATTTTAGTTTTTTATTAAGAATAATTTAATTGATAAAAAACAAATTTATAAATATATTTTTAACATAAATATTTTTCTTAATTTAAAAATAAATTATTTTGCTTTTAATTTAAGTTTTATTTACTTGTTAAAGAAGTTAATTCTTTAATATAATTTTTTAAAACATTAAAAGCTTTTTGAAATGGTTCTGGAGAAGATAAATCTACTTTAACAAGTTTTAAAGTTGCAAGAGGGTCGAGAGTACAACCAGAACTTAAAAACTTTTTATAATCTTCTACAGTTATAGTATTATCCTTCAAATTTTCAACAATATTAATTGCACTTATTAAACCTGTTGCATATTTATAAACATAATAAGCGGTGTAAAAATGAGGAATTCTGCTCCATTCATATTTAACACAATCTGTAACTTTTGTTTTCTTTCCAAAGTATTTTTTAACAAGATTTAAATATGTTTCGTTAAGCACTTGTGCAGAAACAGGTTCGTTATTTTCAATTAATTTATGAATTTTATCTTCAAAGGAAGCAAACATAGTTTGACGAAAAACCGTTGCGTGAAAACGAGAAATAAATTCGTTTAAATAAAACATTTTTTCATCTTTTTTAGATGTGTTTTGTAACATATAATTATTTAAAAGAGTTTCGTTTACTGTGCTTGCAATTTCTGCCAAAAATATTGGATAGTTTGCATTTGCCATACTTTGATTTTTGTTAGAATAATATGTGTGCATTGCGTGACCAAGTTCGTGAGCAAGGGTTGAAATATCATCAAAATTTCCGTTGAAGTTTGTTAATACCATAGGACTTTTAGAGTATGCACCTGTTTGATATGCCCCATTATACTTATTATCATTTGGAAAAACATCTATTTTACGAGTTTCATACATTTCTTTTAAAGCATTAATATAATCTTCTCCTAAAGATTGCAATGCAGATATAACAACATTAAAGCCTTCTTCATAACTATATTTTTTATTAGATTTTAATTTATTGTAGTATATGTCGCTTATTCTAAAACTTTTTAACTTGAACAATTTTTGTTTTAAGGCAAAATATTTTTGATCTAAAATTAGGTTATCTTCAACCATTTTAATTAACATATTATAAACTTCGCTAGAAACCTCTTCATAAAAAAGTGCACTTTCTAGGGCAGAATTAAATTTTCGGTTTTTTGCATAGAATATATCTTTCTTAACATTTGCTAAATAGTTACTAGATAAAAAGTTATTAAATTTTCCAAATGCAGAATGAAGTTCAACAAAGGCGTTATCTCTTAAGGTTTCATCATCTTGTCTTAGGTAAACATTATATAAACTCTGGCTCATAGGAAGGCTTTTGCCTGATTTGTTTTTTATGTTATTAAACTTTAAGTCGCCATTTTCAAAGTTAGAAAAGTTTGCATTAAAATCTCTTGCGAAACTTGAAACACTAGACATAATTTTTTCACATTCTTCATTCAAAGTGTGTTCTTTTTCTCTAATCACATCTTTCAAAATTTTTGTATAATTTTTAAATTCTTTATCCAAGCTTAGTTTAACAAGCAATTTTTGAGGCAAGCGAGATAACTGAGGAATTATAAATGAACTAGCCATAGAATGTTCTGTTATTTTACTTTCTATTTTGTTAAGCAATTGTTGATAAGTTTGATTTGTTACATCGGTATCTTTTAAGCAATGAGCATAAACATATAAAGGTTCGGCTAAAAGGTCTAAATCTTCCAAAAATTTAAAACATTTCAAAATGCTTTTTCTATCTTTTATTTTTCCGTTAAAACTATTTATTAAACCAATTTTATTAGAATATTCTTTAAAACATTCTTCCCATTTTTCATTACTTTCAAAGTAACTACTAAAATCCCATTTATATTCTTCAGCAATATCTTTTCTATTTTTCATAATTTTTGTTACTCCCCTACTTTAATTATATTTTTAACATAAATAAATTTAACTAATATGTTTGCAAAAACTAGCAGAAAAAATTTATATAAATAATATGAAAATCTGTTACTTATAAAAATTTTAATATGCAATTTTAAACATATTTTAAACAATGTTTTTACTTTACTCTATCACTTTTAATAAAGGATGAATCTTAATTTATTATTTAATAAATTCTTATTTTTTAAATTATACTTTAATAACTTTTTTAAAATATTTAACTTTCAAAAGTTTTAATTACCAACCTAAATTATTAGCAATTTTTTAAAATTTTTTTAATTTAAATTAACTGCTTTTGAATTGTCAAAATTTAATTTTTTGAATTAAAAAATTAACTTAAAAATTTTATATTTAAAACAAATTTATTATTACCCCAAGTATAGTACTTATTGCGTAAAGGGAAAATAAAATTAGCAAGTTTTCCTTAACATTTTTATTCATTTTAAACAACATTACAATAGCCAAACCAGAGTTAACACAAAGCCCTGCAATGCAAGAACCTATTGAAATTCCGCCCATAATAAACACTTCCGTTAAAAGTACAGAAGCAGCACAATTAGGTATCAAGCCTACCAGAGTGGCAATAAATGGCTCAAAAAAGCCTGTTGAAGATAGAAAATTGATAATTTTATCACTTCCCACAAATTCTACAAGCAAACCAAACACTATATTTATTAACAAAATATAAGCAAAAATTGTTAAGGAATGCTTTAGTGGATGAATGAAAATTTCTTTGATTTTATTGTTCTCGTGTTCTAATTTATGTTTGCAACAACCGTGTATATTTTCATTATCTAGCACTATAATTTCATCTTCATTTTTTTCTGTTAAATTACTTGTTTTTCCCTCTTCATTTTCGTTACTAATTTTAGCATTTTTATCATCTATTGTTTTTGATGTTTTAGTAAAATCTTCTTCTAAATTTTTAGATTTTGCATCTAAATTATTATTTAAATTATTGTTTAATTCTAAAGTTAAATTATTATCACTTTCTAAATTTATGTTTTTAGAAATGTGTTGTTCATATTCATCTTTAGTTTCATTGGAATGTTTATGCTTATGGTTATGATGATTATGGTGAGAAACATTAACAGCATTTAAAGAAGTAAAAAGTTGAGCATCTCGTTTATTTTTTTTAGTGAATATTGCATCTATAACAAGCCCTACAATAACAGCAAAGCAAAACTTTACAAGTAGAATTATTGCAAGATTTAAATAGTTGTTAGGGTTTGATAACATTATTGGTAGTGCTTCATCACTTGTTGCAATAAAAATTGCAAATAAAGTGCCAATGGTTATTGCTCTTTTACTATATAAATCACTTGCTACAATTGAAAAGCCACACTGCGGAATTAACCCAATTCCTGCACTTATTACTGGGGCTACTCTACTTCTTAAAACTTTTGAAGACTGATATCTATGTAAAAGTTTTTCTTCTAAAAGTTCTATAAGTAAATAACAAACAAAAAGAACAGGAAAAGTTATTGCAGAATCTTTTAAGGCATCTAATAAAACATCTAAAACTCTTTCAAACATAGTTAGATAATAGCATAAATTTAGTAAATTTGCAAAGAAAAAATTTGTAGGTATTTGTTAAGAATTTTTATTAAAAACATAAAAGTTATTTAAGGTTAAATTAATTTTTAAATAACTTGCCACTTTACAAATTGCATTAAAATGTTATAATTAATGTGCCTATGCTAAATTTATACAAATATAGTTATATTATAGAACTAGAAAAAAATTATCGAAATTATTTTAAGTTTGCAAGTAGCATAACTCTATTGCCACCTATTTTAAAAAAAGTGGGTGTTATTTATTATTTAGCATTTATGGCTATTGAAAGTGGCAACTCCGTTAAAAGACCCATTGGCGTAGTTTTGGTAAACAAGGTTACAGGGCAAGAAAAAGTTTATGATATGAGCGAATATGAATTTTGCCCTAGCTACCCTGATTTTGAATACGAATACTACAACTTAAAACTTTCACAACTTTACTACCCTAATTTATCGCTAGAGTTAGAAGAAAATTTTAAAGTTAGTTTAGATAAACTTGCATTTGCAAGTAGTAGCAAATTTTTTAATATAGATAATAATGAGTATCAAAAATACTTAGACAGAATAGAAAAACTTTTTCCAAGTAACTTTTTTGTTTTTTTTGGAGAATTGCAGAATAATGAAATTATTCCAGTTGATGAAAAAATTAAAGCAAAAAGAGATATAACAAAAATTAGACATTCTTTAAACAACAGCACAAGCAACAAACAACGATTAATTGAAAACACTGTTAACAAAAGAATTTATAAAAAGCGTTTTAGAAAACTTATTAATCAATTTATTAAAAATGAAATATTGCCTGAACTAAAAGGTAGTGGAAGTTACAATAAGTTGGTGTTTTATTATAATTTTGGTAACTACTATAAAAATTTTGAAAAAAATATAACTAATTATTATAGTTGCTATGGCATTGAAGTTGATAACAAAACAAGGGAAGAAAACCTATTTAAAAGTTTAGACAAAGAAAAACAAGAAATTAAAAAATTGTTTTATAACAACTATAATACCAAATATTTTAAAGATGTGGCTGTTGACACCTTAGGCAAAGTGTTAATTGTTTTTTTAAATTCTTTATTAGTTGAAGAAATTCATAATTCTGTTATTAAACATTTTGAAGAACAAATTAATGAATGTATTGATATATTTAACAAAAATGACAATAAAGAAATTGATTTTGAAGCAGAGCAATTTTTATATGAAGTTTATAATGAACTTTTACTTGACTATAAAACTGCCAGCAATGAAAATTTATCAAACACATATTATGGCTATTTAATTGTTAATTTTCCATTTGATATGTAGTTTTAAAAAAGTTTTGTAATTTAAAAATAATTTGAATATCAATAATAATTTAAAAAGATTATTCTACTAAAATTTCAACATTTGTTTAAATGCACATATAATAATATTTTTAAATAAAAAAACAATATGTAACAACCGACATATTGTTTTTTTTATTTTCTATTATAAAAGTTTATTTACTTCTTCTTTTTATTATCATTAAAAAAATCAAAAGCTTTCATAATTTCATCAAGGTCTTCTTTAGGATTAATGGCTTCTTTTAAATTAAAACCTGTTTCATTTGGAGAATAATCCCCCATTCTTCCGCCTGTTACATAAGCATTAGTACTAGACCTTTTACTACTACTGCTAGAAGAAGATGTTATTGTTGTTTGAGTGATTTTTGAATATGATGAGTTTGAAGTAGAAGCAGTTTTTTGTCTTTCCTGTTCTTCATATTCTAAATCTCCTAAATATGCTCGCAAAAATTCTTCATCACTAAGTTCATCATTAGGATTACTTCTACTGTTGCTAGAAGTTGATGAATAAGAAGATTTATAACTAGCTGTTGCAGAGAAATTGGTGTTTCCGCTTGTACCAGAAACTGAAACTTGCTTAGATTCAGTTTTACCATTTGCAGTATTTTCCGACTTTGACTTTGTTTCAACAGAAATATAGCCTTTATCTACTTTCTTATTTGAAACAGCATTTTTTGATTTAGTTGAAATTTCCATTTCATTGCTATCGTTTATGGTTTCAACATTTTTAGAATTTGAACTTGCTTTTTGAGAAACTTTATTGCTAGAACTTTCGTTAATATTTAGCTTTGAATCTTCTTTTACTGTTTCCTTTGAAGCTTTAACAGACTTTGAACTAAAACTATCTGTTTCTTTTATGCCACTTTCCTGTATTTTTGAAGATGAATTTTTTTCTGCTTTAGATGTTGCTGAACTTTTTGCATAAGTTCCACTTGAATAACCACTATAGTTCAAGCCTGTTGTGGAATTGTAAGAATATTTTGGCAAGTTAGATGATGAACTTTTTGTTTCTTTAGCTGAAACCAAACTTTGCGAATTTGCTGTGCTTTTTGTGGCACTAGTTAAACGTCCTTCAGTAGATGATGATAGTTTTTCCTTACTTTTGCTAGAGACTTCGGTTCTTTTACTATTTTCTGATTGTGCCATTTTTAAAGAAGAAGCTTTTTCTTGTGCTTTTTGCCTTGACTGTTGTATGCGTTCTCTTCTTGATGAGTACCTACTTAAACTAGAGGCCTTAAGTTTTGAAGCTGAGGTTTGAGATTTTGAGAACATAATGCTTTCAAAATTAGCACCATTAATATTATTGTTTTCGGATAAAAACTTATCAAATTCGTTAGCAGTTTCTGAATTTGTTAACACATTTTGGGCTTGTCTTTCACTAGAAACTTGATGGCGAACTTGAACAACTTTTACAGAACTTGGAACCTCTTTACGAATAACTTCATTAGTAGGAATAATTTTAATGGTTTTTTTGTTGTTTTCTTCTATTATTTTTGCTTCTCGCTTAATTAAATTATAATCAACAGTTGTTTTGTTAAAATCTATCATTTTAGAAAGTAAGGTTTTAACTGGGTCGCCAGAAGTTGTTTCTCTAACATTTTCACTTTGAGCAATAATATTACTTTCTAAGGAAGACCTACAATCTTGAATTAATTCTAATAATTCTTGTTTAACACTACGGTCGTTACGAATATTTTCATCGGTTAATAGTTTTTCCATTTTAGTGTAAAGCAAACTTAGCTTTTTTGTTTCTAGTTCGTATATGTTTTTAGAACTTGTTTCAATCATTCTTGCTCTTTCAACAGCTCCAACAAGAGAGGTTACCAGTTCATTATCGCTAGAATTTGTAATTTTATCTAGTTGGTCTTTTAAATAAAAAATTCTATCTTTTTGTTCTGCCAGTCTTGCTTCATAATCTTCCTTAAGTTTTTCTATGTAACTATCAACTTCTAATTGACTATATCCTTTTTTAATAATTTTAAAATTATTCATTTACTTTTGCCTCTTTATTCTTTTTGATGTTTACAAGTATAATTGTACAAACGCCAATTACAATTAATATTATGCTAAGTAGTTGAGAAACTCTTATTCCACTACCCTGAATTAATTCTAAACTTTCTTTAGGGTCTCGGAATTGCTCTAACACTGCCCTTATAATTCCATATCCAACGAGGTAACTACCTGTTGCTATCCCTCGTTTATCTGTTGTGTAAGTTAAAACCATAAGAATTACATATGTTATTAAATTAAGCACACTTTCATAAAAAAATGTTGCGTAATGCCATAAGCCATCATCTTGAATTGTGCTTATAGGAAAAACTTTTAAAGATTCTATTGTTGTTTCAACGCCATAACAACAGCCAGAAAAATAGCAACCTATTCTGCCTATTGCCTGCCCTAATATTAGGCTTGGCACAGCCACATCGCAAGCTTGTAGTATTGAATATTTATGAATAAGGCAACAAATAACAAGACCTAGAAAGCCACCTATAACACCGCCATAAATTGCCATACCCCCTTGAGATATGTCAAAGAAATGAGAAAAAGTGTTTGTATCGGTAAAAATGCAATAATATAATCTTGCCCCAAGTATTGCAAGAGGAATAGCATAGATAGCAATGTTAATTGGCATATTTCTGTTGTAGCCTTTATCTTTGCACACCACGCAAGCACTTATTAGCCCCAGAAGCATACCTAAGGCAATTATCACGCCATACCAAGCAATAAATCTACCAAATATGTAAAATCCTTGTACTTCTAACAATAAATTACTCATAATAATATTATACCAAATTATATATAATTTTCCAATAGTTTTTATAAAATTAAAGGCAACAAAAAATGTCAAAAATTTTTATAATTAATACAGTTTGTTTTAAAATAATTTTTTTAGCAAAGAAACTAATTAAAATAATAAAATAAAATTTAAAAAATTTTATGTTTGTTAACTTATGTTTTTTGATTAATAATTTAACAACTTTTAAATTTAATTTTTTCTATAACAGCAAGTGTTTCTATGTGAAAAGTTTGCGGGAACATATCAAATAATTGAAGTTTTGTTATTTTGTAACTATCTCCTAAAAACACTATATTCTGTTTTAAGGTGTATGGGTTACAAGAAATATAAATAATTTTTTTTATGTTACTATTTTTAACTGCCTGTAAAGTTTTTTTGTCGCATCCATTTCTTGCTGGGTCTATAACAAAAACAGAATTAGGATATTTTTCTATTAATTTAGGTAGGACAATAGAACAATCTCCATTTATATTTTGTAAGTTAGAAAGAGAGTTTTGTTGTTTAACATTATTTGCATCTTGAGTTGCGTGTTTATTAATTTCTACTGCAAAAACTTTTTGTGCTTTCGTGGAAATTAAGGCAGATAACAGCCCTGCTCCGCTATAACCTTCTATAACAACATTAGAAGAATGTATGTTATTTAAAACTTCATTATACAAGTTATTTTTAACATCATCATTCACTTGCATAAACGAATTTGGATGAACAAAATATTTTATATTTTTAAAGTTTGTTTCAAGTAATTTTAAACCATAAATATGAACATAATTTTCGCTTAAAATTTTATGCTTATTGGCATTTAAGTTTATGTAAAGACCAAAATTACCTTCTAAAAGCGTGTTTTTTAAGCCATCTATTAAATTTGATAAATTATTCACCCTACTCTTTGCCACCACCACAACGCTTGTTTTATCGTTTAATGTTCTTACAACAAAGTGGGAAATTGAGGTTTGATTATAGGTTTTTAGCCATTGTTTTAACACCTGTAAAACAGTGTTTATTGTTGGGTTTAAAATTAAACATTGGTCTATTTCAACAACCTCATTTGTATTTTCTTTTTGAAAACCAACCTTACCATTGCTTACAAAAAAGGAGGCTTTGTTGCGATAATTAAAACTATTTTTGCTTTTTGCAACTGTAATAGTTTTATTATAAAGATTTTTAAAATAATCCGCAATAATTTGTTTTTTTATGTTAAGCCCATTATAACTTTCAACAAACTGGAAGTTACAACCGCCACATTTATTATAATATGGACAAGGAGGAGTTATTCTATTTTTGCTTGGAGAATTTATAGAAATTAACTTACCAGACACAAAATTATTTTTTTGATTTTGAATTTCAATAGAAACTTCTTCTTTAGGCAAAACATTTTTAACACAAACTTTTGTGTTTTCCAACATAGTTATGCCTTCCCCATTAATGTTTAAATTGTCTATTTTTATATCTATTATTTTGTTTAATTTTTGCTCATCCATAACAAAATTATATTAACATATAATTTAAAATTTTACCATACAAAAATTAAAAAAACTAAAAAAATATAGTATTTTATCCTTCTAAAATTATAATCCTAAATTAAAAAAATTTATTATTGAAATTTAAAATTAATTTTAAATAACACCTAAGCTTATCATCATTGCACGGTTAACCTGATTCATTTTTATTGGAGATAACTCTCCTATTTTCTCCTTTAGCCTTACTTTATCTATAGTTCTTATTTGTTCTAGCAAAACAACAGAGTCTTTTTCTAAGCCATATTCCTTGCTTGGAAGTTCTATGTGAGTGGGAAGTTTAGCCTTATTTAATTTACTTGTTATTGCAGCTGTTATAACTGTTGGACTATATTTATTGCCAATATCATTTTGCACAACAAGCACGGGCCTTATTCCGCCTTGTTCACTGCCAACAACAGGGCTTAAATCTGCAAAATAAAGTTCTCCCCTTTTAACCATTTCACTCCTTTAAAATCCATTTTTGATAACTAAACGGACTTTTATTTTCTAAACAAACATTTTCATAAAATAAGCATTTTTGCACTTTTAAATAAACACTTGCACTTTTACTTTTTAAATGCTCATTTATAATATGAGAATTCTGACAATAATTGTTCGCACCTGTTAGTTTTTTATTCCCTTTCATAATTCTACCCCCAAAAACAAATAGTTATACAAAAAAAAGAACATATGAATTATGCTCTTTTTAAAGTTTTATTATAATTATTTTTTGTTTTTGGCTAAAAATTATGTTATTTGTTATAAAAATAAACCAAAAAGTTTGTTTAAAACTTGCTGTTTAATTAATAGTTAAATAATTAAGTATAAAAAATAAAATTTGTTTTTATTTTTATGCTACAAAAATATGTTTTTTATGTTATAGAAAAATTAGTAAATAATGCAAATTGCAGTAGATATTGTTGTGCTATGACTTATGCTAATTTCAACCTTTTCGGTTTCTAATATTAACTTTTTTATTTTAGAATTATTTAAATTAACATAAGGCATACCTTGTTCATTATGCAATATTTCAACATCAAGAGGAGTTAATCCATTTTTAAACCCTGTATGCAATGCCTTAACGAAAGCTTCTTTGGCACAAAAATTGCCAGTTATATGGGTTAATTTATGGCTAAAAGTGTTTAAATAATTAATTTCTGCAGGAGTAAATACTTTTGCCAATTTTATTTCGCTACTTGCAATATCTTGTAATCTATTATTTTCCAAAACATCAATCCCAACTTTCACTATCTTCCTCACTCTCCATAAATATTTTGTTTAAAGCATAATTTATGTCTTCATACCCATAACCTCTAGATAATAAATGCCTATATGCTTTTTGCTTAGTTTTTAAATCTCTTTCTTTGTTTTTTAAATATTTCAAAGCAACATTTTCTATGCTATCTCTATCGCTAGCATAATTTTGAATAGCACAATTTACAAGTTCATCTTCTACACCTTTTTGTTTTAATTCTATTTTAATTTTTTTACTGCCATTTGTTTTATTTTTATATTTTATATAATTTTTAGCAAATAACTCATCATCAACAAAATGATATTCTTCTAGCTTACTTATAGCAAATATAGATGTTTCTTCATCATAACCTTTTTTTTGAAGATAATCTATAACCTGCTTTTTAGTTTTTTGAGATTTTGATATATATCCAACCGCACGCGATAAAGCATTTTCTCTTTCAGTTTGAGTAATTAAAAACTTTATTCCATCTTCTGTTACGGTTTGTCCCTCTTTTAAATGATTTTTCATTGCTGTTTCAAGAGATAAACCACAATAAAATTCATCATCTAAGTATAAGTTTATGCGTTGTTTATTTTTTTTTTGTATTTCTAATTTTGTTATTTGCAATTGAATTAATTTTCCTTTTATTATATCTTTTGGCACAAAATTTATATTATTTTTACCTAAAAATGCCAGTAATAATTTACTATTTTAAAAAATAACTATTATATGAGTTACTTTATTTTTATTATTTTACTTATATTTAATAAAGATAAAACTACTTTTATTTGATATGTAAATTGTTAAATTCATTTTATTTATTTAATAGTTTAGTTATTATTACTTTTATAAGTTTAATTAACAATATTATAAAGCTATTTTACAAATATACCTGTATTTTTTTATTGTAAAAACAAAATGAATAAAACAAACAAAAATTTAACAATATGTTTTTTCTTGTTGTTGCTGTAAGTTAACATAATTTTGTAAATAAATTATGTTTTCGTTACTTAAAAAAGCAAAAAAATTAACTTCATTTGTATATTCTGCATTTATAAACTCTATATTATTTTGTTGCATATAGGGTTTAATTTTGTTAAAAGCGTTAAAATTACAAGTGATATGACATTTTGTTTTTAAAACTACCAATTTTTTATTATTCTCTATTGCAGATAAAGCACTTTCCTTATACGCCCTACCTAAGCCTGCAACACCTAATTTAATTCCACCGAAATATCTAACAACAACACACAGAGTGTTTATAAGTTCTTGCTCCTTTAATGCCTGTAATATTTGAGCGCCCGCTGTTCCTGAAGGTTCTCTATCATCATTAAAACTAGGTATAATTTGAGAGTTTAAATAAATTTGGCTAGCATAACAAATATGAGTTGCAGATAAATTTTGCCTTTTAATATCCTTTAAAATATCGGCTTGATTTTGTTGTGAAAAGCAAGGATAAATATAACAAAAAAATTTTGATTTTTCTATAACTAATTTTGTTTGTTTTTTACTTATTATATTATACATTTACACAAACATTTTATTATACTTAATTTTTATTTGCAAGCATAATTTTAAACTATTAAATAAAAGTTTAAATTAAAACAATGAAATTAAAAAAAATTAAGTAAGTTTTTGAATTAAAAAAAACGTTATAATTTCTAAATAAACAAAATTATAATTGTTTTTTGCTGAAAGCAAAAGTTAAATTAGTTAATATAAAATTTAAAAATATTTTTTTGTTAACAGAATAGTTTTTAGCAAAAACATTTGATTAAATAAAATAGATTATATATAAAAAATATTTATTATAAAAACAATTCTACATAAGCTAAACACAGAAAAATGTAACCAGAAATAAACGAAGTGTGACCATTTAATTTTTCAGCCAATTTTTTACCTAAGTTAAAACCAAGTAAAAAAAAGAAAAAGTGAAAAATAAAATTTGTTAACACAAACAACACCGCATTGTTAAAACTTGTGTAAAAAACAAAGGTTGAAAAGGCGTTTTCAAATATAAACACTAAAAATAACATTGTTAAATCTGATGGAGATAAATAATTATTTTTTATATAAGTTTTTGCATATTGTTTGCTAACCTTCTTGTTTAAAAAATTTATAAAATTATTTTTATTTATTCTATCTGTTTTTTTTAATTTCCTTAATTTAAAATAAAAAGCTGAGGTAACATAATATAAACCAAAAACTGCAAGTAATATAGGACTTATTTTTTCAACCACTAGGTTTTTAAAAATATGTTCAAAGTTAAAAAACACTTGTAAGTAAATTGTTAAAATAATGGTGTTAATTAAATTTAAAATAAAAAACTGAGGCAGACTTATTGTAACATTTTTACTGCCAAAACCAAGGGAATAGCCAAGAGCATCTAAACTTATAGACAAAGAAAAAAGCAAAACTTCCATATGTTACATAATATGTAAAAAGTTTTACTTTGTTATTTATATCTTTTTAAAATTTAAAGCTTTTTAATAATAATTAAAAACTAATTTTTTTAATTAAAAAACACTTTATCTATTACCCCTCCACCAAGACAATTTTCTTGTTCATCATACAGCACTACATACTGCCCTTCTGTTACAGCTCTTTGTTTTTTATCAAAAATAACATTAACAGTTTCATCTGCATTAATTTCTACTATAACTTTTTGGTCTGGCTGACGATATCTAAATTTTGCCAAACAACTAAATTTTTTTATTTTTGGCTTTTCTGGAATCCAATTAAATTCTGTTGCAAGCAGTGAAGAACTAAACAACTTATCATCTTCTCCTTGGCTAACAATTAGTCTGTTATTAACAACATCCTTTTGCAGAACAAACCAGCGTTCCCCATTTCCACCAGACTTGCCACCAATATTCAAACCTTTTCTTTGACCAAGAGTGTAATATAACACTCCATCGTGCTTACCAACTATATTTCCATTTAAGTCTACAATATCGCCTTTTTTTGCGGGGATATAATTCTTAAGAAAATTTTTAAAATTTCTCTCTCCAATGAAACAAATTCCTGTGCTATCTTTTTTCTTAGCGTTTACAAGGTTATTTTCGCTTGCAATTTTTCTAATTTCAGTTTTTTCAATATCTGCAAGTGGAAAAATAACTTGAGATAATTGTTGTTGATTTAATTGATTTAAAAAATAGGTTTGATCTTTAGATTTATCTTTAGATTTTTTTAAATAATACAAATTATCTTTTTTTTCTATTTTGCAATAATGACCTGTTGCAATAAAATCTGCCCCTAACATTTTTGCGTGTTTTAAAAATGGACCAAATTTAATTTCCCTGTTACATAAAACATCTGGATTTGGTGTTCTACCCTTTTTATATTCATCTAAAAAATTAGAAAAAACCTTTTCCATATATTCTTTTGCAAAATTAACTGAATAATAAGGAATGCCTATAGCATCACAAACCCTTCTAACATCTTCATAATCTTCTGTAGCGGTACAAGTGCCACAATCATCTTTCTCTTCCCAGTTGTTCATAAAAAGACCTATAACATTATAGCCCTGCTTTTTTAATAGCAACGCTGAAACAGAACTATCTACTCCTCCACTCATACCAACTACAACAGTTTTTTTATTGTTCATAATTTTTCTTCTTTTTTTATAAATTTAAGTTACTAATTTGCTATAATTTTTATTAATTTATCAAATTTGTTTTTTAAATTAATTAAATAATTCAATGTTTAAAAATAATTATGGTTCAAAATTTAATACAATATATTTTAAACTTTTATTAAGAAATACTATAAATAAGTATTTTTATAAAACTAATATATTTTTATTTATTTAATAAAATAGTATCAAAAAAACAATATGTTAAAAATAGTATTTATTCATCTTTTAAAGGCTCATCACATTTGGGACAAATAGTTTCATCTTTATCAACTTTAACTAATGCCCCGCAAGAAGCACATATAACTTTTATTTTTTCTCTCTTCAAAGATTTGTTAGATTTTGGTAGATTATTATCTTTTAAATTATTTTTTTGTTCTTGATCCATTTTTTCTTTTCTATCTTTTTCTATAGTAGTCATTATTTCTGTTACGGTATTGTAGTCAAGGTCTTGTTTAACTAATGTTTCATCTATAGCAACAGGAACTTTAAATCTGCCAAATAAAATCCTGAAAGTAGAAATTACCCAAATCATTGTGCTTGTTGCAGCGGGAGCTACAGTTCCCCAAGCAATTAAAAATAAATATTGGTGGTCATACCAACTTGCAGGTATAACAAGAGCCCCAACAATTATTAAAACAGAAGAAAATACCATAAAAATAAAAGTTTTATATTTGCCTATTTTAACATAGTGAGCCCCAAACCAACCAAAAAATAAGGCAATAAAAAATAACTTCCATTTATTTACATCTGGCGGTAAAACATTATAATTTAACACTTTATTATACTCTTTTTTACTTATTGCCTTTTTTGCAGCAGCATTAGTTACTTTTTTTAAGCGTGAAAAAACTAAACCACATTCATCACATTTATCTTGATAAAGTGGATTTTTACGTTCACATCTTGGGCATCTTCTATATGTTTTCTCTTTCATTACAAATTATAATAGCAATTTTTTAAGATAAAGTCAAAATTTTTATTAAAAAGAAAAAACTATAAGGTAAACATACCCTACAGTTTTTTTAAATAAATTTTATTATTTTTAAATACTTATAACAATTTAAATTTTTATGCAAAGAAAATTTATTATAAAAAATTATAACTTATTTGTTAATAAAATTATAAAATTAACTTTAATTAAAAATTTATAAAATTTAAATTAGTAATATATTATAAATTTTATTAAAAAAATATATTTTTTTGGTTAGTCATCATATGAAGAAAGAATACTAATAATTTCATTCATTTCATCAAAACTCAAAGTTTTAAGTTTTCTGTATGCTTCTTTATAAGAATCTTTCACATTTTGAGAATAATTTTTATTACTGGTAGCTATCCTTTGCATTGTTTCTGCAACTTCAATAACCTCTTCTTTATTCTTATATTTTTTTAGCATTAAAACTTCCTCAAGAATTTTAAAACTAAAATCAACCACTTTTGATGCCATAAATTTTTTAACTCCTTTCTTTTACTTACAACTTTTTAGTTAGATTAAATTATACAGGTTCCATTCCTTGGTCATTATCTTCCCCTTGTGGATGTCTTTTATTCCAATCCATAATGGTTTCTGGGTCAAAGCCTTCTTGTTCTTCACCTTCTGGTTGACCACCTTGAGTAAATTGATAATCAGCAAAAGGATCTTCTTCATCCTGTTCCCCAGCACCTTCTCTGATATTATGATTTAATATTGATTCTGCATCAAAACCTTGATCTTCTTCTGCAGAAGGAGGTTCTGTACCCAATGGGATATTTTCGCCTGGAGAATCCTCTTGTTCGCCGCCTTGTTCGCCACTTTGATCATCATCTTGTTGAGGTTGAGGTGGATTAAAATGTGGTTCTATTGGCTCAGGATCTGGCAAATCTTGACCTTCTTCTCTAAGAGCATCTAAACTTGCATTTCTAATAGCACTGCCTATTGGCATAAATATAAAGCCTTTTACCGATTGTGCTGCTTGTTGTTTATATTGTTGATATAATTGAAGGTCTCTATAAAGTAAAGGTAAACTTTCTTGTCTATTACGCTTTGATGTTAAAGGATCGTTATTCTTACTTGTTTTAATTTCTCCTTCTGGAGTTTGTTCTTTAACATATTTATCCATAACTTGCATCATAATTGGGTTTGTTCCAATTACCAAGTTATCGGTAGTTAAATGTCTTAAATTAGCTTCAGGGTTGGAAGGCTTAATACCCTTTTCCTTACATCCACCAATTTGTTCAATTGCAGTTTCAAGCAATTTTTCCCTATTATTTGCAATTCTATGTACATCACTAGTATATTCAACTAAAGTTTCATAAGCACCATAATCGGTTACAAGAGTTAAAGGCAAGAATAATTTATGTTCATTAGTAGAAAATTTTGGATTAGATTGATCATTAACAAAAGGTCTATAAATAGGGCCAGAATCATCTTGACCAACTAATTCTTTTAAATCTGGTTTAATGCCAAGACTTTCACTTGAAGTAGATTTAATTAAAGATTTTAAAAAATCTTCTGTTGTTGCTTCAGCATAAGTACCATTTAAAATACAACTCTTATTTAAATTTTCTGTAATTGAACAAAGCCCTCTAGAAAGAATTTTTGAAATTTCTTCATTTGAATGTCTAACTTCTGGGTTTCTATCAAATTTAAGTAATAACCATTCTTTCATATGTTGGTCATACATTTCACCTTTGGTTACTTTTTCACCTTGAGGTGTCATATAAGACTCACTCTTCAAATCTTGATTTTCATCTGGATGGATTAAACCGTATAGGTAGTCGGCATAACCATCTACTCTTTGAATTACATCTTCTAGTCTTTCCTTTTCACTAAGTGGAAGAATATTATCTAAAGTTGCACGGTCTTCACCAGACATATTTCCAGTTTGAAAACCTTCTCTTGCACCAACATTTAGCAAACCTAATGATTTTTTAACAATAGGAGCAACTAAAACAGAATATGTTTGTTTACCTGCAAGCATTTGAGCACGGATAGCGGAATTAGATAAATGTCCTTCATCTGGGAATCTACTTTTTTTGTAAAAAGTATCTTTTGATATTCTAATATCAGCATCTATAGTTCCTTCCTCTTGTTCGGAAGCTTCATCTTTCTGGCGTTGGATTTCGGTTTTTAAATAATCTTTTGCAAGTTTTCCACCAATAACATCTTGTAGAGTAATGTCATCAACATCTTGTTCTTGTAGGCTTGTTTCATCTACAGCAACCCCTACTCTTTTTAAAAAAGACATAATATTATCGTAAGACTTTAAATCTTTTTCATTTTTTAGTCCATTAGCACCCCTTAATAATTCTTTTTGTGCACCACGCAAAGAATCTAAATATGGAGTAGCTTCCTCCATTAAAGTTTGGGTATGGTTTGCTGTTGCCATTAACTGCCAAAAATCGGCTTGCACAACAGTACCTTTTTGAATCATTTTTGCAAGTTTGCCTCTATTAAAAAAGTGCGTGCTTGAAATTGAAGAAAGAGCTTTAGCCTTTTCGTTATAATTTTCAGGCCTATTACCTTGTTTACCTGAAATATCCATTATAGATTTATTAGGAGCAATTTTTCTAAATACAGATTCAAAATCACCATCTGACCTTTTATCCATATCTGCTTCTTTATGAGCTATAATGCTTAAAAATTCGTTAAAATCTTGCTTTCTAACACCATTATTATAAGCAGCTACTAAAGAATCTATAACTTCATCTGTATATACTGTTCCATCTTCACTTGAAACAGCACTGCTAAAACCAAGCCTTGCAATATTTTTTGCAGTGGCACGAGTTATACCTTCTTGTTTGGCATAATCTGTTATAATTTTATAAATGCTTTCCTTTAAATCTAAAACTTTAGCCATAGTGAATTTACCTCACTTTCATATTTTATTGTGCTTATAATAGCATATTTTAAAATAATTTTCAATACAAAATTATATTTTTGTTGTTTTCGCCCAAAAATATTTTTAATTAAAAAGGGCTTGTTTTAAAACTAACAAGCTCTTTTAGAATTTTAATTTACA
>CAJUBT010000003.1:40372-85082 GCA_910584815.1 uncultured Christensenella sp. | reverse complement strand
TTTTTATGAGAACAACTTTATAACAGCTTGATTTGCTTCTATTTTAACTGAGGTTCTTGATAATGCGCCAGTAATTAAGAAACATTGACCAACACCTGCAGTAACAATACTATCTTGTTCCTCTTGGTTAATTTCACCAGCGTTACGATATAGTTCAATTAAGTCGGTAACATCGTTAGGAGCAAGAGAGAAAATAAAGGAATACTGACTAGCATTAATGATAGCAGTTGATTGTCTTTGAATTTCTGGAGAACCAACGAAGTCTTTAATATTTTGTGTAATAACAATTTGCATTCCACCATATTTACGAATACGCTTTGCCATTTGAGCCATAAACTCTAGTGCTATAGGGTGTTTTGGGTTAATGAATACGTGAGCCTCATCAACAACAACTACTATATGGCGGTTAGCAGAATATTTATCATTAAAGTCTTTATTTTTAATAATTTCGTTATCTAAATATTTAAAAACCAAAAGCATTTGAGCATTAGCAATTGTTTGGTTACGGTTAGCAAGTAAAGAACGGAAGTTAAATGTAAAAAAGTTTTCTTTAGTTTCAATGGAAGTTGGACCGTTCCATAAGTTACTATTTCTTCCCCCTGTTGCAAATTTTGATATATAAGTAACAACAGTTTGTAAGTTCTTTTTAAAATATTCATCCTTACTTTCTACTAATTTCTTTCTTGCAAGGTTATAAACATCATCGAAAATTGGAAAATCTGTTGCCTTTAACTTAGAAACTGGTGTTTGTGAATTTATGCCCTTCATTGTGTAAACTTCAATAACAAGAGAATTTAACAATTCAAATGCTTCTGATGGCATACCTGGAAGAATTGTTGAAAGAAATTCTTCTAAGAACTGCAAGTGAACAGAATATGAATCATCTTCCCCACCTTCATCCGACTGCAAAGTCGTAAAGATATGGAAAGGGTTAAACCTTCCGCTTTGAGAGGAACCAACATCCATAACCTTACCTTTCATATTATACGAAAGTGGAGTGTATTCATCTTCAGGGTCGAGAACGAAAACTTTTGTATTATCACACGCAAGGTTAGTAAGCAAGGTTTTTGTAGCGTACGATTTACCACCACCAGATTTACCAATAATCATAACATTACTGTTTGCTCTTTCTCTATCTCTCTTGAAAAAGTCTACGAATACTGGGTATTCGTTATAGCCAATATAAAAACCTTTTTCATCTTGCAAGGCACCAGAAATAAATGGGAAAACAGAAGCAAGAGTTGTTGTTGGAATATCTCTTGTGGTTTGTTTAATAGTGTCTAAGGCAGAAATATTTCTACTAATAAAAGCATCTACTTGCCTACCAAACATTTCTGAATACTTATAGCCATTTTGCCTTAAAATTGCACGAACTTCTTTTTTAGAAGCTTCTTCACAAAATATGTGGGTGTTTACTTCATACAATTCTTCGTTGTTACTCTTTAACATTTTTAAGAGGTCTTTCATTGTGTTTAATTGAGTTTGGTTTTCAATTTTTTTACTGCTTTTAAAAGAATTCGCCGTTTTTGCTTCCATTTCAATAATAGAACGGTCAATGCGTTTTTCTGCAAGTTCCTTTTTAACAGGTTTAATATTCATAACAATGTTGGTTCCGCCAATCATAAAAAAGTGAGCACCCCAAGCATTAGGAACTTCAAGTGGATAATCTGTAATAACAAAACTACGATAAGCTTGTTTATCTATAACAGTTTTTGTTGGTTTAAAATTAATTGTTTCTGGCATAGACCAATTTGTAAATTGGTCTACAGGAGTACTTTCTAAATCTCTTTCATCGAAAGATTTCCCATAATTTGACCTTAAAAAACTTGCTAAATGTTTACCTGTTACTTTATTTGCAATAAGTGGAACTACACTATTGCCTAAAGTATTAATCATACCATCTATAGTAGATTCTAATATTTCTTTGTCTTTATCATAAACAACTATATAAAAATAATCTCTATAAATTTTTTCTTCCCTATTCATAAATTCAATTTGACTTACTCGGGCTTCAAAAACATCAGAACGGGCCAAAACTTCTTCATCAGACATTTCCCCTTCATATTGTAATTCCATAAGGCTATCATACTTTTTATCTTCAGCGGTTACATAATCATCAAAAATAATAGCTTTATTTGTTTTAATAATACTTGCCGACTGATCATTTGTAAGTCTTCTTAATGCATTTGCAAAGGAACGAACAGCCATTTCTTGTTTGTGTTCGCCTAATAAACCAAATTCAATGGGTTTAATTTCTATAACCATTCCATAATATGTGCCATAATTTAAATATTTTTCTTTTACAATTCCTTCATATGGAATAATTTCTCTCATTTTTAATTTGCCTGTTTTCTTATCAACATCGTTTTTATTGTATTTCTTTTTGAAAGCAACAAAACGAATTAATAAACCTAAGCAACCATATAGTCGTAGTTCATTATCTACTGGCATAAAAAGCATTGCATCCAATGCTAAAAAAGCAAGACCAAAATACCAGTTATAAGGAATACCTTGTGCCAATGCAAACAATAAAAAACCTACAAGACCAACTGCTGCAACCCCTATATCTGAAAGAGTAATGCCTTTAAAGAATTCCATTTTGACTTTTGTCTTTCTTGGAATAAACCTCATATTATTGAACTCCTTAACTAAATTTTAATTGTCTAACATAATTTTTAAAAGGTTGAAATACTATAAAATTTGCAACAACAAAATAAAGACATTATTATAATGTCATCATATATTAGTATTTTACAATAAATAATAAAAAACCGCAAATTATTAAACACTTTTTTATTAAAAGATAAAAACTATTTTTTAATATTTTTGTAATTTACAGTTCCCTACAATTTCTGAGTTATTTAAAGCATTATAAATAATTTACAATAATAATATCTAACCTTAAAAAAGTTAATTTTATAGAATTATTAAAATAAATAACACAAATAAAAAAAGGAATGATTTCTCATTCCTTTTTTAATTGCAATCAAGCATTCAACTAAATAAAATTTTAATCATCAAATAATATTTTTAAGATTATTCTTTTTTCTTTTCATTTATTAAAACTTGAAGTTGTTCTGCAAGCCCTTTAATACTTTCTGCAAGTGGGTTTATACTATTTCCAAAACCTTCCAAGGATGCAGGATCCAACTTAATACCTTCTGCAATTTTAAAGCCTTTTCCATTTGGATTAAATAAGGCATTTGCAATTGCTTTTGCAAGTTGTTCGGCAGACTGTTCCGTAATTTTGGTGTCAATTGTTTGTCCCATAGCAGAAGCTGCTGCTGACATTGCAGCTTTTTGTTTTTGTTCTTCTTTAATTGTGTCTTTTGCTGCATCTACTTGCATTTTATCTTTAAATGCTTGAAGCCTTGCTAATTCATCACTATCAGCTTTTGCACCTTTATAGAAAGATTCTGCCTGATTTTGTAGAGAATTAACGCCTCCTTTAAGATCAAGTTTTTTAATCTCAGCATCAATTTTATCAATTTGTGCTTTATTTAAACCTGGAGTTTGGCGTTTTTTAACAAGATCCTCATAATCAGTCATACCCTTTTCATAAGCAAGCATACGTCTAATAACTTTTAGATCCTCTTCTTTTGCCTTTTCTGCATCCCTCTTAGCAAAATACTTATCCCTACCTTTCATAGCATTTTCATTCTCAATTCTAGCACCTCTTTCTTTTTCTTCTGGAATACTTTCAAACATCTTTGCTCTAGCGTTAGTGTTTGTAAGAGTTCTAAAAGCTTCTGCTGCAGCACTATCTCCAAGGGCTTTAGTCATCATATCCTGAAGTCTTCTTCGATTTTTACTATCAGAGACATTAGCCCATTCGCTAACAGAGTTTGTTATATCAGCTATTTTACCTGCAAAAGGGATTTTTGAAACATTTAATTTAATTCCTGTTGCATTAGTAATTACAGGAATATTATGACTACCTTTTGCCCATTCTGCTACTTTAGATGTCCCCTTTGCAATTAAAGAATTATCAGGATCATCCCCAAATTCGCTATTAATAGCATTCGCTAAATTATCTCTAATATTACTTTTTCGTAACTTACTTTGTAAGCCTCCTGCTTTTTCATTGAATGCCTTTTTAGCTTCTTGTTCAATACTTTCTTTGGTTTCTTTATAATATTGAGAATCTTCATCTACGCCTTTAAGTTCGCCTGCTCTTTTTGCCCTAACTTCATCTGCAGCTTTATCAAATTCTGCTTGTTGTTCTCTTGACATACCAGATTTTCTAAGATCTAAACTTCTTCCAGCCCTAGTTCTTTCTTCTTCTGCAGCTTCTTTGTCTTTATTAAGGGCCTTTAATTTTTCACTAGATTTTTCCTGTAATGCTTTGGCAGCTGCTAAAGCAGCGGGATTTGCATTCTTCAAATTACTTAATCTATTAACTTCTTTCGTTCTAGCATCATATTCTGCTTGTGCCCCTTTAATATCTTCATCTATAGCATCAACTTTACCACTTGCTGAATCATATGCTTTTTGTTCATCGGCTAATTGTGCTTTTGCTGCTGAACGACTAGCCCCAGTTAATATTTTATTCTTAACTCCGCTACCCAATCCACCAATACTTTTAAGAACCGCTGCAGTTCCTTTAATGCCGCCAAGGGTTATACTTGCAGCCATACCAACAGCTGCAACACCTGTTGCCATTGCTTTTTTAGCAGCTTCTGCACCAGATTTTACTAAATCTTCTATCCCAAGTAAAGAAGAAATTAAAGCAGATGCAGATTTTACAATAGATACTCCTACAAAAACACAAATTAATTGAAAAAGAATATTAAAGAAATCAGTCATTGGAACTAATGTAGCAAAACTCCAAGCTGCACCAATTGTATCTGTAAAATCAGTACTAGGGAAAAGTTCAATCGTTTCAAATAAAGGAATTAATATGAAATACATATTATAAGCAAATATCGTTCCAATTACAGAAATTAATCTTTTGACAAATTCTTGTCTCCATTTTTTTTCTGCTTGACCACCATCTAACGGTGCAATTGCTGTCATTGGGGGTGCCAGCAAAAATAGCATTGTTAGTTCAAAAACCCTTTTTATTAAAACTAAGCAAACCGTTAATAAAGTCCAACCTATTGCAATAGCAGATCCTAATGCTAAAATGTATTGAAATTCCGCTAAATCGTAAAAATAATTTACCATTTTTAATGATGTAAAAGAGAAATATGAATTAGGCGGTGGATATCCAAAAACCAGAGTATGCCAATCGGCATAATGACCTTTCCCACCATCAGCTTCGGCTTGTCCCCACTCAAATTTATCCCATATACCGATATCTTCAAAAGTTATTGAACTTTTTTCTTCTTTGGCAAAAGCTTCATCTACAGCATTTGCAACTGCTTCTTGACTTCCAGTGAACGGACTACTACCATATTCGACCCAAGCACCAGAAGACAAATAATCAGCAAACTCTGGTTCCAACCGCGCACGATTGGCAGTAAATGCCCCTACTCTAAAACACTTTTGAGAGAGAGATGTTCCTGTCATATCAAATAGGCTATATATTGTTCTTGTTAAAAAATTTACACCCATAATAGCGACAATAGATACTGCTGGTACAGCTATTAAATTTACAAGAGATTTTAGAGATCTACTTATAATAGGGCCTTTAGCACTGCCCTTTAAATCTAATGTAAATTCCGATTTTATAAAGGCAACTATTGTAAAAACAAGTAGAAGTACTAACGATAAAGCAATAACAGCCCAAAAAACACTCAGTACAGATTCATTTGTTATAAAACCATAAACTAAATCTCCACCACTACCATCACCACCATATTCAACTCCATTTAATGTAATTTTGTCTATACCCGCAACTCTTTTAAAAATATTCTCAACAAAATCAATTAAAGTTAATATAGCAGAAAATATTTTATAAAAAACCCCAAATATTAAAAATCTTATTACTTGTATTACTAACTGGACAATTCCGTTTGCTATTCCACCAAAAAAATTATAAATAGAATCTGTAACTGGGTCCCACCAAGCACCAAGCATATTTAATAAATGCATATGTAAGTTTCTTCACCCCCTTTTATTTTCATTTTTTATTTATAATTACTATTTTTTACTAAAAAATTTTATAAAAAGTCCATATAAACTATTATGCAACAATTATAGCAATTTAATTTAATTTTACCAAACAATTTAAAGAAATTTATAAAATATATTCTGATATAAGTTGATTATTAAATAATTTTTTATAAAACTAAAAATATATTGATTACTTAATGTTAACTATTTAACCTTTTTCTTTTTGAGCATTGATTATCACGTTTTTCTCTATAATATTTAAATAATTTTATGACATTAACTAAGTTATATTTAAAGCAATTAATGCTATTACTAAAATTCTAGAAACTTATTTTTATAAGAACAAAACATCCAAATTCAAATGTTGATTTACACATAAATTATTTGTTGCTAGTATTATTTGAATAAAATTACTATTCTCATTATTAAAACACCAGCACATACCATCTGTGTTTTCTGTGCTTGTTGAATAAGTAAACATTTTTGCATATTTTTTTGCTTCATCAACAATACTTGTTTTTTTAGAAAATAGTCCAGGTTTTATAGGGTCTTCACTTTTAGAAATTATTAAGCCTTCTTCATTGCTATCTAGTATGTCTTCCATAGACACTTCTATTGCACCACTTGATGCATCTTCTTCATTTAAAGCTATAGGGTATTCATCTATATATCCATCTTCTTGATGTCTTACGGTAACCAAGTATGGTTCTAAAGTTTGTTCCTCCTCAAAAGAAAAAATAGCCAATAAACTCGTAAAGTTATAGTCCTGATCCTCTGTTAAAATAATTATAGATTGAACATATCCATCTATTTTAATTTCTTCTTGTTCGCTAAGTTCATAAGACAAAACTTCAAGAAGAGGAACATAACCTATTGCTTCGTGGGCAGCAGTTAAACATTTTACACAAGAGGCTTTCAATGTTTCTGTTACTGTAACATTGTAACCAATAACATTTTCTACCATAAAATTTGTAATGCTTTCTGCCTCTTCTGGAATTAATCCTAAGTGGTCTATATATTCACAGGCTTTATCTACATAACTATCTATGTTCTTTTTTCTCTGCTCTGCTGTTACATTAGTTCTTTTTGCAAGGTTGTATGCTCTTTCTAATTCATCAGTCCATTCGTTTTCATTACGAGTTAAAATAGCCTTAACAATCTCAATCTTATACTCATTAAAATATTTATCCAAATAAATATCTAAATAACTTTGGGCATTATATACATTATCCATTTCCTTTTCTGTTAAAGAATATGCCCAACTTGAAGAATTACTAATTCCTGTATCTGAACCATTATATATTTCCACTTTTCCAACAGTTTGTTGAATATTATTATAGTTTGTTGATAGAAGACTTGTAACAAATCTACTAGCGTTTGTTGTGCTGTTATAAGAACTTCCGCCACTTACATAGCCTCCAATAAATATGAAAGAATAACCTTCACTACTTTCATATAGATATATATCGCCAGAATTCAAGGCCTGGTCATAAGAAAAATATTTATTAGAACCGACAAGCTGCATAGAGGTTTGAGCTTTAAAGCACCTTTCTTCTTCACTATATTTTACAATGTTATCCTCCAAATCCCTACCAGTAACTTGATGGTTAGAAAGAACCATTATTGCTGGTTTTCCGCTAGTGGAAGTATAATCATAATAAATATTGGTTGTTTGAACAATTTTAGAAACAACACTATTATAGTAAGTGTTTGATTTACTAATACCTAATAAATTAGAATAATAATATTCATTATCATTTGGAAATTCTGGGCTAAGTTTTATTGTCTCATATGCGCCAGTATCTTTATTTTGCATTCTTACTTCAATTTCGCCTATTCCAAAAGCACCTACTATGTATGAAATTACATATTCTGTTGTTTCATCCAAATCTTCTTTAATTTTTTGTTTATATGTACCACCAAAGAATTCGCTTTTGCTATCTGCATAAGGACGGTAAACTATTTTAAATAAGAGTTTTTCATCTCCTTCACTGCAAGCAGAAAAAAGGAACAATGATATACACATAATCATTGTAAGCAAAAAAGCATAGATTTTTTTTGACTTAAAAAGATTTTTCATCAATGTTCCCTTTAAATTAGTTTTAAGATTTTATGAATTTTTATAACTTTTTTTTAGTTATTCTTTTATTTTAAAATTATCGTCTTATATCTAACTTTTCATAATTGCTTTTAAAAATTATTAAAATTTGGAAACAGGCCTTAAAAACAATATAGAAATAAAAATATTTTGGCGTATTTTAATAATTTTTGAATTAAGGTTTCTTTTATTAATAAATAAACTGCTTAATGTCATAAAAAGCAAACTTTTATTTTTTAAAAAAACCAATAATTGTATCCATTTGAGATAAAACAAAAGCCAACAACCACACACAACCAATAATACAAATAACAGCAATAATTAAATGTCCAAGTCTTTTTTTCATCTCATTAGATCTTTCACTACTCTCTGCTTTCATTATCATAAATGCTAAAACAACACTAAATAATCCTGCTGCGACAAGTAAAACTATTGATATAGGCATTATAGATTGATTTAAAAAAGTAACTATTTCTGATAAATATTTATAATCGCCTGAAGGTACTGGAAATATATCTCCTAACAAATTAGATAGATTCATTAAAAAACTCCTTATTTTAATGCAATTTAAAAAATAATATTATTAAGTTAAATTAAAAGCAAGACATACATATTAAAATTTAAATTAATCAAAATATTCTCAATTCTAATCAATATTTTTTATTATGGATGTAAAAATTCAATTTAACCTTCTATAAATATAAAATAGTTTATCACTAAAAATACAATTAAACAAATAATTTAACAAAAAAATTAATTTAGAACTATATCTTTTTATTAAAAAATAAATTTACAAAAAAGTTTTAAATAAAAATTTTATAATTTATACAATTTTTTAATTTTAATTTATATAATAAAAACTCAAAAATATCATAATATTATTAAAATTAATTTAAAAGCAAAAAGCCTAACCGAAAAATTCGGTAGGCTTAAAATTTATACTTATTTTTATTTATTACTTATTGAAATTATTTTAATGGGCTAGAACCAAAGATTGTATCAATACTTGTTGCAAACCAAGTTAATAACCACATAAAGATAATAACTGCAACCATTGCAACTGCAACGTTAATAAGTCTCTTTTTTGCTTCTTGTGCTTTATCTGCTGTTTCTGCTCTTGCCAAATTAACGCCAAGAATAACAACCCAAATACCGCCAGCAACAGCAACAATAATTGTTAAAGGAACAATTAAACCATCTAAGAAATTAGCAATTGGCAATAACCAATCATAGCCTTCCCCAAAACCATTAAGTTTTCCAGCGAATGGTCCTCCTAGTAAATTCATAAGAAAACTCATAAAAAACCTCCAAAAATTTTTATTACAAATTGAATATATCACAAAAAAATATAAAAAACAAACATATTTTGATATTTTTTTAATTAATTTCTAAAATTTATTTGTTTTATTTCGGTTATAGTTTTATACTACAAAAGTATTAACTTAATTTATTTATTTTAAACTTTATTATAATAAAATTTTAACAACAAAAATTTTTTATGCAAATTTGAGTTATAAAAATAGTGAATATTACTAAAATTATAGTTTAGTTTCTTAGATTTGGAATAATAAATATGTTAAATTGGTTTTTAAAAATTAAATAATTAAAGTTTTGGTATAAAAATATTCTTTATTATTTAATTTAAATCAAATTTTAAAAGTCTTTATAAGGTTTATTAGTTAGAAAAAAATAAATACTTTAGTTAAAAACAATAACAATTTAGGAGATTATAGTTTGGGTAAGATTTTTGGTAGAATTTTAATTATGGGGCTTGCCATTTTAGTTGGAATAGCAGTTGGAATGTTTGTTAGTTACTATATGACTGGCACCATTAATAGTTTTTGGACACCTATGCCTGTTGTTGTGTGTGGTGGATGTTATTTAATTTACTTTTTAAATAAACTCACAGATACAGAAGGTGGCGGCTTTGGCGGTTTGTTTGGTGGTGGCAAAAAGAAAAAAGGCAAACTTAGTGCTAAAGATAAAGATGGTAAAGAAGTTTCTCAGTACTTTGATTCTAGATGGGTTACCCAAAAAGAATTAAAAAGTGAAAAGAAATTTATGTATTGCACTTGGAACACTCTTAAAGATTCCAAAGATGGCATTTTACTTAGAAGCGAACTAAAAAGCGGAAGTTTGGAAATTAATATGTATAGCCCAATTCACGCTATGATTATTGGTACAACTGGTACTGGTAAAACGCAAAAGTATATTGAACCAAGCATACAAATTTTATCTTCCACCAAAACAAAGCCTAGTTTTGTTATTGCAGACCCAAAAGGTGAAATTTACGAAAAACATAGCCATAAATTAAAAAATGAAGGCTATGATGTTAAAGTATTTAATTTAAGACAACCTTACGCCTCTACCAGATGGAACCCACTTGATAATGCTTATATGATGTACCACAAGGCATTTCATTTATATGATGCTGTGGAAACTCATATTGGAGTTAATCCTGCAGACCTTAATTTAAAAATTATTGCAAGAGAATATGAAAATCAGTGGTATGAATATGGTGGAGTTGCCTACCCTAACAAAAACACTCTTGATGCAGACCTTGCCTCTAAAAAAGCAGAACTTATTGACCTTGCCGAAAATGAATTAAGAGAAATTGCTGGTATTCTCTGCCCTATTGAAAATAAAAACGACTCCAGTTGGGATAGGGGTGCTCAGGAATTTGTTTATGGTACTATGATGGCTATGCTTGAAGACAGTTTAAACCCAGACCTTGGAATGACTAGGGAACGCTTTAACTTTTACAACTTAGCAAGAATAGCTAACTTTAAGGACCCAGATCCAGACAATCCTTACAAAACATTAAGACAATACTTCTTAGGAAGAGATAGTTTTAGTAAAGTTTTACAACTTGTTACAACTGCCATTAACAATGCTCCAAGCACAACCAAATCCTATATGGGTATTGTTTCTGCCCGACTTGGTTTATTTAATGATAGCGGTATGTGTTTTGCAACTAGTAGCAACGAAATGGATTTTGATAGTTTTGCTGATAAACCAACTGCCCTATTCATTATTATTCCTGATGAAAAAGAATCTCGTCACGGTATAGCAACAATGATGATTTCCCAACTTTATAAAAAATTAGTTGACCTTGCAAATGGTTATCCTAATAGTAAATTACCTAGAGCTGTTTATTTCTTATTAGATGAGTTTGCTAACTTGCCAAAAATTGAAAAGATTGACACTATGATTACGGTTTCCCGTAGCAGAAATATTTTCTTCTCTCTTGTTATTCAATCTTTCAGCCAGTTAAACGCAAAATATGGTGATGATGTTGCTGCCACTTTAAAAGGTAACTGCCCTATAAAAATATTCATTGGTACAGATGATGCCAAAACTTGCGAAGAATTCAGTAAACTTTGTGGTGATATAACCCTTGAAACCACTTCTACAAGTGAAAGCAAACAAAAAGATGATAAAGGTAAAGAAAACCCTAGCAAAACAACCAGCCTTTCCACTACTTCTCGTCCGCTTATTTACCCAGATGAATTGGGTCACTTAGGGAATAAAGATGGCACTGGCGAAATTATTATTAAAATTTTAAATGAATTCCCTATTAGAACAAATTCTACTATGGCTTGGGCAACACCAATGTTTGACCATACAAAGGCATCTAGCGATTATGTTCCTTCTCGAGCTTTAGATGAAGCAAGTGTTGCATATAGCATTGCAAGAAGAAATGGTATTATATTTAAGGCCCCACCTCCTAATGCAAATGCAGGTAATGGTGGAATTAATATGAACACATTTTAATGTTAATTAAAAAAGACTTTAATTTATTAAGGTCTTTTTTTTATGCCATATTAATAAAATGCGAATTAAAAATTAAATTAGTTTATTAATTAAATATATAATATCTTTCTATTATTTTTATAAGTTATGCAAAATAATATTTAAATAATACTGTCTGATAAAGACATATATAATTGCGATATTCAAATTAATGAATTAGTTAATCAATATTATCAATGCAATGTAAAATTGTTAAAATATTATTTATTTAAAAACATTATTAAAAAAATATATTTAAAAAAACTAAATTTAATTAATTATTAATAATTAAATTTTATTTTATAAGTTTAAAAAATTAATTAAATTATATTTAATTTCATTTATCTTTGATAATATAAAAAACCAAGTGGTCGGCATAAATTGCAGATAAATACTGTTACTCGTGCTTTAGTTACATTTATAAACTTATTTTTTATTAGCAATAATAAACTTTAAAAATATATTAAAAATTAAATAGAAATTAAAAAAATAGTTTTATAAATTTTTATATTTAAATTATTATTTTTATTTTATTAATTAACAAAATATGATTTTTAATTTTTAATAATTTGAATAATTAAAACTTTAATTTATAAAAATTGGTATGTTAGTATTTTTTATATTTATAAAATTAAAAAATTAAAAAAATAAAATTATATAAAATATTATAATAAATATTTTTAAAAATATTCTACCATAATCACAAATAAAGACCTAGATAATAAAAAAATTAATTTAAATTATAAAGATTATATTACAACAATTAGCAAATGCTTGTTGCTAAAATTATTATAACTAAATTTGAAATTAATTTTGTTTACACTACTAAAATTACAAACCTTTTTTTATTTTAATATTAAATTGCTTGTTTACAGCAACAACTATATTACCTAATTCCCTTTTTGTTTAGCATAATTTTAATTACATTTAAAAGCTTTAAATTTATATTGTTAACCAATTTAAAATATACAATGTTCTTAAAAGTTTACATACAATTTTTAAATTTATAAAAACATAAATTACATAATTTTAAAGAAGATTTTTAAAATTAAATAGTTATTATAATAAAAAGCTATTGGCACAAAATTTTTATAAATTTTGGGTTAAAACTTGCTTTAATTTGTTTTGCGTTTAAAAGGCTGTGTGTTATTATATATAATATATTATAATATTACGAAATATTAATGCGAAAAATGAGAAATAATAATATATATAAACTTGCTATGAAAGTAATTTTTTAATGGCATTAAAACTTAATTAACTATAGCATTACCATAAAAATGGTTTAGTGTTATAAACTTTTAAGTTAAAAAATTTAAAGAACTTTCTTGCGATATGGGTTTAATATTTACTTATTATTTTTTTGTTTTGAGGTTTATTTTAATGTTTTGTAAGAATAGGCTTGCTCTGTAGTTTTAAATCTGCTCTCACAAATAAAAAAAGAAAAAGGTGTTTAAAATGAGAAACTTTAAGACTAAAAGTATATTTTTAAATATATTACTTGCAATGCTTTGTTTTTGTGCAATATTTGTTTTTTCTACCCCTGTTGATGTTGACAAGGTTATATCTCACGCGGCTTGTATAAAATTTGAAAAAGAAAATGTTGATGGCGATATTGCACAAAATTTTATGGACACAGGTGAAGACTATGGTGGCAAGATTCCTTTTTCACTTTTTTTAAGTGAAGCTGAACCTAACAGTAATTTTAGAAAAATTATTGACTACCAGCCTAGTTTTACCGCAACTGCCCCTGATGGCAATGAAGGTACATATTATTACATAATGGATGAAGATTCAAGACCTTCTTTCCTTTTGTCTTCCTCAGATTTAGGAGATGATACCACAAAATTGTACAACTCATCTATCTTCTTTATTTTTAACGATGCTAACACTCCAGATAAAAAAGACCCAAATAGCAATGTTATTCCTAACGAATCGGGTTATTTATCGGTTACAGCAACCGTAAATGGTGAACCTATTGTTGCAGAAATTGATACAACAACAAATGCTACAACAAAAGAATCTAGTTACTTATTCAGTGTGAACTTACAACCACTTATGGTAAATGGCAATTCAAACCCAGATGCTAAATGTCCTCACGTTAGAAATAAAGATGATAGCAACACTTCTCCACTCGGCGGTGAGGGTGAAAGTAATGATGTTTCAAGAAGAACTGGCTTATATAGTTTCCATATTGAATACAGTTACAGAGAAGCAACAAGTTATGTTTCTAACAGATGCGTATTTGAAATGTCTTTCTATATTTTAGATTATACTGACTATGTTAAAGATAATAATCCGTTTACCTTTACAAACACAGATACAGTTAGAGATAACGGAAATGTTGATTTAAATTATGAAGTTTATAATTACAACTATTTAGAAACCCCTATTGTTGAGATAGATGCAACTAAGTTTGGAATTAATTTTGTTTACTCTGCTGGGTTTACAAACTATTCTATGGTTTACGATAACAAATCCTTTGCTTATAACTATACACCAACTAGGTTAGATGAAATTTTAGCTAGCACAAGTAGTAACCTACAAATTACTAAAGATAAAATATTAAATGGCGAACTTGCAACAGGGCAAATTACTATATATTTAAAAAAATCTACTGAAATTAGTTATACCATTAACACCTATTATAAACCAGCGGATGAAGTGTATGGCGTTAGATATTATATGGCAAAGTTTGATTTAAAAGACTTTGAAAAATTTTTAGTTAGAAACAAAGCTACCTTTAATGGTTCCACAACAATGCAAGGAATGTATCACTTTGATTTAGACTTTTTGGGTCAAAATGATGTTGGGTATAGTATTGTTGATAAAAATTTATTTTCTTATGTTCCTAAAAAAATATCTGGGCAAAAACTAGTTGTTTTTGGTTACGAATTAAAATATTTTGACCAAGACCCTGGTTCCAGTACTTATAGAGAAGATGTTACCCTAATTAACAACTCTACTCATACAAACTTTGTTGCTTATAACACAACAGGTTCTAGCAGTACTGCAAGTAAAGGTTTAGATACAGGCTTTTTAGTGAATATTCCAGAATATATTGCAATAACAGACCAAGCTCCTTTACGCTTTCATAGTTATGGTAACCTTAGAGATGGTGGTAACCTTTATACAGCAAAATATAGACACTATTCCCTAACCAACACAACTGAAGATGATATTTTAAAATATTTTGAATTGCCAGATGACCCAAACAACTATGCTAATGGTAACGCATATTCAAATTATTTAGATAACAACAAAATTAACGGGTACACAAGTTCATATACACAAAGTGCTTCTATTTCTGGTGATGGCATTAGAATTATGAAGTTGGTTTATGACATATCGCTACCACTTACAAATGATGATGGTTCATATAGAGAACCTTTTACTGTTACTGGCACACAATATGTTGTTTTTGAAGTTAATAACACTGTTCAAAACTTATACATTCAAGCTATAGATAGACAAACTAACACTTCTTACGATTTTGATACCTATACAAATAAAGATATTAGAATTAACCTTGAACAAAAGCCTAACACATTTTTTGCCCCTGTTAACGTAACTTATGCTTACTCTAATGAATTTAAAAGAGATAATATTACAGGCTCTGGCTCTGTAACTTTAAAAAAATTTGATAATAAAATTTATGAATATACAATTAACGAAAAGAAATATGGATACTTTGTTACAAACCAAAACAATAGTTACACTTTTGCCGATAGCGGTTATTACAAAGTTACCATTCGAAGTGTTGTTACAAACAGCCCTAAAATATATTCATTTATAATAGATAAAGAATCCTTTAATGGAGTTTCATTAAATCAGGTTAAATTTGAAGATGGTAATTATTTAAAGAGTGCTTCTACCCTACAAACAACATTACTAAGTGGAAACAACGAATTTTTGAAGTATGACCTTTATGTTACTGGCAGAGATGATGCCGATAACTTTACTGGTTTTACACTTGGTTGGAATGAAAAACGAAGCGGTGCAGGTTCTTATTCATTTGTTTATTATATGGAAATAACTGATGACACAGATAATATGGAGGCTTCCCTCTTTGAATTTGGAGATGTCTCTGGAGACTATTGGTTAACCAACGGGTTAAAAACAAAAAATTTATCTAGCGCTATTGATAACTACAGAAATAGCGGAAAAGTTGCAACTGTTGGAAATGCAAAACTTGAATATGACCAATACTTTAATAAAGATGGGCTATATTTCTTCTATGTTTATGATGATGCAGGAAACTTTTTTACAAGAATTGTTTTAATTGATAGTTCGGCAAGTTCTACATTGCAGGGTTATTGGAATGGCACAGGAAATGATAAAGTTTGGGTAGATACTTTCGACCCAGTTAGAAACCCTCAAAACTATGTTAACCACGACACTACAATTTATTTTGGCACACATAAGGCAATACTTCTACCCGACCTAACACAAAACGAAATTATAAGAATTGAAGACACAAGTTTTACAAGAGCTTATGATTTATCTTCAACTGGCAATGGAAGCCTTATTGCTGAAAAACCAAAAATTATTATTGATTTCAATAACGACATTTTGTTAAGTTTAAAAAACTATGTTAAAACAACTACTAACAATGCAGTTATTGGAAATGGAAAAGCTGGCAACTACCTAACAATTAGAAACCATAACTTAACTTTTGAAAGGACTCCAACAACTGTTGACCTTGAAACAGAGGAAGTTATAGGGGAAGAAACAAGTGGCGTTATTGACAAGGTTTACAATCCTATAACAAACACAATGATAGATGGAATGTATATGGTGCAGATTTACACTCTGTTTGACCCTTCAACATATGGTTTTATAAACGAAGCTGAATATATGTTTAGAGTTAATAATTTAAATGGGTCTGTAACTGGCAAATACATTTGTATGAACTTTGACATTGTTCGTGGCACATTCTATGGTTACGATAATGGAGAGGGAGACACTACTTACAGAGTTATTAGAAAGAATGGGGCAACAAATTTAAATAAATTAAAATTTGAGTATAATAAAATTACTGATGAAACAGCAGAATATTACACTTTAAAAGAATTAGTTTATGATTATTATGAATTTGTTGTTGATGAAAGTAGTAAAAATTCTTCTAAAGACAAATACCCTTTTGCTTCTACCCCAACTGCAAGTCAGATAGATATGTTAGTAGGGCAAGAATTAGATAAAGAAAGAAGCATTTGGATGATAGACCCAATTAACATTGACACAAAAGAAATGACAAGAGCTGGCAGATATGTTATTACAAGAACCTATGTTGGTGGCACACATAATTTGGTTAATGGTGTTTTTGTAGAAGTTGGCACTGGTGGTAAATATTATAAAAATGAAGATGGCGCTTTTATTGACTTATTTGAACTTGACACTATAACAAGAAAATATATTGTTTATGTTGACCATTATGGAATTATAACTTCTACTTATATGGTGCGTGATGACAATAAAGATAGAATAAGAGAAGTTGGTGACAATATTTCTATTACTCTTAGCAACAAATATGATGATGAATGGGGCTTTAAAGAATTCTTTTTAACTTCAACTGCTACCCTATCGCTAGATACAAACAAAGTTCCAATTAAAATTAACATTCCTTTAAGTAAATATTTTGTTTATTACAATACTATTAACGATAATTTATATAGCAAACTTAATTTTGCAAAGTTAGACATTGTTATTTGGTTCCGTTCTACTTCTCTTAGCGAATGGCTTAGATATAAAGTTGATGGATATGATGAAACAACTGGCTTCTGCACAAGTAGTTCTTTAATAACTAAAGATAATGCTAAAGGATATTTAATATTCAGTGCAGCAGGGCAATATAAAATTGAAATTAGCGACAGAACAGGTTATATTGATATAACATCTACAAGTGCAAATTCAAATAACCTATTCCCTACCACTTATAGTTATAGTTTTGAAATTTCTCACACATCACCTTATGCAGATATGTTTGTTACAACCTACAACACAGAAAAGAAAAAGTTTGAAACTAATTTACTTTATGATGATGAAAATACAAATAGTTTTGCAACAAACATAAAAGAAGTTAATGAAACATTACCTAATAAAGATAAAAACAAAGTAACAATTGCTTGGAATGATGCCGTTACTCCTTATACTGCAAAAGTTAACCAAATTAATGTTACTCTTTCAAGTAAAACAACTTCTACTAAAACAATTAACATTGACCTTAAAGATGGTTACGACTTGCTTGCAATAGCAAAAGGCAATGGGCTAATAAATCTTGGTAATTTAGAATATAACCAATATATTTTATATTTAAAAGTAAGCTTTTTTGAAGGTATTAGCGAGCCTGTAATTTATGATAATACAGAATATTATAGGTTTTCATACGAAATGAGTGTTGATATTTCAGAAGAATTTGTTTACGATATAACTTTCTCTTTTGTTTCCCAATCTTCAAAAAATCAAGCATATGTTGATGAAAATAATAATAGTTTTGCTGAAAGCAATTACAAACTTACTATTGATAGAACTAAACCTTTTACAAACATTGATAATTTATTAAAAAATGAAGAATTTTTAAGTAATTATTATAACGCAAATAATATTAACGACTTTAAAGAAGAAAAATTTAATCCATTTAATCTTGAAAACGCACCTTCTGCTTTTACTTATACTTTTGGAATAAACAACAACTATGTTCTAAATTATAATGCTGAAGATACTGTGCCTTACTTCTTTGTTAGAAGTTATGATAAATATGATGATGAATATGTAAGCATTACACCAGATATGGTAGACACTGTTTACACAGCCGACAAAGCATATTATTCAAGGTTTAGTAGCGATGATAACAATTATGGTTTTGGCATTGAATATCCTAGATTTGCAGAAATAGGAATTAATGAAAATGAAATTGTTATTAGTAACTATAAATGGTACAAAATAGATTATAATTCTCGTACTTCTTTATATTCATTAATTGCCACTGCTACAGGCAATGCTAACCCTAGTGGATTTTATGAAATTATTGAAAAAGATTATGCTGGAAACTATAGAGCTTATACCGTTTACTTTTCTAGATTTGAAGCAAACAAGAACTTTTTAATTTTAAACATTGACGGTTTCCAAGAGCAAGGTTATTCAAGCGTTGACAACACAAGTGACAATAACATAACAGCAAGACTTATGTTTGAAGCTACAGAACTTGGTTCTGAACTTGGTTGGGGTAAAGTTACAATTAAAAACGAAACCTTAGATGCTTTATATGGAGAAGAAATATCCTTTAATCCTTTTGATAGTTTTGATAAAGTTCAAACAAGGCTAGACAAATTAAATGAATTTTTCGAATGTGAATTTGATTCTCGCTATAGTATTACTCTTGCTAGATACAACTCCTACTTCCCTGCAATTACTAGGTATATTAACATTATTACCAACGAAAGCACTGCAAAACTTCCAGCACCTACTGTTGAAGAAGTTTATAATGTAACAACCAACACAACAACCTATAATATGGTGTTCCCTGCTTACACTAATAAATCTGTTTTATATTTAGAAGCATTAAGTATTCATAAACTAGAAGGGAAAGATAATTGGACTATATTACCTGGTTCCCCTTATGAAGGAAAGGACAATATTCCAGTGCGTAAAACAGGGCTTAGCAAGGGCATTTATAAGGTAACTTATAACGATAACTATAACAAAGGCAATAGTTACTCTTACATTGTTTATGTTGGTGAATATTATATTAACGATTTTAATAAAGAATATAACTTTGAATATGGAAAATATGCTTACGATAACAACAATAACATTTACTATAGTGGTGGAGATATAAATGTTACCTATGAAAGTAACATATACACCGTTTTTGTAAATGGTGAAAAAATTTCTGGTAACACTTCTATAGAATCTAACTCGCCTACCCTTTCTAGATATAATTGTAAAACTTTTACATTAGCAAGTAATTATTCGTACGACAACATACCTGCTAATGAAGAGGTTGGTGGAAGCACAAGTTATGAAATTATTTATAGAGATATTACTGATGGTAGCATACAAAAGGTATATAATTTTACTATATTTAACGAATTGCCTAAAATAACTTTATTAAATGCATATGGCAGCGAAATTACTTCTACTCTAGAAGAAAGTATATCTCAAGTTACAAGTTCTGTTGTAAAAATTGACTGGGGTGAAATTAAAGGGTGTGACTTTGATTATTTAAATGATGGCGAAAACAATGTTGCAACCTCTGCAAGACTATATTCCAAAAACCAAAATGGCGAATATAGAAACTTTGTTACAGTTAATAAAGGACAAACCATAAGTGATGAAGGTTTTTATAAACTTCAAATTATTAACAATAAATTAGGTAATTACAGAGAAATTTATTTTGTTATTAAGTTAGGAGATTTCCCACTTTACACAATTAGTGTTGATGAGAAAGAAATTAAACCATCTAGTGTGGAAAATTTAGATTTTACAGTTGCTAAAGGCATTCCAACAGGTTCGGTTGACAGTGAAGAATTAATTAAAGTTATTTACTCTGCTCTAGAAGGGGTTCTTGCTGATACTAACATAAACGATTTTAATTCCCTTAAAAATCAACTTGGTTTTAAAGATGGCATATTCAACCCTAACACTGTGGGAATATGTTCCCTTAGCGATATCCCTCACTACTACTCCATTGTTAACCCAAAAATTGTTTACAATAGTAATATGGAACTAAATGTTGTTGAGTTTGTATTTAAAAACGATAGGTTAGAAACTAGTTACATTAAAAACTTTGGTGAAAACCCAACCCCTAACAATGTAGGAACAGATTATTGGACAACTATATATTTAGTTTATAATTTAAAAGGTCCTATTAGAATTGAATTCTTTGCAGTTACTAAAGTTCCTAAAACCAATACTTTATTAAAATTTGACCTTGAATATTTAAATGAAGACACAAACAGACAAAACAGCATTTCGCTTGAAGCAAACAAAAGTAATTATCAACTTTATTACCCACAAATAAAATCTGGTGCTGTAAAACTTAGCTGGAATAAGCTTTCAACTACTTCTGCCACTTGGTATAATCAAGGTAATGCAGTTAGAGTTTTTGATAAATATGGTGTAGCAGAAAATTATGAAGAAATAGATTTTGCTACTGCAAGTTTTGATAGAAACTATATAACCTCTACTCTTGTTGGCTCTGGTTCACATTTAATTAGATTCCAAGACATAGCTGGAAACATCCATTTATTTAGAACTAACAATTTTGCTGAACTTGATTATTACACTCTCGACCTTATTGATTCTGTTATATATTACATTAATTATAATGAAAAAGATTATAATCCTATTCAATATGGTGTGTTTAATGATGAATTTAACATTGTTATTGATAAAGCCTATTTAAAATATTATTTAAATGGCACAGCCAATGTTAATGTTACAAGAAACGGTAGCTATTATAATGGCTACGAAGTTAACGAAAATGTTTATAGTTTTAAAGAATCTGGCAGGTATTTAGTGGAATTTAGTGCTTCTTACGCACAAACCGCTGGCAGTTTAAGAACGACAACTTATAACTTCACAATTATTGATAGCGATTCTGCAAGACTTGCTTATGAATTTGTTGAAGTTCCTGGTTATGAAATTACATCTGTTATTAGAAATGGTGAAGATATAACCGATAACTTTAGAAATGAAAATGGAAAGGTTTTATCATTATTCATATCTAGCACAGCAAGCAATAGTGGCAATGGTAATTATTCGGTAACCTTAAAATATGGTAAAAATGATGGCGATGTTTTAACTTTCTATTTCACAATTAACAATTATGTTCCAACACTTTCTTGCAACGTGGAATATGGTGGTTCTACTACTGGTAGCATTATAATTAGTTTCAACCCTAGCATTATTTATGAACAACTTGGCGAATGTTATGTAAGAGTTTTAACCTATAACAACGATAGTAAAACTTTCTACAGATACACAAACTTTATTATAGATGAAAATAGTTTTACGGATGCTAGTTCTCAAAGTATAGAAATTACTCGTTCAAATTCTTACTTTGTACAAGTTGAAACTAAAAATGGAAATATAATTTCTAGTTTCCGCGTTAATAGAACCGAACCTCTTAATACTTTTGCTATTATAATTATTGTTGTTTCTGTTGTTGCAGTTGTTGTGCTTATTATAGTTATTGTTAAGTTAAGAACTAAGATGAAAATTAAGTAATTAACTCTCAACTTAAACTTGAAATTATAAAAAATAGAAAAAAGAATAAGTATTATTACTTATTCTTTTTTTATATTCAAAGAAAAATTAAGCGTATTTTAAGGTTTAGACAAAAATATTATAAAAATAGGCTTTTATCGATATTTTTTAATATTTTTTTAAAAAATAATTCAAAAATAAACATTTTCTCTTTACTTTCTACAAAAAGTAATTTATAATTGAGCTTAGAATTTAAATAAAAGGGTTAATACAAATGAGTATTGATGAATATTTTTTAAGGCAAGCAAGTATTTTTGAACTTAGAAATATTGCAAGAGATATGGGAGTGTTATCTCCAACTGTATATAAAAAAGAAGACCTTATAGCAAAGGTGCTTAAAATTCAAAAAGGTGAAGAAAAACCCCAAATGCCAAAAAGCAGACAAGGTAGGCCACCAAAAAGCGTGTTTGCAACAACCCCAGCCCCAACCCTTCCACCTAATGAAAGATATGTTAGTTATAGAGATATTGTTGCAAAGTCTGAGCCTATGCCTAAAAAAACTTATTTGGACAGAGCAAAAAATTATAATGAAATTTTAGCAAACAGCGATTTTAATTATATGGCTGATGCAATAACTTCCAAACAAGAAAAAGAAGTACATTCTGGTTATTTTAATGTTGTTGATGGTGAATTTGGCTTTATTTTTGATATTGGTGGCGGAAGTGATGTTGATGATGTTATTTTTGTGCCACAAGGGTTAATTAAAAATTGTGGACTAAGAAGTGGAGATGTTATTGAATATAAATCTGCTTATGTGCAAAGTGCCAATGCAAAATTTGTTTACGAAATTTTAAGCATAAATAATAATGAAAATTTATTTGCTGATAGACCTCAATTTAACAAATTACAAATTAATTTGAATGAAGAAAGCAAAAGTTTGGGGCTATGTGAAATTGGTAAAAGTTCTACTAACCTATTTAGTGCTAAATGCGGAAGTAGAAATGTTGTTTGTGTTAAAAATAATGGTGTTGTTAGAGAGGCTTTAAAGAAATTTAGAACTTTAAAAGGCGAATATTATTTTATTAATTTATTTATAGATGTTATGCCTGAAGATATTGCCAGTTTTGTTACAGCCCCTAATGTAGAAAACTTTTACACCCCTATTGGAGAAAGTAACAGACAGAATATTCAAACAATTGAACTTGCAATTGAAAGGGCAAAAAGGCTTGTTGAAGATGGCAAAAAAGTTATTTTAATTGCAAGTGAAGCTAAAAAAATAATTAAACAAAAAAACTTTTCTCTTGACTATTGTGCAGAAGATATTAAATACAAAACTCTTGATTTTTGCTATCAATTACTTTGCCTATCTAGGAATTTAACCAATGGTGCAAGCATAACCTCTTTCCTATTTTTAAAATTAGACATAAATCCTTCAAGTTTTGAAAAATATATTTTAGAAGAATTTAATGCTTTAGATTGCAATTTGTTTAACTTAGAATAAATATAAGGTTTAATAAAAAATATTATAATTTTCAAAAATATATTTAATCTTTATAATTTTTAACTTTATTATAAATAAATGCAATTGAAATCAATTTTAACATTCTATTTTTAGTTTTATTATAAGAAATAAAAAATTAAACACAAAAAGACCAAACTTAAAAAGTTAAATATAAAAAAATTAATTAGTTAAATTTTAAAATTAGTTTAAAAGCAATAATTAAGTTATTTAAAGGTTTTATAATAAATTTCTAGTTATTAAATACAATTAAAAAAAAGAATAGGGATTTAACTTTCCTATTCCTTTTTATTTTTAGTTTTAAAATTATAGAACTAAATCGCCAGATTGAGTTTGAACAATTCTTAAAACTCTTACTTGTTTACCTGTATAAGCATCTATATACAAATAATAAGTGTAATCGTTATATTTCCCTTCAAATTCATAGGATAATGTTTCGCCAACATAGTCTAGTGGAATTACACATAAACGAACATTGTCTATTTGTAATTTTGAACTTACTAATGCTTTTGCTTCAGTTTCAGTTAACTGTGGAATTAAATCTTCCCTTTCAATATGATTATATGCATAAGATGAGGCTTCCCAACCAATTACAGAGTTTGATGTTAAATCTACCTTTACTTTTACAACATCTGGGTACATAACAATGTCATCTATAACTGGAGCTAAATTTATAAAACAAACCTCTTGAGATGAAGCACTCCAAACACATTCCATATTTTCTAAGTTAAGTTTATTAGCAAAACTTAATGCTTTTTCCACTGCCTTTTTAGTAGCTGAAGTTACATTGTTTATACTTTCTGCTTTTACAACTTCACTTTCATCTTTTGTTGAATCCTTCTTTTCTTGTTCTAATTTTTCATTTTGTAAATCTTGTTGTAAATTATCATTTTGGTTAACATTTTTGCTGTTATTATTTTGATTATTATCTGCATTAAAAGCATTGCTATTAATTGTTAGCAAGAAACCACCACGCTTTGTAATTTGAACAAAATAGTTGCGATTATCTTGAGTATTAACACCAAAATCGTAAGTTTCAAAAATTCCATCGGTGTCTCCAAGATAAGATAAATTTGTAATATCTTCACCGAATATCTTTGTTATTTGTTTTTCCGCTTCTGCCCTTGTAATTTCGTTTTTAGGCAAACCTTTAACTTCTTTTTTAACAACACTATCAGCAAAAGGTCCATCGTAAATTAAAGCAGGATATTCTATTGTATCGTTAGACAAACCTGAAAAACTTAAAGAAAAGTCTGCACTCTCGTTACCATTATCTAAATTGCTGGTTATTTTATAACCATTCATAATTTTTTCCATTATACTGTTCAATTCTTCTTTTATGGTTGTAATACTTGAATGAACATTTTCAATGGTTTGTAAATCTTGACCTTCAATTCTGCCATCTTTATAGGTAATTAAAGTTGTGCAATAACCATTTAATTGGTTCATAAATCGAGTGGTTTTTTCTAACACATTCATATTAATTGGCAACAAACTTAAGTTATTTTCGGCATCACTTGTTTGTTGTTTAATTTTTGATAATGATTTTTGTTGAGAAGTTCCATCATTAGTTACAATTAGTTTACTTACTTCTACTTCCATATTATTAACATTATTAACTAAATCGTAAAACGACCTTTGATATAAGTTCTCTAAATTACCATTGGTTGCATTGAGTGATGATACGCTGGAAACTAGAAAACCTGTTAAGATTAAAATTGCACAACTAAGAATTGACACTGTTATTATAAATGCTTTTTTCATTTTATTTCTCTCCTTTCCAACTTTTTATAAAGCAAACACGTGTTTACCAATTTGAACTGTTTTTTGGCGGGAATAAATCCACCTGCTTGTTGCAGTTGCAGGATTATAGTAATATAAACTACCATAAGTTGGGTCCCAACCATTCATAGCATCTCTAGCAGCGTTATAAGCACTTTGGTTTGGTTCTAAGTTAATTTGACCATCATTTACAGCAGTAAATGCCCAAGGTTGATAAATAACCCCTGCAATTGTGTTTGGAAAGTCTGGGCTTTTTACCCTGTTTAAAATAACAGCAGCAACAGCTACTTGCCCTGTATAACTTTCGCCCCTTGCTTCTGCGTGAACGCATTTTGCAAGTAAGTATAAGTCGCTGGAAGTTTGAGTTTTGTTGTTTGTTGAGCTTGATGTGTTTGTTAAAGAAATGCCTATTTTTGCGGCGGTTTTAGGGCCTACAATACCATCGGCAACAAGTCCATTATTTCTTTGAAACTTTTTAATTGCAGCAATACTTTTTGGTCCTAAAATGCCATCTACAGCACCTGTGTAGTATCCCCAATTTTTTAAGCGTTGTTGAATTACTTTGTTTTGTGATGTGGTTGCAGTGTAAGTTACACTTGTGTCTGGCATTAAAACAACATTTGTAACAAGGTAAGAAACACCAATTATTAAGCACATACACACTGTTAAAATAATAAAAAACTTTTTCATTTTATCCCCCAAAATACTTTTTTATGACCTCATAAATTCTGCTTTTGTAACAATAATCTGCATTAGAATTTAAAAAGCACAATGGTGGATAAACCACACACCACCAATTATTACCTTCGCCACTGCCTAAATTTATTATCAAAGCATCATAGTAGCCACTTTCTAATGTTAAATTATCATAGGTTCGTGCAGGAAAATATTCGTTAGTAACCTTTGCACTTGCCTTGTAATTAAAATTATTTTGTGCAAGAATGTTGCTTGATATACATTCTATATTAGATAAATTTTCTTCTAATTTTTGTTGAAATTCTTTTTTAGTTGTGCAAGAAGATATAACTGGGGTTAAATAGTCTACAATTTTATCTTTTATTAAATATTTTATGTTTTGGTCTATTTCTAAATTGCTGTTTGCTCTTATATGTATTCTAAGGTACTCTGTTTTATAATTGGGTTTTGAGAAATTCACTCCTACAACTATTGCAATAACGGTAGCTATGCATAAAAAAAATATGGCAACAAATCTTTTCATAACTTAAAACTTCCTTTTTTAAGATAGAAAAATTATTGCCATATAAATAGGTTTAATACTTTTTTATAAAATAAATTTAATTTATTATAATAAAATTTTAGTTAAAAACAAGTTTAATCATCAAAGGTTTCTTGTCGTCCATTATAACTTATAATTTTTTCGCCCTCTTTTATTGGTAAAGTTAGGTTACCATTTTGGCGAACAAGATCTGCAGTTGAAATGTTAAGTTCCTTAGCAATATCCCATAAAGATTGCCCTTCTTTTGCTAGGTAAACTTCTAAAGCGTAATCTTTTGGTAGTTTTTCTTCACCTAAGGCTATTTGGGTGGTAAGAGCAGAAATATTTTCCCTTGTGTAATCGTAATTTATTTTAGCTTCTGCTAAAATTTCTAGTTCTTTCCCTCTTTTATTTTTAATGTTAACTTCACCTAAAGATATTGTTGAAGTTACACTATCGCTTTCCTTAACATCTGGTGCAGAAATTGATAAAGAAAATGGTACTTCCACATCTATTGAATTTAAAATATTATTACTTTCATCATCTTCAAAGTAGTAGATAATGTTAATTGTGGCAAGACCTTCTAATAAAATTTCACCATCTTTAACAATTTGGTTTGCAAGGCTTATGTTAATTGGAGTTATAGATAAAATTTTGTCTATAGGCTGCATTGAATCTGTAAGAGTGAAATTTGTTAAGATGTTTTCTTCTGCTAAATGAGTAGAGAAAAACTCATTATCTTGGAAAGAAGTTGTTGTTAATTTAACCTCATTTGTTAAACTATAGGCATCAACAACACAATTTAGCCCTTGTTTAGTGAAAAACTGTGCCAAAACTTTAATAGGGACATCAAACACAAAAACATTTTTTTCTAAGTTTTCAACAATTGTTGCTTCCTTAGTAGTTACTCTTGCTTGAATGTTTGCATCTTTAGTTAAACCCTTAAATTCTATTTCCTCGGTAAAAGAAGTACATTTTGTGCAACTTTTAATAAGGTCATCTTCTCCTTGATAAACAATGAAAGAAACAACTTCTCCACTTGCAACAAAATAGTCTGTTGATGGAATTACGCTTTTCAAATGAGCAGAGTTAGAAACATATAAAATTTTATTTATTTTTGCATCTTTATTTAACTCAAAGTTTACATTAGCTTCATAAGTTACTTTGCCTAGTAAAGAATTATATGTAACTTCGCTTTCCTTTGTAAAAACATTTTCAGGAGTTTCAGCTAATGTAAGGTCTGCATTAGTTTTAACTTCATAAACATCAAAGTTAATTAAAGTTGAATATGTAATATCATCTCCATTAGAAATATTGTTACATTCTAATAAATTATTACATATAACAATTAAACTTTCAGGGGTAATAGTGGCAGAAGCAAAGTTATGCATAAAGTTAGATTTTTGAGTTAATGGAACTATCTCATTATTTTCTAACACAACAAGTAAGTCATATTCCACTACTCCATCAAATTTAACTTCGGCATTAAGCGGAGTGATATTTTCTATTACCACTTTTGCACTTGCTGTTAACACTTTTGTAATTTTAAGGTTGTCTACTGCATTAATACTTGCAGTGTTTTTTAACTGTACTGAGCCAAGTTTTGTTTTAGTTGCTATGTTTAGTTTATTATTTTCTATATTATCCAAAAAAAATTTACCCCCTATTGCAACAAAAAAGAGTTGCTTTTGTTTTTCATATAATATTTTTATATTGCAACTCTTTAATTTATGACTATTTTGTTAAAATGGTTAAAAATTTTTTTTAAATTTTAATGTTTTCCTATTCTGTTTTTTAAAAATAATAAACTTTTTTCTTTTATTTTTTACTATATAATAAGATTTATTTATTGGTTAACACTCAATTTTTATTTATATATTGATATATTAAATTTATTTTAGTTAACAAAATTTAAATATAAATTTATCTTTTAAAACTATAAAGTTATATTACATTATATTATATAATTAATATACTTATTAATTTAATTTTACTATTTACATCAATCTATAACGGCCTGTTCCTCTAAAGTAACATCTCCGCACAAAACATCGCTATAAGAACAAGTAACATTTTTAAGTTTTACATCGTTTAATATTTTAACTGTAAATACTGATGGATAAATTTCTTCAACAATACCATTATAATTATCTATTTTTTTTCTTCCTCTATTAATTGAAATTGCAATGCTTTTACCTTTAATGCTAAGCACCCTACTTTTAATATCATTTAAGTTTAACAAATTTTTACGCATATTATTCCCCTTTTTTCTATTATTTCCAAATTTTAGTAAAATATTACAAAAAATGGTTAACTAGCATTTTTTTATAAATTATATAAATTATTTTTTAATAAAAACTATATCAAAAAATTTTAAGCAAAACCATAAGTTTTATAAAGCAGATATAAAAACAATAGAATTTAAACGAGTAGTTAAAAATATATAAGATGAAATTATTTTGCAAAGGTTAAAAATTGCGTATTTATTAAAAGCTAAAACTAAGTTTTTATAGGTATTTTAATAATTTTAATATAAAAAAAAGAGTTCAAAGTTAAGGCTTTAAACTCTTTTAATTTATATATTTAAAATTAACAAATAATTATTTTTAGAAATTTAATTAATATTTTAATCTATCTATATTCAATTATTTTTTGCGTTTTTTGCGAGAAGTTCCTTCATCATCATCTTCTTCATCTTTATCGTCATCATCAATGTCATCAAAATTTTCTTCTTCATCTTCATCAAGGTCATCGAAAGTATCATCAAAATCACTGTCAAAGGTTTCATCTTCATCAACAGGTTCTTCATCATCATCTGCAAGCCCTAAATCCATATCATCGTCATCTCCAAGTGGGCTATCATCTAAATTAGTTATAGATGCCATATCGCCAGTTTCTTCATCTTCAAAATTTATGTCTTCATCTTCACTGTTAGCGTAGCCACTCCAGTTTGTATCGTTGTTAAACTTTACTTCCCCATCTTCGTTTTCTCTTTCTTTAGCACAAGAAAAACATATGCCTTCATCTGGATTTATATAGTTAACTTTGCATATTGGGCAAAGTTCCATATCCATATTTTCTTCTGCCCCCAATGTGCCAAGAGCTTTCATTTCTTGCTTGCAAACATTACAGAATTTATCTTTTTTAAGAATGTAGTTTAATTCACATCTTGGGCATCTAATATAAGTTTGATTTTTCATATTATTCTCCACTTTTTATTTTCTTGAAATGTATACCATATTTTTTTATATATAACAAGTATTTTTTATAATATTTTTAAATAAATTTTAAATTTTTTTACTTTTAATATTTCGCTATACTAATATTATTAGTTTTTAGTTTTAACCCAATGTATAAAATTATTAAAAAATTAAATTTTATTTTAAATTTTTTGTGTTTTGTTTGTTTTAATAAAATAAAATTAATACAATTAAATTTTAATATAAATGCTAAAATTAAAATAAATATATTTTTTTTATTAAAATAAAGTTACTATTTTTTTATAATCATTATAAAGTTAAACAATGATATTATACATAATTTTTTAAAAATTAAAATATTTGCTATTATATTTTTTTCATATATTAAAAAAAATTAAAGCATACAATGTAAACAAAATATACTTTAATTTATGTAAATTTATTTATGTGTGGAATTATATTAGATATTTTTATTAAGCGCCTTCTATTAACATTTTATCGGCTACTAAGGCTATAAATTCTCCATTTGTAGGTTTTTCGTTACTATTATAAACTTTAATGCCAAATAGTGCGTTTATATTTTCTATTCTGCCTCTGTTCCAAGCAACTTCTATTGCGTGTCTTATTGCTCTTTCTACTTTACTAGCAGTTGTGCTATATTTAGATGCAATAGATGGATAAAGTTGTTTTGTTATTGAATTTATAACTTGTGGCTCGCTTACTGCCATTTTAACAGCTTCCCTTAAAAATTGATAGCCTTTAATATGGGCAGGTATGCCTACTGTTAAAAAAACATTTGTTATTTTTTCATCTAAAGCACGGTTATTGGCTTTAGTGGCAGAAACCTTATTTTCTACTTCTTGTGTTTCTGTTAAAGCTTTAACTCTTTTAATTAAAACTTCATCCATAACAGGTTTTACCATATAATAGTTTGCCCCAAGTTCTAGTGCTTTTGATGCAAAGTCTTCTCCCTTCAAAGAAGATAGCACCAAAATTTTAGGGCGATCTTCCCCACAGCCATTTTTAATTTTTTCTAGTAATTCAAAGCCATCATAATTTTGCAAAACCATATCCATTACAATAACATTAGGTTTAAGGTCTAAAATAAGTTTTAAGCCTTCAAAACCATCGTTTGTATTTCCAACAACTTCAATATCTTCTTGGTTTGAAAAAACACTTTGAAGTTTTGACCTTTGTAAATCGTTATCATCAAGAATTAAGATTTTTGTTTTTTCCATTTTTAATTTCTCCTTATTTTTGCTAAAAAAATTTTAGCATATATTTGATAATTAGTTACAATATATTTAGGGTAAAAAATGTCTTGTTTTGCAAAATTATTTAAAAAAATATCGAATATTATCGAATTTACTTATTATTTTAATTTTTGAAAATTTTGGAATTGTAAATTTAAATTTATTGTTTAAAAACAACAAAAACTTAAATAATGTAGCGTAATTATTATTTTTTTAATGAAATAAAAGAATTATATATAATTGTTAATAAATTTAGCTGTATTTAAAATAAATATAAATAATTTATATACTTATTCCCCATCTTGAATTGCTTAAATAAAATTTTTTTATAATAGGGAACAAAAAAATAAAAGCCATAAATTTCTTTATGACTTTTACCTGTTTTTTAAGAATTATTTATTTATCTTCTTCTTCCTTCTTTATATCTCCTGCATCAAGTTTACCAATATAGTTAGCAACAGATTTATTTTCACTATCTTTATATGGGTTTTCTTCTAAAAGAGCAAACTGTAAATAATCAAATTTTTGGTTGGAATAATCTACTTTGCCAAAGAAGAAAACTCTTTCGTTATCATAATCAAAAGTGATAGATTTTTCATCTACACTGCTGGAGAAATTATAAATTACAACTGAATGATTATCTTCACTGTCTGGCAAGGTATAGTCGTAAGAATAAAGAATTTTATTTTCATCATCTTGTATAGTATAAAAAATTTGGCTACCCTTTGTGAAAATAATATTAATTTGCTTTGAACTATCGTGATGATTAGCAAAGGAAGTTAATGCTTTTGCTGAAGTTCCATTATAATGTGCAACTGAATATTTGCTATTATCATTTCTTACTGCAATTATGCCCCTATCAATTGGAGTTCCAGCAGTATCTTCTAAAATTACATAATCAGTAATTCCACTTGTGGCATCATCGGCAATAACTGCACTTGTATATTTTGTTCTTTTATTTATATCATCAAAATTATTCTTTGAAGCACAAGAATAAAGAACATTATCTTGTTTGAAATATACTCTATCGTTTTTAACTGTGATAAGTTTAATTTCTTCGGAAGAATTTATTATTAAAGGTTCTTCATTTCCATTATTTGAAATTGCTTTACGGTAAAGTGAATATTTGCTGTCGGCTGATTTAGTGTAATAAATATATTTATTAATATCATTAATTGACTTATTATAGTAAATATCTTCTTGTGCATAAGTAGCAAAAGATGATGCTGAAGATGTTATTTTATGTTCACCATAGCTACCATCTTTAGACCATATTGTGTAGATATCTTTTGAAGTGTTTTGATTATTATCGCTATTGCTACTACTTGGATTTTTTGTTCCAAAAATAGTTATATATGTTGTGCCATCAATGTGGTTAATGTTATAGTCACAATCTTTAGTGAAAGCATTTTCAGATAAAACTGTTCTATCTGTACCATCTAGTTTAACTCTTTCAAACCTAAGGTAACCAGTTGTTACAGAACTTTGACCAGATAAGTTAACAGTGTATGGTGTTGTGTAGAAAAGATAGTTTCCACCTATATATAACCCAGATTTTGCATATCCGCCAATTAAAGGAACTAGTAGTTCTGCCCCTCTAGGAGTGCCTTTGCCATCATCTGAAATATCTACTGTGCCAAAACCATTAAGTTTAACTCTGTAAATCCCATAACTTTTAGTGCTATCATCGTTATATTTATTATCGTTCACGCCTAGTTCTTCATAGTTTTTAAAAGCGTTAGCAAAATATAAATAATCGCCTTTTACAACAGCAGCACCGCCATTTCCATAAACAGTATCTTTTGATTTTGGACCACCACCCAACTTAATTGGTGAACAGGCAAACAATAAACAAGATGTACAAATAACTACTAAGGCTAGTAGCCATAAAAATTTTTTCTTTTTCAATTTTTTAAACCTCTTAGTATACTTACAATACAAGAAATAGTAACAAAAAAACACAAGTTTGTCAATCTAAAAAACATATTTAATTACTACCCTACATTAAATTATTGTTAACTATTTTTTTAAAATTAAAACATAAAGACTTTTAATATTTTTAATAAAAATAAGTATGTCTTTTTTTTTTGACATACTTATTAAAATTAAACAAAATTAACTTTTATCGTGTCGCCAGTAATGGCATCTTGATAAACAATCCAATACCCTAATGTATTATTATCTTTATTTTCTAATGGTAACCATTGGGCATAATCTTTAATATCTTCTGGAGGAGTTAAGTTATCGTTTGATGGCATACCATAGGAAATATATTCCACTGTTTCAAAATCATCGCTATATATTAATCCAAGAACATAATAACTTGTGCTATTATCATAGTTAACTTTTACCCATTTAGAATTTGCTATTAATTGTTCTAAATTTTCTTCTGGCTGATATTTTGAAAATAAGTTATCTAATTGAGATTTAATTTGTTGATAGAAAGTTTGTGGCTCTTGAGAAAAATCTTGATTAATATTATCCTCTGCCCCTTGTTCTTCTTTAGAATTATTTGTAAGATAATTTATGTTATTATTTACAAAATTCTGGTTATTATTGTTTTCTTGTTCTAAATATTTTAAGCTATTTCCAGCATTATAACTTTGATAATTTTCATTATTATAGTTTATATTTTCTCTCTGGTAATTTCCATTTTGCTTAAGCTGATTTTCTCTATCATAAACATCTTCATCTATTTTCTCTGTTGGATAACTGTTGCTATATGCATTATTAAAATTATTATTTTCATTTTGATTTTGCTTGAAACTGTTTACTTCTTTAACATAATTATTATTAATATAATTATTGTTACTTTGGTTAGCAACATTTGAACTATTAATGTTTTGATTTTGAAAATTAAACTTTTGCGAATTGGGCATTTTTAAATTGTTAAAACTTTGATTTTGATTTATATTTAAATTTGAATTTTGATTATTAAAATTATTATTTTGTTTGTTGCTTTGTTGGTTTGCATCATAAATATTTGAAGAAAAATTTTCGCCTTTACTATTACAACCTAGGTTAAAATTTTGCGAAAAATTACTATTAGAATTTGAATAATTATTGTTACTATTTACAGTTTGATAATTAAAATTATTGGAATTATTTAAAGCATTATTTTGTGCTAATTTATCATTTGAATTTTCATTAAAATTATTGTTACTTTCATATGCGTTATTTGTAAAATTATGATTATTTTCTTGTAAAAATTGAAGTGAACTTTCACTTGAAAAATTGTTAAAATTTTGGTGTTCCATACCTTTATTTTCTTCTGTATTTTGGTCATCATTTGACAAATTTTGAAAGTTTGAAGAATTACCGAAAGATGAGTTTTGTGCGTTATTTGGGCGATTTTGAGCGCTATTCTGCTTGCTAGCTGAGTTGGAACAACATTTAGCACCATCGTAAAAGGCCTGTCGATATTTACAATTTGAACACGCATCATAGTAATTTGAAGTAGCATCTTCCTGCAAATTTTTGTCTATTAACTCCTCTATTTTTTCTATGGTATCTTCTTCATAAAGAACGGAACTATCTTCTGGTTTTGTTGTTATAAAAGCACTTTCTATTTTTGTGTTTTCAGCATCTGTGTTAAGACTACCAGACAAAACTATTTCTGGGCAGAAGGCGTTTGTTACATCTACCACAGCACAAAACATTTTTTCGTTTATATTTAAAGATTTTGGCAAAACAAACTGACAGTTATTTTCAGAAATATTTAGCGGAACTTTTACAACATTTTTGTTTTGTTTTACTCCTAAAGCGAAGCGTTTACTAGGGTTAGATAAATTAAAAAATTTAATTGAACTTGGGCTATCTAATTTTAAATTTAACACAGCTTTAAAGGTGTTATCTTGCTTATTATTTAGTATAAGCATTTTTGCATTATCCATATTTTTCTACCTCAATTTAAAAGTGTTTTTTATTTATGTTATCATTTTTTTTTACGCGAATTTTGAAATAAAAAATAAAAACATATACATTTTTAATATATATATGCTTCTTATTTTTAAATATTGATAGAATTACATTTTTTATGTAGAATTACAAATTATTGTTTGTTAAGGTGTTAAATAAATTAACATATTGCTCTGCCAATAAATTCTCTGGGCGAATGGTTTGTTGCAAGTTTAAAGCATTTAAAACATTTATACATTGGTTTTTATCATAACCAAAACTTGTTAGGTTATTATATAAAGTTTTACGCTTCATTTTAAAACAATTAGAAACAAAATTTATATATTCTGTTTTATTTGAAATATTAAACTTATTTTTATCTACACTTATATTTATAACGCAGGAATCAACATTTGGAACTGGGGTGAAAACCGTTCTTGGCACATTTTTAACAATTGTACAGCAACCAAAGGAATTTATAAGCACAGTTGGAATGCCATAAGCTTTTGTTGAAATTTTTGCACAAAAGCGTTCTGCCACTTCTTTTTGTACCATTACGGCAATGTTTTTAATGTTATTACTTTCAAACAAAAATTTAAAAATTATTTGGCTAGTTATATAATAAGGTAAATTTGCAATTATTGAATACTCTCCGTTAAACATTTTATCTATACTAGAAGTTTCAACTTTTAGAACATCGTTAAACACAAAACTTAAATTTTTATGGTTTTGTTGTAAAGTTTGCAAATGAGAAATTAATGTGTTATCTATTTCAAAACTTACAACTTTATTAAAGTTTTCTGCTAATACTTCTGTTAACACCCCTGCCCCAGCGCCAATTTCTAAAACATTGGTATTCTTGTTAAAATTCAAGCTATTTACAATAGAAGATAGCAAAACTTTATCGAAAATAAAATTTTGCCCAAATTGTTTTTTAAAATGAAAATCATCTAAAAATTTCATTAATTTCTCCTGACTTTTATTATTTATAATTAAATTTAAATTTCTATTCTGGCAAGTTAAAAAAAGTTTTTGCATTTTGAGTAGTTGCACTTATTACATCTTGTAAAGATAAACCTTTTAATTCTGCAATTTTATTTGCAACTAGTTCCACATATTCTGGTCGATTTAACTTACCACGGTATGGAACAGGGGTTAAATAAGGGGCATCTGTTTCTATTAATATTCTATTTAATGGTAAAAATTTTACAACATCTAACATTTTATTAGCATTTTTAAAGGTTATAATTCCGTTTATACCAATGTAAAAACCATAACTTAAATAAATTTTTAATGTTTCAATGCTTCCGCTGAAACTATGAACATAGCCAGAAAAGTTGTATTTTTGAGAGAGGTCTTTAACAATATCTAAAAAATCTTGTGTGGCTTCTCTAATATGAAAAACGCAAGGAAGTTTAAGTTTATTTGCTAAAACAATTTGCTGAATTAAAACATTCTTTTGAGTTTCTTTTGGAGAAAAATTATAAAAATAGTCTAACCCAATTTCCCCTATAGCAACAACTTTTTTATTTTTTGCTAAATTTTCTAATTTTTTAATTGAACTTTCATCAAAAGTTTTTGCCTCGTGAGGATGAATACCAACAGTGGCAAAAATGTTAGCATTATTGTTTGCTAAATTTATGCTTTGAATTGAAGTTTCAATATTATCTCCATTGCAAATAGCAATTTGTGGCGTTTTTGTTAAACTTTTTAAAATTTCTTGTTTAATTTCATTTAATTTGTTGTCGTATAAGTGACAGTGAGAATCTATAATCATAAGATTATTTTAACATAATCAACTTGCTTTGCATACTTTTTTTGTAGGTTTCATAAATATTTAGTATGAATAAAATTTGGTTTTGGCTTATTATAACAAGCATTTGTATTCTTTTATATTTAAACCCAGAAATTGTTTTGCCAACTATGATGCAAGCAAGTGAAGACACCCTTAAACTTTGCCTTAGTTTATGTGCGATTTATTCAGTTTGGATGGGCATTTTGCAAGTTATGGAAGATAGTGGCATTAACAAAAAATTATCTAAATTGCTATCGCCTTTCACTAAAAAAATTTTTGGAAATGTAGATGAAGTTACAAACGAATTGTTATGTATGAATATTTCTTGCAATATTTTGGGTATGGGCGGGGCTGCTACCCCACTTGGTATGAAAGCTATGCAAAGGCTTGATGATGGTAGCGGTAAGGCAAACAGACCTATGATTATGTTAATAATTTTTGCTTCTACTTCAATGCAAATTCTGCCAACAACAGTTATTGGGCTTAGAATTACAGCAGGTAGTGAAAGTGCAAGTCATATTATTTTACCAACAATTATTGTTGCGGTGCTTACAACTTTTATAGGAATTGGACTAGCTTTAATTATTGAAAAAATTAAAAAAGGAAAGAAAAAAACTAAATGAGTGTTTACTTGTTGCCAGTGTTAATTTTATTAATTTTTGTTTATGCAAAAAGTAAGAAAGTTAATGTTTATAATAGCTTTATAAATGGTGCAAAGCAGAGTGTTGGAATTGTTGTTAGCATATTTCCCTACCTTGTTACTATTATGATTATGGTTCAATTTATTAAAATAAGTGGACTAGCCTCTTTACTTGCAAAGCTTGTTTCTCCTATTTTTAACCTTATTGGCATACCGACTGAGCTTTGTGAACTTGTTTTATTAAAGCCTTTTAGTGGTAATGGTAGTCTTGCTATTTTAAATGATATATTCTCTACTTATGGAGTTGATAGCTACATTGGCAGAAGTGCTAGTGTTATTGTTGGAAGTTGTGATACTGTTTTTTATGTTACAACCCTTTATTGCTCTCAAACCAAAGTTAAAAAACTTTTATATGCTATTCCTGTTGCATTAATTGCAACCCTTGCTGGAGCCATACTTAGTTGTTTATTATGTAAAGTTATGTGATTAACTTTTAAGTTTACTTTGTTAAAAGTTTATGCTTGATTTTTTGATAAAAAAACATAAATTTTAATATTAAAATTTTTAAATTAATTTTGACTATTAGCATTAAAAACTATAATAACACAGAAATTTACCCTAAAATTTTTAAATTTTTGTGCCAATGAAATAAAAAACACATAGTGTTATGCAAATTTATTTTTTGCTTTTTTGCATAGTACTATGTGTTTTATAATAAAGCTTGTATTACCTTTTTTGTTGTTAATTTAATAAAAATTATAATATTAACATTATAAAAATTAGTTTCAACTTTTAAAAATAATGTTAGTTAAATTGTTATTTCAAAATGTTTAAAAAAAAATGCAAAAATTTAAATTACTTTAAAATGTTTATTTAATTAAATTTTTAACCTAAATTAAAAATTTATCACTTTTATATATGAATTAAAATAGTATAAATTTAAAAGAGCTAAAAAATGAAACCAGTTATAAAAAGCATTTTAACCTAAAATTAATGGTTTTTGTACATCTAACCCCTTATTTCCACCTTTAGTAAACATAATTAAAACTAAATGGCTAAGGTCTTTTGTTTGATTAGGGTAAACAAATGTTATTTTTTTGCATTGAAAAGAATATTTACTTGCAATAGTTAAAATTTGTTGAAGCCTTGTTGGGATGTGAACCATATAAAATTTGCCACCATATTTTAATATTTGACTTGCAGTTTTAAAAATATCTTCTAAATTAGTTAAAGTTTCGTATTTCGTTAACTTATATTTTTCATTAATAGGTTTATTAGCATCTACTTCATAATATGGTGGATTACATATTATAACATCAACCCCACCCTGCCCTAATTTTATAGGAGCAACGTTTAAGGGTTCGTTTAAGAAAGTAATGTTAGTAATGTTATTATATTTTAAAGACTTTACAGACATTTCATAGAGTTCTTTTTGTATTTCAAAACCAATAATTTTGTGCGGATGACATTTTTCATTTAATAAAATTGAAATAACTCCACTGCCAGAACAAAATTCTACAACATAATCTTTACTTCCACATTTGGCAAAGTTAGATAATAATACACTGTCGGAAGAAAACCTATAATTATTTTTATTTTGAACAATTTTTAAGTTATTTAGTTGCAAATCGTCTAAAACTTCGTTTTTATTTAAAGATATTTCTGCCATTATTATTTCTCTTTTTTTAATTAATGAATTAACTGAACACACTTTAGTTTTAAAATGTTTAATTATTTTTAAAGTAATTATATGAATTATTTAAAAATCTATAATTTTAAAATTAATATTCTAATTAATTATTTTGCTGATTATTTTTGTTATGTTTATGATAATAAGGTTTTTTATTTTTCTTGTTATTAGATTTTTGTTGATTATTGTTTTGTTGGTTTAAAGAAGTTTTATTTTGCTTATTATCATTTTGATTATTATTTAAATTTTGGTTATTCTTATTAATTTTATTGTTTAGTGTTTTGTTATTTTGATTATTTTTATTTATTTGGTTAATATTATCGTTTTTGGTGTTTTTTTCATCGTGTTTTTTATTCTTAGCATTAAAATTATTATCTGCATTTTTTTGCTGATTTGAATTTTTTTCGTTTATATTCTTATTATTATTTTCCTTAGCAATATTTTTAATTTCGTTTTTTGCTGCACTATTATTATTTTCTTGTTTATTTTTTTCTAAAGAGTTCGCATAATTTTTATAATCTTGCAAACTAGAAGAGGCTGATTGTTCTTTTGAAGTTAAAGCATCTAGGGTATAATCTTTTATGGTAGAACTACCATCTTTTGAAGTTATTTTTACAGTTACTGTTTGTTTTAGTGCATTGGTATAAATAACAACCCCAACTCCATCTGGCGTTTTAATTTCCTTATTAAGTTTTGGGATTTTCGGATAAACCTCGCTATAGTAATTATCTTCATAAGCAAGGCAACACATTAATCTGCCACAAGAACCACTTATTTTTGTTGGATTAAGCGCCAAACCTTGAGATTTTGCCATTTTAATTGAAACTTTTTCAAAATCTTTTAAATGAGCTGCACAACAACAAACTCTGCCACAAATACCTATGCCGCCAACCATTTTTGCTTGGTCGCGTATGCCAATTTGCCTTAGTTCTATTCTAGATTTAAGTTTTGTTGCAAGTTCTTTTACAAGGTCGCGGAAGTCTACTCTATCTTCGGCAATAAAGTCTATTATAACTTTGCTTCCATCAAGAGAATAATCGGCATTAACAACATTCATATCTAATTTTAACTTAGTAGCTAAGTTTTTAGTTTCCTGTATTGCAACGCGTTCTTTCTCATTCATCTTCTCGTATTGAAGGTCATCTTCCTTTGTGGCTTTCCTTATAACTTTCTTAAGTTCTCTGTTTTCTTTTACGGGATTATATTCTTCTATTTTATCTACTTTACCATAAGCTTGCCCTAAAATAGTTTCTACAACCACATTATCTCCAACATTTAAAGAAATATCTTCTGCTAAAAAAGAATAAGCTTTTGAACCTATTTTAAATTTTACTGATATTTTTTGTTGCATAAAAATTTAACCTCCAAGTAATATAATAAAAAGTTATCTACAAGCAAAACAAAATTGCAATTAAACTCTAATTGTTTTTTAATTTCATATATTTTTTTTATTAGTTTATATAAACTATCGGCATCCAACATTTCACTATAAGTTTTAAGTTCGGTTAAACTTTGCGAATTGTTAACAAGGTTCTGTTTATTTAGCCTTATTAGCAAGCAATCGTGAAAAATTGTTTCTAAAATTTCTAAGAAGTATTCAAAAGTTTTTTTAGACTTGTTAAATTTTATTGAATACATTAAAAGTTGTTTGCTATCTTTAAGGTTTGATAACGTAAAAAGTGTGTCTTTATATGTTTGCAAAAATTCAGGATTTAACGAATAATTTACAACCCTTGTTAAATTTCCATCGGCTAAGTTTATTATAGTTTGCAAACTTTGTGTAGATAATGAGGTTTGTGGAAGATTGTTTAATAATTCTTCGTTAGAAAGTTTTTTTAAGGTTATTTTTTTACACCTAGAAATTATTGTTGGAAGCACTTTATTTATGTTTGTTACATTTAAAATTATGTATGTGTTTTTAGGTGGTTCTTCTAAAATTTTTAAAAGTTTGTTTTGCGATTGTTGATTTGCAGAAGAAAAATTGTTGAATATGTACACCTTAATTTCGCTTTCTATTGGGGTTAAATTAACATTTTCTATAAGATTTTTAATATCATCTACTAAAACTGTTTTATTGTTTTTAGGGTATACTACAAGGTCTGCAATAGCCAACTTAGACACTTTTTTACAACTTAAGCAATTATTGCAAGGTTTGTTAGTTTGATTATTACAAAATAAATATTGGGCAAAACAATAGGAAAAATTTTGAAGATAAAGTTCATCAACGCTTTCAAACAAAAAAGAATTGCAATTTAGTTTTTGATTGCAAATTGTTTTAAACTGATTATTATTTAAAATTAAATTTTGATATTCAATCATAGAAAAAACACAATTTCTTTTTAACGATAAATTTTGTAATAATTATATTATTAAAGTTTTAAAAAGTTATTAATTAAAATTTAATTTGGTAATTCAAAGTAAATAATTAACAACACCTTTGAATATAAAAAAATATTAACTTTATTATTTAAAAATATTTTTTATTTAAAGATTTTATAAATCAATTTAAAATAACTAAAAGTATAATAAGAACCATAGTATGACATATAATAAAAACAAATTATTACATTATAAGTTTAACACAGTTAATAAAAATAAACAAGAAAAAAAATCAGTGCTTAGATACACTGAATTTTTTATTTTTTAATATGTTTTATGAAATTAAAAACTTTCTTTATTATATAGTTTAAAGCTTTTAAATGTTTTTACAACTTTTATTAACAATTTAATAAAATTTAATATTAAAACTAAAAATTTTATTCTTGTTTTTTAAAGTTAATTAAATTTAAAAATATTTTTAGATAAATTCATAATGTTAACTATTATTACCTAGAACGAAGCATATAATAAATATAAATTTAATAATTAAGCGTGAATACCTAGAACTTTTAAACGAATTGTTGTGTTATTGTTTTGTGGCAATATAACTTGAACTGTCTCTCCAACTTTTTTTCCAAGAAGAGCCTGCCCTACTGGGCTTTGGTTTGATATTAAACCTTTTGATGGGTCACTCTCTGTTGCCCCAACAATTTGATATTCAAATTCATCATCAAAGTCTAAGTCTTTTAATTTAACAAAGCAACCTGCATTTACACTGCTTGTATCTACTTTCTTTTGGTTAATAATTTTACCAAAACGCAATTTATTTTCTATTTCTGCTATTTCTGCTTCTACTTGAGCTTGTTCTTCTTTAGCAGCATCGTATTCTGAATTTTCACTTAAATCACCAAATTCTCTTGCTACGCCAATTTTTTTTGAAATTTCTTCTCTTTTGGTTGATTTTAAATAGTCTAATTTTTCTTGTAAGGCTTTAAAACCTTCTTTTGTTAAATATATTTCATCTTCCATAATTCTTTTTACCTTTTATCTAGTTTTATTTAACATTGTTACCTTATTATTTAAAAATAAAAATTGATTTATGGTTTTGTGTTAATAACAAAATAATTAAATATATTTTTATTAAAAATAAGAAAGGTTACATTGCAAAATGTGTAAATTTACATTTGCATTAAATATAACCAAAAATTAAAAAAACATTATTTAAACATTTTTTTAGCATAGTTGATTATAATGATTATAATATTTTATGTCAACAAATTTTTTTTATTACATATTTTTTGTTTGTTATTTTAAATAAAATAGTTAAAATTATTGTTATTTTGTAACAATATTTAATACTAAAAATTTTTGATTTTTTAAACATTAGTTAAGAAACACTAATATGTTATAAATAAAATTTAATTTATATTTAAAACATATTCTTTAAAAATTAAATAGTATTATAATTTAAAATAATTTTATTTTTTTGTGTTTTAAGTTTTTTAAAAATTAATTTCTTTGTTATAATGTTTCTATTAATAAATTATTAAATTTAAAAATTAAATGTTAACTTTATTAACAGAAATTAAATATTGGGGAGATAAATTAAACAATGGTTAGAATTTGGGCAAAAGTTATGAAAGAAGAAAAAATAATTAAAGACACTATTTTTGAGGATTTAGAAAATAATTTCGATAGTGATAATTTTTTTAACTATGTGGCTAGCATTTGCGAAACCATTGATATTGCAACTCCTGTAATTTTAAACAAACATTTATTGCATTATGTTGAATTTAATACTGCAATATTTTTACCTAGCGACTTCCCTGAAGAAGTTGATTTTGACAGGTTCGTAATTGAAGAAGCATCTAACTATTAATATATTATTTGTATTTTACAAATTAAAAATAAATAACAATTATTATTTTTAAAATTTTTATAATAAATTTTTTAAGAATTAATTTATATTATTAAGAATAAACAAAAAACATAACTACCTTTATATATGTTTTGCTTTAAGTTATAAAATATAATTTAATTAATTTATAATTTTTTTAAAATTTTTATAATATGATAACTATTAATCTTTTTAAGTTTTGTTTATACAGCTCTACCCTTTTAAATAAGGTAGAGTTTTTTTGTTTACGACTTTGTGTTTAAAAGATAAAACAAATTAAGAAGTTCATAGTTATAGTTATATTCACAATGCAAAGCATCATCTATATTAATTTCAAATATGTTATTACCTTTTATACCTATTGCTTTATTAAATATTCCTTTTGTAATAAGTTCAACAGCCCTTACACCAAATTGCATTGCAAGAATTTTATCGTAAACACTTGGTGCTCCACCTCTTTGAATATATCCAACAACAGAATATTTAAATTCGGTGTTTGTTTCTTCGTTTAATCTTTTTGAAATTTCTTTAACATCAAAAAGTTTTTCTGCAATGACAACAACTGGTGCTTTTTTATTTATTGAAATACTTTCTTTAATTTTTGCAATAAGTTCATCTTCGCTTGTTGGTTTTTCTGGAACTGCTAAAATGTCACAAGCTGTGGCTGCAGCAGAGTAAAGTGCAATGTCACCACAATATCTACCCATAACTTCAATTATAACACCTCTGTCTAAAGCACTCATTGTTTGCTTAACATTTTGAATATAATCGCTTGCGTTGTTAACAGCTGTATCAAAGCCCAAACATTTATCGGTGTATCTTAAATCGTTATCGATAGTTCCTGGAATTGCAATTACATTAACTCCTTTGTCTATTAATGCTTTTGCACCTTTAAAAGAACCATCCCCACCTATAACAATAAGTGCATCTATATTATGCTCTTGCAAATTTTGTGCACATTTTTCTACAACTTCCTCTTCCTTAAACTCTGGGAAACGGGCTGTTTTTAAAATTGTGCCACCTAAAGATGATATGTTTTCTACATTAGCATTAGTTAATTTTATAAAACTTTTGTTATATAAACCTTTATAGCCTTGTTTAACACCATAAACATTTAACCCTTTCATAGTTGCTATTCTTACAACAATGTTTAAGGTGGTGTTCATACCTTGACAATCTCCACCACTTGTTAGTATTGCTATGTTTTTAACTTCCATTATAAGTTACTCCTTTGAAGCATATTTATTTATAAAATTATTTTGAAACTAAATTTTATAGATATTATTATTTAACCTTATTTTTAAAAGTTAATTTTTTAAAATATTGATTTAAATATAAAATTAAAA
>CAJUBT010000003.1:26077-40272 GCA_910584815.1 uncultured Christensenella sp. | reverse complement strand
ACCTTATTTTTAAAAGTTAATTTTTTAAAATATTGATTTAAATATAAAATTAAAAAATTTTAATTTTTTTCTTTATTATTTGTTTTTATATAAACATTTTTAAAATGATGTTTTTTAATTAAAAAGATAATTACTATTTATAACTTATATGTTAAGTTTTAATATAAATAACTTGATAAAAACAATCTATTTTAAGTTTTAATTATTCTATTATATAAACAAAAATTAGTAAAACGAATTAAAGTAGTTTTATGTCTTTTTCATCTAAAATAGCATTAAGTTCGTTTAAAAAATAATTACTTGGATTTACTTTATAACTTAATTTAAAAGATTTATCTGTGCCAGTGCATTTAATTATAACAGGGCTGTAACCTGGATAACCTTTTATAAGAGATAAAATTTTTTGGTGTTCAATTCCATTTGTAGTGTCGTACCTTAAATATAAAGTTTTAATTATAGTTTCTGGCTTTTTTTCTTCATATTCAGGTTCTACTGAAACTTCGCTACCAAGTAGGGTTATATTTTCGGCAATAACAATAACAGAATTATCATCTTTAACACTTAGTTTACCTTTAATTTTAATTAAGTTATCTTCTTGTAATTTATCTTTATATTTTTCGTAGGTATTAGGCACAACCATTACATCAAAAGTTCCATATAAATCTTCAACTCTTAAAATGGCCATTTCTTTGTTGCCTACTTTGGTAAAGATTTTGCGTATTTCCTCAATACAACCGCCACAATCTACCCTATCGCCATCTTTAACTTGGTCTACATTTTCTTCGTCTGGAGTAAGTTCTTCATCTTCCTCACTTTGTTCCATTTTCTCTTGAGGTACAAGAGAAGAATTAAACGAAAACTTGTTAAAGTCTGCCATATAATTATCTAATGGATGCCCAGACAAATAAATGCCAAGAACCTGCTTTTCAAACTTAAGTTTTGCTTGTTTTGCGTATTCTTTTATATCTGGCATTTTAAGGTAGTTTTTATCGGCAGTGGAAAAACTTGCATCATCAAACAAGCTAAATTGTCCACTTGCTTTGTTTTTTTGGTCTTTAGAAACGGTTTCGACAACACTTTCATAAACACTCATCATTTGAGACCTTGTTGCACCAAAGCAATCGAAAGCCCCGCTAAGAATCATACTTTCTAAACATCTCTTGTTAACTGCCCCGCCTTGCATCCTTTCTATAAAATCGTAAAGGTCTTTAAATTCACCAAAGTCTTTACGATTTGAAATTATTTCTTCTACAACACCTATGCCCACATTTTTAAGAGCTGCCAAACCAAAACGAATTTTGTTATTTTCAACACTAAAATAGGTTTCACTTTTATTTATGTTTGGAGGAAGAACTTCTATATTTTGTTGTTTTGCATAGATTGTATATTTTTTAATTTCATCTATATTAGTTATTCTGTTATTTAAAACAGCAACTAAAAACTCAACTGGATAGTAGCATTTAACATAGGCAGTTTGGTAACTAAGGTAGGCATATGCAGCAGCGTGAGATTTGTTAAAAGCGTATTTTGCAAAGTCTTCCATATCTCCAAAAACTTTACGAGCAACTTCTTCTTTAACACCCTTTTTTAACGCACCATCAATACTCTTTTCGCCTTTAGGGTCTTGCCATCCGAAAATAAATTTTTCTTTTTCAGCTGCCATTTTTTCAACTTTCTTTTTACCCATAATTCTGCGAACCATATCTGCCTGCCCCAATGTATAGCCAGCCATTGCTTGAACAATCTGCATAACTTGTTCTTGGTAAACAATAATACCATAGGTTGCTTTTAAAATAGGTTCAAGGCAAGGGTCATCGTAAACAATTTTACTTGGGTTGTGTTTATTGTTAACATATTGGTCAATATACTTCATAGGTCCAGGACGATATAATGAAATACCAGCTATAATATCTTCTAAATTATCTGGCTTTAATTTTTTCATAAAGCTTTTCATACCACCACTTTCAAGTTGGAAAATAGCATCGGTATTACCTGAAGAAATTAGTTTAAAAACATTAGGGTCATCATATTCCATATTATAGAAATCGATATCTATATTATGAATTTTTTTAATTAATTTAAGAGTTTTGTCTATATCTGTTAGCGTTCTTAAACCTAAGAAATCCATTTTAAGAAGACCTAAATCTTCTAACTCTACCATAGAATATTGTGTTGCTATTTCATCGCCGTTTCTTGCAAGGGGCACATAAGTATCTACAGGTTCTGGGGCTATTAGAATTCCACAAGCGTGAGTGGAAGTTTGCCTTGGCATTCCTTCTAGTTTAATGCTTAAATCTAAAACTCTTCTAATTCTATCATCTTCATCATAAATTTTTCTTAAACTTGGAATTATAAATTTATCATTATCTGCGTTACCAGTTGTTCCGAAATAATATTTTAACACTGGAGGTTTTTTAATACCATCTGGAAGTTTTGCTGGAATATCTTTACAAATTCTATTTACATCTGGCAATGGTAGGCGCAAAACCCTACCAACATCTCGCACTGCGTTTTTTGCTGCCATTGTGCCAAAGGTGCCAATATATGCAACATTATCTTTACCATATTTGCGTTTAGCATATTCAATAACTTCGTTTCGTCTATCGTAACAAAAGTCTACATCAAAATCAGGCATAGAAACGCGTTCACGATGAATAAATCTCTCAAAAAGTAGATTGTATTTAATTGGGTCTACCCTTGTTATTCCTGATGTATAAGCAACAATGCTGCCTGCACCACTGCCCCTACCTGGACCTACAGGTATGCCATTTTGGCGGGCATAGTTAATATAATCCCAAACTACAAGGAAGTATTCCACAAAACCTTGTTCTTTAATAATAGAAAGTTCGTAGTCTGCCCTTGCTTGAATTTCTGGAGTAATTACTGGGTAACGTTCTTTTAAACCATCGTAGCAAAGTTTTTTCAAAAATTCATAGGAAGACATTCCCTCTGGTTCATACTTAGGAATAAAGTTTTCATTATCTCTTAAAGAACAATTATCTGGAATGTTTGGCACTTCTTTATGGCTTTTTGCTTTTATGGTTACAAAGCATTTATCGGCTATTTCATTTGTTGTATCTAAAGCTTCAGGGTAAGCACCTAAAACTTGTTCCATTTCAGCACGGGTTTTAACATAAAATTCATCAGTTGCAAATTTCAATCTGTTTGTATCATCTAAAAATTTACCCATTTGAATGCACATTAAAATGTCTTGCATTTCTGCATCTTCTTTATTTATGTAATGGGCATCGTTAGTGGCCACAGTTTTAACACCTAATTTTTTTGCAAGGTCGCAAAGCGGTTCTAAAATTTCTATTTGTTCTGGCAAACCGTGATTTTGTAGTTCAATATAAAAATCACCTTCATCAAACATATCTCTAAGTTTTTTGCCCATTTCATAGGCTTCATCATATCTTCTGTTTAATAATAAAGATGGTATATGCCCTGCAAGGCAGGCACTTAAACAAATTAAACCTTTTGAATGCTCTTTTAAAACATCGTAGTCTATTCTTGGTTTATAATAAAAGCCTTCTTTACAAGCTATGGCATTTAATTTAAGTAAATTATGGTAACCTTCGTTATTCTTTGCAAGCAAAATTAAATGGGCGTTATCTGGTTTGCCTTGTTTATAAAATCTATCGTGAGCAACATAAAATTCGCACCCAATAATTGGCTTAATTCCGTTACGATAACATTCGGCAAAAAAAACAAGAGCACCAGCCATAGTTCCGTGATCTGTCATTGCAATGGCCTTACCACCACATTCTTTAACTTTTTGAACAAGGTTTTTAACCTTTGCAACCCCATCTAACAAACTGTATTCTGTGTGAACGTGTAAATGTACAAAATTTTTCATAAGTTTACCTATTTAAAAGAACGACTTTTTTTATTTTTATTTTACTATTATATACTATTATAATTTTTTTTACCAGTGGTTAGCACTAAAAAACTGCCTAAACTTTACAAATTAAATTTTAGGTAGAATTTTTTTTAGCGTTTAGTTTTTTTATTAATAATCTATTTTTTTCTAATTAACCTTTTACTAGTTAAGTTGTTTCTTCCTGCATTTCATTGTTTTGTGAAGATAACTTTAACTGCAAATTGTTAGCTATTTTAATTAATCTTCTAAATTGATGGTTTATTCCACTTTTTGTAATTGGCGTTGATAATAGTTTTGTTAAATTATCTAAAGATTCTTCAGGATTTGCAAGACGAACTAAACACAATTCCCTTAAATTTTTTGGCAATTTTTCAAAGCCCATATATTTTTCTATTGTATTTATGGCATTAATTTGATTAAGGCTTGCATTTACAGTTTTTGTGATGTTTGCGTTTAAACAGTTATTTTGCCTGTTAATGTTATTTCTAACATCCCTTAATGCAATTTCATTTTGCAGTTTAAGCAAACCCTTAAACGCCCCGACTGTTGCAAGAATATCGCTTACAATTTCAGCCTCTTTTACATACAGCACAAACAAATTTTTTCTTTTACTCTTTTTGTTTGCTATGCCTTGTGAAAATAATAAATTAGAAAAATCATCAGCAAAGGCTTCACTTACAAAAACAAACTCCCAATGGTAACCACTAAATGAACGATTATCAGTTTTCTGACCATTTAAAACAATGTTTGAAGTTGAAGAGGTTGCAAAAACACCTTTAATATAACTTTTAGCACAACACTCGTTTTCTATTATATGTTCATCTATACCTTGAACAATAGTAAATTCATTATTCACGCTTAATTTTGCTATTCCGCAATCGAACAGAATTTGATTTGTGCAAGCCTTTGGCAAACTTATAACATATCTAACCGCTTTATTAATGTTTGCATCATCATCAAGTTTTACTTCAGCATATTCTCCATACAAAGTTTTAAGGCAATCGTTCACTGCATCATACACTTTATCTATATCTGTTTTAAGTTCAAGATAGAACTCCTTACCACTTTTTGTAAGTTCACCACAAGAATGAATTACTGCGGATAAAAATGCAAGTTTGCAACATTCATTTTTAACATTGTTTTCTAAAACTTCTAGTTTAACATCGTGTGCAAAAGACATACTTTTTTTGCAAAACTCCTTTGTAAAAATTTTTAAGGTTGTTTAAATATTTTTTTTAAAATTTTATAAAAATAAAATATTATTATTTTTAAAAATAGAATTGTTATATTTGTAAAAAAATTTTAAATTTGTTATTTTATAAAATATTTTTTATCTTTATTAAAAATTTATTGTTACATACAAAATTTTCTTATCAATTTTATATTAAAAAAATTATAAAAAAATTTTAAAATTAAGATTTATTTTGGCTATTCCTTTTAACATTTATAAATTCTGGCAAGGAATTTAAGTTAACTATTCTATCTTCTGGAATATTATATTTTTGAATTAAGTTTTCCATCTTTTTAAATTTACCAATTTTTTCTGGTTTATGGGCATCGCTATCTACAACAAATTTTGCACCCAAAGTTAGCATTGTTTTAATTTCGTTTTCAGTAAAGCAACAATGTTTTTCATTTAATTCTATCAACGTGCCTTTTTCGACTGCTTTTTTTGTAACAGCAGCTAAGTCGCACCTCATTTTATTATTAGGGTGAGTTATTATGTCTATGTTGTTTTTATCTAGTGCGTTCACAATCATTTCTGTGTTGCGTTGAAGCAATTTTTTGCTTGTTCCAAAATGGTTTGCAAAAATGTTTGGCACAAAAATTTTAAACTTGTCCCGTAAAGTTTTTGGCTTTGCAAGTTTATGGTAACCACATAAAACAATGTCTAGATATTCCATATCCTTTTTAGTAACATCTATTGTTCCATCTTGAGAAAGAAAATTAGCCTCTACCCCAAAATAAACTTTAATATTATATTTTTGAGAAAGACGAAGAATTTCTTGCTTTGTGGTTTTCAAATTCTTTCGGCTACAAGCAAAGTATTTGTGGTTAAAACCGTGGTCGGTAATAGCCATTTCTTTTAACCCTAATTTACTTGCTGTTTTGATGTTATCTTCAAGCGAACCTTTTGCGTGAAGAAAAGGTAAAAATGGCTTTCTACTAAAAATTGTGTGAGTATGATAGTCTGCTAAAAAATTCATAAATTCACCTTAAAATAATTATTTCTTCTTCTAGTATTATACCAAACTTTTTTGAAACTGTCTTTTTAATTTTAGTAATTATTTTAAAAACTTGATTAAATGTTGCGTTACCATCTTGGTTTACAATAAAACCGCAATGTTTTGTTGATATTTCTGCCCCACCACATTTAAAACCTTTCAAGTTGCATCTTTCTATTAAAACTGGGGCAAAGTTATTTAAAGGGCGTTTAAACACGCTACCAGCACTTGCTTTATTGTAGGGTTGGGTGTTTTGTCTACTTTTTAAGTTATTTAAACACTTGTTTTTTATATCTTCACTTGCACCAAATTCTAAGTTAAAAATAGCTTTCAGCACAACATAATTTTTGTTAGAAAAATAACTTTTTCGATATGAAAATTGTAGCGATTTATTTGTTTTTTTGTATATTTTTTCCCCATCGGTATAGTACACACATTCAACAACATTTTTCATTTCTCCGCCAAAACTACCAGCATTCATTTTAACTGCACCGCCTACACTTCCAGGAATTCCAAAACTCCATTCTAAACCTGAAAGTCCGTTGTTTATTGCCACTGTGTTTAACTTAAAAAGTGAAACCCCTGCCCCACATATAATTTTATTTTTTCTTACAGTTATAGTGTTTAACATAATTTTTAAAATAACATATTTGCAAGGTTTATCGCTTACAAGTAAGTTACTTCCCTTGCCTAAAATAAAATAAGGAACATCATATTCCTTTAATAAACCTAAAACTTTAAGTAACTCATCAACTTTTGTTATTTCAACTAAGGCTTTTATTTTTCCACCTATACGAAAGGTTGTTAATTGCTTAAAAGTAAGATTGGTTTTAACAGTTATTTGTGGATGGTTTTTTTTAAGTATTTTAATAAAATTTGAAATTGTTACTTTTTCTTGTTGCATATAAATTTATATGTTTTTTTAAATAATTTAGTTAAATAATTTTTAATATAATAAAATTAAATGTTAAATTTTTAAGTTAAAGAATTGTTTAATAACAACCAAACTATTAAAAAATTCTTTCAATTAATAAAAATCTATTTAAATAAAATATTAAACGAAGCATTTTTTTGATTTTCTATTGCTTGTAAATTTGAAAAAACATTGGTGCTTTTTAATGGTTTAATCAAGGCATCTTCAAAATTAGACATATAATCTTCTTCATAAATTTTATTTGCAGAAATTGAAAATAAGCCATAATTTTTTAGTGCAGTTTGACAAGGTGAAGAGGTTAAAAAATTTGCAAAATTTGTTGCATACATAACTTGTTGCTTAGTTAAATTTTTTGATATACCAACATATTGAATTAAATCGGAATAACCACCAAGGAAATTATAACTGCAACTTGATATAGAGCCATTTAATTCTCTATTTTTAATTCTTGCAACATCTCTTGCTGTGCCAAGCAATGAAACAGCTTTTTTAGATAAAAAATTGGTATAGGCATTATAAGTTGTTGTGCACTGCAAATAGTTTTGTTTATTAATGTCTTTTATGTTATTTTCAACTAGAACTTGACTTGGATTTATTGAAGTTTCATTTGCAAAACAAACACCTGCAATAGTCTTTTTATTTATAGTTTTTGATTGCAATAATTCTAAAATAGAATTTGTTTCATTAACTAAACTATTATGTGAAATTAATGCATATCCAGATAAAATATACGGGTATGCATAAATATTATTGTTTAAATTTGCATATTCTTGCAAATCTTTACGAACATTATTATTTTTTGGTAATTCCATTAATAAACTTGGTAGCATATATCCTGCCCCAATGCCAAAAGAATAGATATCTGCAGAAGCACCGCTTTGTAGATTTAAAAACAGTTGCTCTTCTGTTAATGTTTTTACAGAAACAAAACAATTATTATTTTGCTTGTTAAACTTTATTGCCTGATTTTCTAAATACATTTTACGAGAGTTTGTGCCACCTTCAAAAGTTTCTATATGCCATAGGTTTAAAACTATTTTTTCTTTTGAAGTAAGGTTTAAATATTCGTTCATATTAATTTTATAATTAGTCTTGTTAAAAATAAATGAAGGAGCAAAAACTAAAAAAGCAATGCTACAAATACATAACACTGCTTTTGCAGTTTTTTTATTTAATATCTTAGATAAAAACTTATTAAACGAACATTTTATTTTTTGCAAAAAACCATATTTATTTTTCATAATATAAGTTTATTAAGCAAAATTAATTTTTAGGACAAGAAATAAATATTATTATAATATTTTATAGTAAATAATAGCCTAAATATCTTCTAACTTTTTCATAATTTCATTTGCTAGTTTTGGGGTTATGCCACTAACTTGCATAAGTTCTTCAGCTGTTGCTTTTTTCATTCTGCTAACACTTTTAAACTTTAAAATTAAATTTTCGCGTTTTGTTTTACCTAACCCCTCAATTTCATCTAATATACTTTTAATTTGTTTTTTCTTTCTAAGTTTTCTATGGAAAGTTATAGCAAAGCGGTGAGCTTCATCTCTAACCTTTTGTAAAAGTTTTAATTCATCATCATCTTTAGAAAGTTTTATTGATAACGGACTTTCTTCCACAAAAATTTCTTCTTGTTTCTTTGCAAGACTTATAACATCTATATTTTGATTATAGCTTTTAATTATATCTCTACAAGTGTTTATTTGCCCTTTCCCACCATCAATTAAAATAACATCTGGCACAGAAGAAAAACTTATATCATCACTATTTAATTTTTCTAACCTTCTTATAATACTTTCTTTTAAACTTTCAAAATCGTTAGGGCCAACAACTTCTTTAATTTTAAATTTCCTATAGTGTTTAGAAGCTTTTGCACCATTTATAAAAACAACCATACTGCAAACACTGCTTGTGCCAGAGATGTTTGAAATATCGTAACCTTCTATTCTTAGTGGTAAATTCCTTAAACCTAATTTTTGTTGGATACCATTTAAAACATCTAATTTCTTTGTTTTTTTGTTTCTTTCAAGTTCACAATTTTTGGTTAAATATTCATTCGCATTTGCATTGGCTTGGTCTATTAATTTCTTATTAACGGCTTTTTTAGGTATTAAAACCTCCAATTCCTTGCCAAGCTGATTTGATAAGGCTTTAAATAAAGCATCTTCTAAATCCACTTCAAATGGTAAAAAAATTTTTTCTGGTAGCATTATATTTTGTGCATAGTACTGTGTTGCAAAGGAAATTAACATTTGCTCATCATCTATTTGCACATTATCGAAGCTATAATTTTTAGCACCCATCATTTTGCCTTGCCTAATAATAAGCACAGAAAACACAACAAAGTTATCGCTTTTTGCAAAGCCAAAAACATCTATATTTGCTGTGTTTGGTAAAGCTGTAACAGATTTTTCTCTTAATTTTAATAGCATAAATTTTAAATCGCGCAATTTTATTGCAAGTTCAAAGTTTTCTATATTAACGGCTAATTCCATTTTTTTTGAAATTATATCGTAAACTGCGGTATCTTTTCCATTTAAAAAATCGTAAACCTTTGGTAACAGTTCAGCATAATCTTCCTTTGTTACTTTACACATACAAGGAGCAGAACAAAGCCCAAGTGAATAATTTAAACATCCCCTAGACATTTTATTGTTTGCCTTAATTTTTTTATCACAAGTACGAATAGGATAAGCAAAATTCACTGCTCTAACAATTTCTGTTGCACTGGTTCCAAAATATGGCCCAAAATATTTAGCCCCATCTTTTTTAACTTTCCTTACAATTTCAAGTTTTGGAAAATCTTCTTTTGTGTTTATTTTAATGTATGGGTAAGATTTTCCATCTTTTAACAAAATGTTATAAAAAGGTTGATGCTTTTTTATAAGGTTACTTTCAAGTACAAGAGCATCTAATTCTGAATTTGTTAAAATATAGTCAAAATCTACCACCTGAGAAACCATACTTTTAACTTTATCAGTATGATTTTTGTTTAAAAAGTATTGGCTTACACGGTTTTTAAGTTTACGGGCTTTACCTATATATATTATGTTACCAAAACGGTCTTTCATAATATACACACCAGGAGTTAATGGCAATGTTGACAATTTTTCTTTAATGTCCATTAAAATACACCTTTTAAAATTTAATAAAATGTAATATTTATTTTGTTAAATATGTTTTTTCTCTTATCTTAATCATTTTTATTTAGTTAATCATATTAATTTACAGAAAGAAATTTTTTATTCACAATAACTATTTCAAAAAATATTACGAACTATTTTAAAATATAATTATAATCTTTTAATAAAATTTATTAAAATATATTTTAATAACAATTTATTAACAAAATTTTAAACCAAATTTTTTAAAAACTTTGCTTTTAAATATGTTAGTTGATAGTAATATGAATTTATTTTAGTTTAATAGAACTTAAATTAAATATAATTAATTTAACAAAAAATAAAAAAGAGATAAACTGCTATATAACAAATTTACCACTTTTTAAAAATTTAATCAAATATATAAATCATATTACCCTAAAATATAGTCTACTCCGTTAGACATTATGTCGTTAATTTTATTATTCCCTAAACTATAAACAACAACTTTGCCAATTCTTCTATCAGTAACTGCATTAAAATTTTTAAGCAGCCTTAATTGATGGCTTAGTGTGGTTTGATTAATGTTAAGATATCTAGACAAATCGTTAACACACATTTCGCTAAGTGCAAGGGCAGATAAAATTTTAAGGCGTGTTAAATCGGAAAAAATACTAAAGGTATCGGCAAGTTGTCGCAAAGTTTCAGATTCTGGCATATAATATTGCAGATTTGATAAGGTGTTGTTATCGATGTTTACATAGCGTGAATTCAAAAGTTTTATCTCCTTTTTTTATATATTTTACAATGTTTTTAAGGAAAAACAAAATTTTTGAAGTTGCGAAATATTGATAAAAAGATTACAAAAAAGTTAAATTTGAAAAATAAAGGGGGTTTTATATGAATAATAATTTATACATTCTAATTGTGCTATTCCTTTCAATTTTTGCTTCAGCTACCGACACAAATTTAAACACCAACACAAACTTTTTACTTTTACTTCTACTTGCATTGTCTGGAACAAACAATCATCGCCATTGTTGCTGCAACAATAATTGGAATAACTGGAACAATGCTTTTTAAAAGATAATTTAAAATACCTAAGACTATGTTTAAATATAAGCACAAAACAAAAAAATTTATTAGCATATTAAGAAAAAAAAACATCTTATTAAATTTATAAGATGTTTTTTATTTTTTATGTTAGTACTTTAATATAAAACATTAAAAAGTTATGAGAACCATAAAAGAACTATTTAAATACTTTTTTGTTTTATAAAAAACCAAATAAAATTAAAGTGAAAAATAAATACAAAAACTACAAATGTATTAGATAATTATTAGAAGAATATTTAATTTAATAAATAATTTAGTAAGCAAATTATTATTCTTTTAGAATTTTAATTTAAGCATATATAAATTTCTTAAAAAGCCACTATTTAATTTAACTGTTTTTAAATAACCTAGCCCTGCCCCTTCTAGCGTTTTGCATCCTTTAATGTTTTCTGGATGTGCCATTGAAACAACATAATCAAAATTTTGTTCAAGTGCATAATCTATAGATAACTTTTGCAAGAAACTTGCAATTTTAAGGCCTCTATATTCTGGCAGAACAAGATTACCACCAAGTTCGCATATGTTTGAAGTTTTTATGTTAAAATGCAATTTTTCCTCTTCCATTATAGCTTTATCATAACAAACTAAAGACACTCCAATAAGATTATTATTATGATAAGCCCCAAAAATTGTTGCGTATTGTTTGTTATTTAACATTTCATTATATTCACTATCGCTATAAGGAATAAAAAAATCTTTATTTTCTAAGTTCCCTAAAACTTTATTCACCAGGTTCAAAAATTGTGTTTTATCTTCTTTTTCAACAATTTTAAATTCTAATTCCATATGCTGTTCTGGTTTCCACGCAGGAGAGCAAGGTAAACCTAACCTCATATTTCCTTCCCAATAATATTTTTCTAGTTTATCAATTAAAACAACATCATCTTTTTCTAGTTGGTATTTTTTATTATTAACAACTAATACTCCACTTCCTGAAAGTATATGTGCCATTTCTTTGCAAGATTTATTAAGAGCATATTTGTTCTCGGTTGGAAATCTTCCATTTATATCTACAATACAATAATTTATGTCGGCATCTTCAATGTTATATTCATAGGTTTTATTTGTTTTCCCAGTAAAAAGTTCTGTTTGATTAAATTTTTTATAAATCATTTTATCTCCTATATAAACAATATTGTTGTGTAAACATAAAATTTTACTAGAGAAATTATATTTTTTTTATAAAACAAAATTTAATTTATGTTACTTTTAATTATTATAGATATATAACATTAAACCTGTTTACATATTTTATTCTTTTTAATTTATAAATTTAATATTAAAATTGTTTTTTTAAGCCTATTTTAAAGGAACAAGTCCTGTTTTATTATAAACTTTCTTTAAGGTTTCCTGTGCTATTTTTGAGGCACGCAATGCACCTTTTTTCATTAATTCATCTAAATATGGGCGATTACTTTTAAGTTCTATCATTTTACTTCTAATTGGGGTTATAACTTCTATAACAGCTTCTGCAGTGCGAGTTTTAAGGTCGCCGTAACCACAACCTTCAAAGTCTTTTTCTGCTTGCTCAATTGAAAGGTTTTTCATAACAGAATAAATTGTTAACAAATTAGAAACACCTGGTTGTTCCTCACAATATTTTATTCTATTCAAACTATCTGTTACTGCCCTTTTAAATTTACGCATTATTGTTTCGTTATCATCTTCAATATAAATAACATCATTATCGTTATCGCCAGATTTTGCCATTTTTTTGGTTGGATTTTGCAACCCCATAATTTTAGCACCTGTTTTAGGTGTAACCCCTTTTGGCAACACGAAAGTTTCGCCATATTTAGAATTGAAACGGTTTGCAATATCTCTGCAAATTTCAACGTGTTGAATTTGGTCTACCCCCACAGGAACTACATTTGTGTTATATAAAAGAATATCTGCAGCCATTAACATTGGGTAAGCAAAAAGACCTACTGATATGTTTTTATTTTTTGCATTAGCATCTTTAAACTGGGTCATTCTACTTGCTTCACCAAAATAGGTAAAACAATTCATAATCCAAGCAAGTTCTGCGTGTTCCTTAACGTGAGATTGACAATATATTATACTTTTTTCGGGGTCAAGACCAGCAGCCAAAAATGTTGCAAATTGGCTGTAAATATTATCGGTCAATTCTTTGCTATCTATATCTATAGTTAAAGAATGTAAATCTGCTATAGCAAAAACAGAACTATAATTTTCCTGCATTTCACGCCAATTTTTAATTGCCCCAATATAGTTACCTAAGGTTAATCTTCCTGTTGGTTTTGTTGCACTATATAAAATTTCTTTTGACATTTTGTTCTCTTCCTCCTTTATTAATTTAATACAAAAAGTCTTGTTAAATTTTTACATTTAACAAGACTTATTATACAACTAATTTTAAATAATGTAAATTAAAATATGTTTCAAAGTATTACACTTTATTTAAAGTTGATAGTTTATAATTAAATATAATTTAAAATAACACTGCTTTTTAAAATTTAAGGTTTTTAAAACTTTGCATAGCACCTTAATTTGCATAGTACTGCTTTTAATAAAGCCAAAAACTTAATTATCAATTTTACTTTTTAGGTGCTTTAGATGGAATTTTAGCCTCTTTTTTTACACTTTTTGTGCCAGAAACTTTTTTTGTTGTTGAACTGCTACTTTTATTTTTAATATTTTTAATTATAACATTTTCGTTATCTTCTTCAGTTTGTTCTACTTTAGTTTTAGAATTTTCAACATTTAACTTATTAATATTTCCATCAGTTTTTTGATTTAAGTTACTATCTTCTGTTTGAAGTTTAGTTGTGTTATCTTCTTTTAAAGCATCAGATTTTTGTTGTTCTTCAGTTTTTACATTTTCTTCTATTTGTGCATTATTATTTTCTGTAACAGGTGTTTTTGCAGAAACTTCATTCGCTTTTTGTTTTTGCAATTCTTCCCCTAGCGGC
>CAJUBT010000003.1:0-25977 GCA_910584815.1 uncultured Christensenella sp. | reverse complement strand
TGTTTTTGCAGAAACTTCATTCGCTTTTTGTTTTTGCAATTCTTCCCCTAGCGGCATAAGTCCTAACTGTTCTTTCTCATCTTGAGAATTCTTTTCCCTTGCTTTATTAAGTTCCATAACATATTTCATATGATTTTCTTTCAATTCTATATTACCTGTTACAACAACGCTTATTAAAGCAAATATTGGAGGAGCTAACAACATTCCAGCCATACCAAACATTGCACCACCAATTATTGTAGAGGATACAACAACCAAAGCACTTACCTTTAACTTGGAACTTGTTATGAAAGGAAGAATAATGTTAAACTCTATAGTACATAAAACAAAAGTGGCAATAAGCATATATAATGTTGAATTAACTGAATTAAATATTAAAGTTATAAGTGCTGCAACTACAGCGCCAATATAAATACCGAAGTATGGAATAAAGTTAAAAATACCTATAAGCAGTGCTAATTCCCAAGTAAATTCTAGCCCCATTATTGTGTAGGTTATGCCTAGTGAAATAAATATAATTGCAAATTCAATTATTTTACATATAACATAGTTATACAAAATTTTGCTTGCATTGTTTGTTATAACACATATTTCATCTGCTCTTTCCTTTTTAAAGTGAGTATAGGAATACCTTCGGCAGAAACGAGAGATTTTTTCTTTATCTTTTAAAATTAAAATTGCAACAAGCATACCAAGCATTACATTAAGCAAGCCAGAAAGAACATTAAGCGAAAAGGTAAACACATCATTTAGTTGCACAACGGTGCTCATAAACCCTTCAAAAACTTTATTTAAAACATCTTTTATAGCTTCTTGTGAAACTTCTGCTCCGAACCATCTTTGTGCGATATTGCAAATTTCATTTACAACATTATTGTATATTTGTGCCCCACCATCGCCACTGCCTGCTGTTATACGCTGTATAACTTCTATTATTTTTGGAACTAATATTGCAATAAAAACAGCCAAAACCCCTATGATTACAAGTAAAACTGTAAAGATTGATATTGTACGCTTTATAGCAAATTTATATGGGCTTTTGGCAAAAGCATTTTTAAGCACAACTCTTTCAATAAAATCTACAAAACGGTAGAAAATAAAAGAAACTACAATGCCAATAAGTAATGGCGTTATGCCAGACAATAAACCACTTATAACATTTGAAAAGTAAGGGCTTGCAACATTGCTTATTGCAAGTGCTAGAAAAAATGCCCAGAACATTGCAAAGAATAAACCAAAAGACCTACCCCTTAATGCAGGATTTTTTTGATTTCCAGCGGTAAATTCATATTTATCGTTTTTATCAGATTTTTCCATAGAATTATTATAACTTTTTTAACAATATTTAGCAAATAAAAGAAGATATAACCATAAAAATTTTTGTAAAAAAAAGATGTATTACTTTTTCAAGTTACACATCTTTTTTATTATTAATCTATTTATTATTCAATAATAGAAGCAACAACGCCTGAACCAACTGTTCTGCCACCTTCACGGATAGCGAATCTTAAACCTTGTTCAATAGCGATTGGGGTGATAAGAGAAATTGTCATACTTACATTGTCGCCAGGCATAACCATTTCTACACCTTTAGCAAGTTCAATTGAACCTGTAACATCAGTTGTTCTGAAATAGAATTGTGGACGATATCCATTAAAGAATGGAGTGTGTCTTCCGCCTTCTTCTTTCTTTAATACATAAACTTCTGCTGTGAATTTTGTATGTGGGTGAATTGAACCTGGTTTACATAGAACTTGACCTCTTTCGATATCTGTTCTTTGGATACCACGAAGTAAAACACCAATATTATCGCCAGCTTGTGCTTCATCAAGAAGTTTTCTGAACATTTCAACGCCTGTTACAACGCTTTGTTTGTCTGAACCCATACCAACGATTGCAACGTTGTCGTTAAGTTTAACAACACCTCTTTCCACTCTACCAGTAGCAACTGTGCCACGACCTGTGATTGTGAAAACATCTTCAACAGGCATTAAGAATGGTTGGTCTGTTGCTCTTGTTGGTTGTGGAATGAAAGTGTCTACAGCTTGTAATAATTCTTCAATACATTTGCAAGCTGGATCTTCTGCTTTGCCAGCTTGTGCAGCTTCTAATGCTTTAAGAGCTGAACCTTTGATAATTGGGGTGTCATCTCCTGGGAAGCCATATTCGTTAAGTAGGTCACGAATATCCATTTCTACTAATTCAAGTAATTCTGGGTCATCAACTTGGTCTACTTTGTTCATAAATACTACGATGTATGGAACACCAACTTGGCGAGCAAGAAGAATGTGTTCTCTTGTTTGAGGCATTGGACCATCTGTTGCAGCAACAACAAGGATAGCTCCATCCATTTGTGCAGCACCTGTAATCATATTTTTTACATAGTCTGCGTGTCCTGGGCAGTCTACGTGTGCATAGTGTCTTTTTTCTGTTTGATATTCAACGTGAGAAGTGTTAATGGTGATACCTCTTGCTCTTTCTTCTGGAGCTTTATCGATATCCTCATATTTCATTTTTTCAGCCCAACCCTTTGCAGAGCTCCACATTGTGATAGCGGCTGTTAAAGTTGTCTTGCCGTGGTCAACGTGTCCGATTGTTCCGATGTTGATATGTGGCTTAGACCTGTCAAATTTTGCTTTTGCCATAATATTTTAATCCTCCTAAAAATTACAAATATATATTATTTATTTTTGATATAATTGTCAAACGCATTTTACAATTTTTTTAATGATTTGTCAAACAAAAATCATTAATTGTTATTTTGCTTATTTGCCTTAATTTCGTTTAGTTTTTTATAATATTTACTTAATAAAATTTGATTTTTTAACCAATTAATTTAAGTTTGTTTGGCAAAGATGCTAAAACCTTTTGGTTTTAGAGCAAAATTTAAAAATTTTGCATTAAATTTTAAATTTTAAAATTCAACATCTTTGCCTTTAAAAACATAATTGAAAATGTTTTAATTATTTTGTTTTTTCTCTTTCGCCAACAATTTTTTCAGCAATACTTTTTGGAACTTCAGAATAGTGAGAGAATTCCATATTAAATGAGCCTCTACCCTGTGTTGAAGAACGAAGAGCTGTTGCATAACCAAACATTTCTGATAGTGGAACTTCTGCATTAATGATAACAGAACCATTTCTTGATTCAGTACCTTGCAATACGCCACGACGGCTTGTTAAGTTACCCATAACAGTGCCAAGATAATCATCTGGTAATTCTACTTGAACCTTCATAATAGGTTCTAGTAAAACAGGATTTGCCTTTTTAGCAGCTTCCTTAAATGCCATAGAACCAGCTATTTTATAAGCCATTTCTGAAGAGTCAACATCGTGGTAAGAACCATCAAAAACTGTTACCCTAAAGTCTACAGTTTCATAACCTGCTACTACACCATTTTGTTTTGCTTCTTGGATACCTGCATCAATTGCTGGAATATATTCTTTAGGAATAACACCACCAACAATTTGATCAACAAACTCGTAACCTTTTCCTGCTTCAAGTGGTTCAATTTTAATCCAGCAATGACCATATTGTCCGTGACCACCTGTTTGACGAATGTACTTGCCTTCAGCCTCTACTGTGCCCTTAATTGTTTCACGGTAACTAACTTGTGGACGACCTACATTAACATCAACTTTAAATTCTCTTTTTAAACGGTCTACAATAATATCTAAGTGAAGTTCACCCATACCAGCGATGATTGTTTGACCAGATTCTTTATCTGTCCAAGTTTTAAAGGTTGGATCTTCTTCAGCAAGTTTAATTAATGCATTAACCATTTTTTCTTGTGCTTGTTTTGTTGTTGGTTCAATAGCTATATTTATAACAGGTTCTGGGAATTCCATACTTTCAAGCACAATAGGATGATCGGGATCACATAAAGTGTTACCTGTGGTTGTATCTTTCAAACCAACAATAGCAACAATGTCTCCTGCAAAAGCTTCTTCAACATCCTCACGGTGATTTGCGTGCATACGAAGCAAACGACCAATTCTTTCTTTACTATCTTTTGTTGAATTGTAAACATAAGAACCAGCTTTTAAAACGCCTGAATAGATACGGAAGAAAGTAATTTTACCAACGAATGGGTCTGTTGCAACTTTAAATGCAAGACCAGCAAGAGGTTCTTTATCATCAGCTTTTCTATCTTCTTCAGTAACACCATCTAATTTTGTGCCACGAATAGCTTCAATATCTGTTGGAGAAGGCATATAGTCTACAACAGCATCTAAAAGTTTTTGTACACCTTTATTTTTAAAGGAACTACCACAAACTACTGGTGTCATAGCAAGGCTTAAGGTTGCCTTTCTTATACCTTTTTTAATTTCTTCTACTGTTAATTGCTCGCCACCAAAGAATTTTTCAAGTAAAGCATCATCGGTTTCTGCAACAGCTTCTATTAGTTGATCGTGATATTTTTGTGCATCTGCTTTCATATCTTCTGGAATATCAATTTCTTCCATATCTTTGCCAAGGTCATCTTTGTAGATAGTTGCTTTCATTTCAACTAAGTCTACAATTCCTATAAAACTTGAGTCTTGACCAATTGGTAATTGAATTGGAACAGGATTAGCTTTTAGTCTATCTTTCATCATTTGGATAGCTCTAAAAAAGTTTGCATCATCCCTATCCATTTTATTAATATATGCAATTCTTGGAACTTTGTATTTATCTGCTTGACGCCAAACAGTTTCTGATTGTGGTTGAACACCACCCCTTGCACAGAAAACTGCAACTGCACCATCAAGAACTTTTAAACTTCTTTCAACTTCTACTGTAAAGTCTACGTGTCCTGGAGTGTCGATAATGTTAATACAATGGCCATTCCAACTTGCTGTTGTACAAGCACTGGTGATTGTTATACCTCTTTCCTGTTCTTGTTCCATCCAGTCCATTGTTGCGCCACCTTCGTGAACCTCACCAATTTTGTGGGTTTTACCAGTGTAGAAAAGAATTCTTTCTGTTGTGGTTGTTTTACCAGCATCAATGTGAGCCATAATTCCAATGTTTCTATATTTATCTAATGTAAAACTTCTTGGCATAATTTCTCCTTTTTAATTTTTAAAAGATTTTTTAAGATTACAATAAAATTACCATTTGAAATGTGCGAATGCTTTGTTTGCTTCTGCCATTCTGTGCATTTCATCTTTCTTTTTAATTGCTCCGCCTGCATTATTGTAAGCATCTATAATTTCGCCAGCAAGTTTTTTATCCATTTCCTTTTCTGAACCTCTTTTTCTTGCAAAAGTTACAAGCCACCTAATTGCAAGAGTTTGACGACGGTCTGGGCGGATTTCCATAGGTACTTGGTATGTTGCGCCACCTACTCTTCTTGATTTTGTTTCAAGTACTGGTTTAATGTTTTCTAGTGCTTGAGTGAATATTGTCATTGGGTCTTCATTCAATTTTTCTTTAATTATATTAAAAGCATCGTATACAATACCAAATGCAATACCTTTTTTACCATCTAACATAACTTGGTTAACTAACTTTGTTACTACGGTTGAATTATACATTGGATCTGGTAATACTTCTCTTTTTGTTGCACGGTTTCTTCTAGACATAATTTCCTCCTTATTAAAAGTTTTATAAATTATAACTATCTTTTATTTTAACTTATATTTTGGGTTTAAATAAAAGCTAAATTATTGATAGATTTTTTATTGATTTTATTTTTTTGACTTAAAATTAGTTAAAAAACTTTTCCACATTTTATTAACAAATTGTAAAATAAATTTAGTTAAATTATTATTTACAAAATTAAACATTTTAAATGAGCTGAACCTAAAAACAATAATTATGTTAACTATATGAACATAACTCTAATTTATAAAATATATTATAAATTTTATTGCCAACTTTTTTGAAAATAAAAAAAGAAAAGCAAAAACATAAAACAAGTCAAAAAATTTAAAGCATTAAGTAAAAAATACTTAACTATATATTTAAAAATTCTAACTAAATTATTTTGCTTTTTTTGCGCCGTATTTAGAACGAGCTTGTTTTCTTTTTGCTACGCCAGCAGCATCTAAGGTACCTCTAATAATATGGTATCTAACACCTGGTAAATCTTTAACTTTTCCACCACGAATTAAAACAACACTGTGTTCTTGTAGGTTATGACCTTCGCCTGGAATGTAAGTTGTACCTTCTTGCCCGTTTGATAGTTTAACTCTTGCAATTTTTCTTAAAGCAGAGTTAGGCTTTTTAGGTGAAGTTGTTGTAACAGAAAGACAAACGCCTCTTTTTTGTGGATTTTGTTCCAAAATAGGTGCTTGAGATTTTTTTGTTACTTGTGTTCTGCCGTGCCTTACTAATTGATTGATTGTAGGCATATCTTCCTCCTTAATAAAATTAGTTTAATGTTAAACTCTTTAAAATTTGCAACCGATAAGAATTTAACAATTAGGACAATAAACTTATTTTTTTAAATAAAAAACTGGAATGATTTTTTTTATTTTTTAAACTTATTTATTGTTACCTTTTTGCAAAGCAAAATGCTTATGCTAGAATTAAATTTATTTTGCGTTCCAAACAAATAAATTTGTTGTTGTTTTACAAACCACAATTAAGTTTTTTACCAGAGTTTATAAACATTTTAAACTTGAAAAAATTTAAAACATTAACCCCAAAGGTTTTAAAAACACATAAAACTGCATTTTAGTAATACAACGAATTTATTTTATCAAAACCACTTACAAAAGTCAATGGTTATTTAAAAAATTATAGGCTTAATTTTGCCAACTTTTTAATGCTTTTTTAAAAGCATTATTTAATAAAAATAAAAAACACATTAAAGATTTACCTTAATGTGTTTTTTGTTATAACGTTTTAAAAGAAAGTTTAAAAAGAACAAATAATAGTTACCTAAGTTTATGCCTAACTGAAATTGGAAAGTTATATAAACAACATTTATATAAAAGTAATTAACTTTTAACAAGAATTTAAACACAGCATTTATTATTTTATACTTTTTAAATTTTTTATGCAAAACGAATATAAGTTACAACTTAAAAAAATTTACACTAATTTTTAGTTAGGTTTCTTTTTTGAAGAAGACTTATCTGTTTTTTGCTTTTTTTCATTTTGCTGAGTTTCAGTTTCTTTCTCTATATTTAAATTTGAGTTTTGTAAGTTATTAGTTTTTTCGTTTAAATTTTGATTTTGCAAATTTTCGTTAGAAACATAGTTTTCTGCTGTTTTATTTTGTTGTTCAAATTCAGGTTTTGATTTTTGGTTTTTAAAACCTTTTTTGTTTATTTGAGAATCTGAAACCTCTTCAAAAAGCACATTTTGATTATTATTCATATTTTGCTGCAAAGAATTACGCTGTGCGGTAAGGTTTGCTAGTTCTTGTTGCTTTTGTTGAATTTGCTCATCATAACTTTCTAGTTTTTGTTTTATGTTAGGATTAATGTTTAATAAGTTTTGTTTTGCATTTTGATATTCGTTATCTACTTGTGATTGTTGCAATAATAGTTGATTTAACCCTATATTATTCATTTGTCCTTGAATGGCTTGTAAACGAGCAATGTCCTGGTTTAAACTCTGCTTTACACTAAAGTAGGCTGAAATTAATGCCTTAATATAATTTTCAGCGTTATCTAAATTTATTTGATTGTAATCCATTTGAGGCAGCCAATTATTATAGTTGTTTGGGTTATAACCATTTAAATTACCATTAAAACCATTTACACCAAAATTGTTTGTTTGCATTAAATTTGCATTTGCATTTAAATTTGCATAATTAATTGGCATAGAATTGTTAATGCCATTATAATTTGCATTGTTAAAGTTATTATCAAAATTATTGTTTTGGTTATTGTAATTTGGATTGAAACCAACATTGTTTTGCAAGTTCTGCCTGTTTTGAGAAAGAACAGCATCTAGTTTATGTTCTATGTTATTTAGCCTTTCATCTTGCTCTCTTGCGTGGTTTGAAGACATAATTTCAACTTCAACATCATCGTTATAGTTACTTGGATATGGACCTCTTCGGCGATAATGGTCTTCTGCCCTATTTCGCCTATAGTATCTATCATCATAATCATCAAAATTATCATATTGGCGCGCATATCTGTTGCGTGGAGGATAATCTCTATTATTTCTTCTTTTTGCAAGCAAAATTATTAAAATTAATAATATTAATATTACAATACCAATAATTAAGTAAAGAAGATTATCTTTAAAAAATTTAACTATGTCTGTTCCATTTTCTTTTGGTTTTGTGGAGAACACAAAAGTCTTGTTAATATCTTCTGTTTCAAAAGGAGTGTTATCGGCTTTAACAAATTCGTAGTTATTACTATCTTTTAAAACAAGTTGTGCAGTATAGTCGAATTCTTCTTTAAATTCTTGAGGAGTTACTATAGCACCATATCTATCTAAATAAACTAAATTAAATTTATCAGCATCTTCTTCGTTTTCTGGAACGAACACAAAATAATTATATCTTTCTTGCCAAGAACCCTTTATGCTAGCCTTTTTAATTTGCCAAGTAAGTTCTACAACATCACTACTAGCCTGTTTTGTAACATCACTATTCTCATCTTCATTAAGTCTCCATTCGTATTTAGTTGGGTCTTTAAAAGAAATGAAAATTTTGTATGTTCCAGCATTGGTTGCTGTTTTAGTGCAATTTTCATAATCTAGCAAAATAGACATTATTTCTGCATCAAAATTTATTAATAATTTTTCTATATCAAATTCTGTACCATTATAAACAATATTATTTGGCACTGTTGGAATTGAAACTATAGTTTTGCCAGTTTCTGAAATTTCAAATTCGTGTTCTGTAGCACCTTTTAAGGTTAAACTTGATTTGAACTCATCTTTAATTGTTACAACTTTATAAAACTTTTCGCCTGGGCGGGCATTAATTTCTGCTGAGGTAACTTCATTACCCTGAGCATCTTTAAAAGTATAGTTAAAAAAATAAGGGTCGTAAACAGGGCTGTTAGTTGCAATTTCTGCATTAATGCCCATATTCTTCCAATGGTCTATAACTATTTCTGCTGGTTTTACATCTATTGTTACAGGAGAGAAAAATTCTTTCCAAATAATGTTTGGATTAGTTGTGTTTTCTATTTTAAGAGTGAAACTAACCACATATTTCCCTGCATATAAAGCTTTAAATTTATTTTCCGCAGAAATTGTTTCACCTTCTGGTAAAGTTGGGTTTACAATGTTATCTTTTAAACCAAGATATTCTTCACCATCTTTGGTTATTGATATATCATAGTATAAAGACCATTGTTCCATTAGTGTGAATAGTTCTGTAAAATCTTTTATTTCATTATCGAACTCTGTCCACGCTGTTAGAATATTATAAATTGGTTTTTCAATGTACTTAGGTAAAATTTGCCAAGTAAATTGTTGCCTTAGCCCTGATGGCCAAGTTACATCTTCAAAGTTTTTATTATCAAAACTACTGTTTAACGAAAATTGTGCTCTATATGTGCCAATAACACTATGTTCACAATCTTTATTATAATCAATACAACCTTGTAATTCTTGTGGCACATTTATAAGTTTAACTGTATAGGTTACACCTGCATAGCCATTTATTTCGCCATTATCGCCTAAGGTAGCAGTTCGTTTATAATCTAAGGCTTTAGTGTATCTAAATTCTTCTTTCCCACCATTTTCTACATAACCCCAAACGATGTTGCTAACATCAACTTTTGCTTTTAACACATTAAAAGGTAAGGTTATGGTTTTATTTTCACTATCATATTCAGTGTTTTTAAATGTTGGATGTTCAAAATTATTTTCATCATAACTAAAGTTTACTACAATATTTTGGTTACCTGCATTTAAGAACGAAATGACACCATTTACAGAGTTTTGAATAGAAATTGTAATTTTATCTTTTTGTTCTTGAGGAATATTATCCAAACCTTCCACTTCTATTGAATGAATTGAACCATTATAGGTAAAATTGGAAATTTCTTTATTATTAGTATCTATCCACTTACCTTGTTCATAATTATAGTAAGCAACTATAGTTTCTTCTTCTTTAGTTTCAGGGTTTATAAAAGAATGAGTGTATTTAAGTTTAACACTACTTAAATCTAATTTTGCTTTTACAATATCAAAATCGAATTCATCACAATCATCACTAACAATTGTGCTGTCGGAAAGTTCTTTCTTTACAGCAATTTCAGCGTGATAACTACCTACTTGGGTTGGGAATGTGGTGCTACCTGTTGTTTCGCCTTTTTTATAATAAGTAATAACTATATCTTCTTTATTTATACCAGTTGGGTTAAGAGTGAGTTCTACATCTGTTTGGCGAACAGAACCCGTATAAGCATAAGTTTTACCAATTGCGTGTAACCCTTCGCCAGATAGTCCGCGTTCTTCAGCTTCTTTTTGGTTTAAATAAATAGACACAAATAGTTGAATAACATTTTTATCGCTACCCACAGAGAATTCACATCTGGCTGTTTCTGGTGATAGTTTATAACTTGCTGAGTGGCTTGATTTTAACTTTGCCTCTATAACATAATATTGAACTTTTGATTTATCGTTACCGATATCGGTTACATTAACTAGAGTTGGGTTTTCATATAAAGCATCGGTTTCATAATATTTATAATCTACCATTAAATGAACAGATATATCGCCATCTGGTTTTAATTTAGGTAAAACTATTGTTGTGCTATCTGTATTTGAGGTTGAATTTTTATCCCAACTGGCAGTAAGAGTTGCCCTTTCAATACGCCATTCGCAAAACCAATTAAATGGATTGTTGCTATCTTCAATATAAGATGATGGATTTGAACGAATTGGATCTTCGTAATTTGTTGAATTTGCATTTGTAAAAGTTACGCTTGTAATGTAACCTGTGGTTGCATCTTCATTAACAGCAATACGATTTTCATTGCCAGTATAGTTAGCAGTTAAACCTGTTGGAATTGTGCCAACTAAAGTTACTGTTTGAGCAACACCCGCTTTAAATGTACGATTATTTTCTTCTGAATAATTCCAAGTTAAGTTACTTAAGTTATATTTTGCTTTATCAATTTTATAGGTTAACAAAAAACTTGCAGAATAATCTTCATAATTTGGAAGAGATTTTAAATATACCTGCACTGTATAGTTACTGTTACTGGCGTTGGTTACTGTTTGATTTCCACCATAGCCATTTGTACCTTTACCAGTGTCAATTTCAACACCATTTGCCCTTAAATTATCTTCATCTACAGTAAAAACAAAAGGAGAACCTGTATAAGTGTATTTCAAATTTGTTGTGCTAGTTATTGTGTTCCCGTTCATTTTCCAAACAGGATTTTTTAGTGTTATTTTTGTGCCATTAACAGTGAATAATTGTGCAGCAACACCTCTGGCAATTTCGTAATTATCGTTACTATCTTCACTCGTTCTTATTTCAACACCAATAACATAATTGCCTGGCTCCAATTTTGGCATAACTATTGTTCTTGTTTTGCCATCTTCGCTTAACACTTTGTTGTTATTTATATCAGCATATTTTGTTGAAGGGTCGGTGCTGTTATAGTAATAGATATAAAGCCTTGTTTGGTCGTTAGGGTAACTATCGCCTGTTATGGTTATTGTTGGAGTTTTATCTGCATTCCAAGCCCATTTATCGCTATTTGTATCTGTTGGGTCTTTTGAAGTTGAAGTATCAATATCAAACGAAATTCCTAACACTTTTTTTGTTATTTCAACTTCTATTGTATATTCCTCGGTAGAGTTATCATTCCACTTTGTTTCATTGCTATCGGCAAGTGCAATTCTTATTGTATACTTCCCTGCTTTTGTGGCTTTTAATTCTCCTTTAGCACTATCAAAAACCATATTTTCAGTGTTGGTTGCAACAACAACTTTTATGTCTTTATAATTACCACTACCACCCATTAAAGCAAAGGTTTGCTCAGTTGCGTTATATTGTTTTGATTTTATTGAAATGTCTGGTTTTACAATAGGAGTTTTATCTTTAACATAGGTTGTATAATAAGTTTTTGTTTTATCTATTTCGTAGTTACATTCTGGATTTAAAATTTTTGCAGTTGCTCGATATTCGCCAACCTTATTTGGTTTGCTAACTTCAGTAGTTTCATCAAAATGATAGCCTTTGCCATCAGTACTATCGTAAAACACGCTTAAAACAGGGGCACGTTCGCCTGTATCGTTAATATTTATGTCTGCAGTGTTAAAACTTGCAACAACATAATTATCGCTATCTTTTGTAAAAATAACTTGTAAAGGTTTCTTTTTTACTGTAAATTTTGCCCATCTTGTTGTGTCATCTTCTGGGTGTTGAGAATCGGATATATTTGGTGTACCCAAAAATTTTAGAGGTCTATTTTTAGCAGAAATTTCTGTTTTATAACTATCTGTAAATTCAAACTTAACATAGTAGTCGCCAGCATCTTTTATTGTTGTTTGTTCTTCGTTATTAAGGTAAACCGATGCTTTAATTTTTGTGCTATCAAGGTAAGCACCTTTATACCAATTTTTAACATCAAAATCTGAAATATTTATGTTATTACCTGTATAAGTTGCTGTTGCACTTTGAGGTTCGTTTGCTGTGTATTCACAATCTTCTTCAGCTGAAGTTAGGTTTAAATGAATTGCTGGGCGAACAACAGATAAATAAGAAACAGCATTTAATACTTCATTGCCAGACAAATCAAAATATACTATTTCACTAGACCAATTTGCTGTGCCAGTTCTTGTTGCAGTTCCAATAACGGAATAAAGCCCAGTGCCAACGCCACCAGTGGTTAATCTCATATTTTTATTTATTTTCCAATAGCCGCCATCTTTGAGTTCTTCAAAGGAAGGCAACCAAATTTTGTCTAGCACCCAATTTGTTGGATAGTATGCTTTTGCTCTATCTCCAGTGGCTGCATATGAAGGGGAATTCATAGAATTTTCCTCCATTTGCCAAGCCATATTTTGAGGGACAACTAAATAGTTAGATAAAGCACCATTTGTAAGACTTGTAAATTTAGTTAAAGTTATTGCATTAGGACTACCACCCAAGTAACGAGAACCGCTTACAGAAATTGCACTTGAACCATTATAATAGTAGCCCCAAGCTTTAGGATGTTCTCCTGTTGGATTTCCCTTTAAAATTACATTGCGAATATAACTACTATCGTATGTGTTGGCATATACACTAGATGTTATGCCGTTGCCAGTATATGTTCTTCTATCGCTAGAGGTAAAATTGTATCTATAGGTTCCATCTGTAAAAGTTGCAATTTCTTGGTCAGAAACTGTACCATTTCTACCTGCGGTGTTACTTAGCCACAAAGTTAAAATAGCATTGCCAGAGCTATCTTTTGATAAGTATGTAGGAATCCAGTTAAGGTTATGTTCTTCACCATTATAATTATAGGTGCCAAAATCAACTGTTGTGTTAATTCCAAAATCTGTGGCAACTTTGGTTGTTCCTCCGCTAACAGAAGTTAACAATTCCTTAACACTTTTATAACCAGCTTTTTTTGCAATAGCATCTAAATTATTGCCATCAAATTTACCAGTTTCGTTATTATATAAATTTTCAACTTTATCAACTCCACTAATTGAGGTGTAAGCATTTGCATTTTGATTTTTAACGTAAATAAAAGAAAGCCCTAACATAAGGCTAAAACAAAAGCAAAAAGTAAAAATTAGTGTTTTAAACAATTTTTTAGCTTCCACTATTTAACACCTTCCTATAAAATTTTTAAACTAAAAATAGAATAAGAAAAAATTAAAGCATAATTAAATAAAAATGTTTTAACCTTTATTTTTGAATTTTTAGGTTTTAAAACAAATTTAGTTTTAATAATACTATTAAAATTAGGTTGTGATATAACTAGTATAATTATAAATAATAATACAATAACTTACATAAAAATCAAAATAAAATTATGTAAAATATTTGTTCACTTGGCAATGTTATTATATAAAAGACCATAATTTTAAACATATAAAAGCTAAAAATTTTGTAATTTCTTTTGTGTTATTTTTAAAATGTGTTAGAATGGTTTCAAGAATATGTTTTATATTTTAAGGAGATACTACACAATATGGCAAAGAAAAGTAATTATGTTTTTCCAATAGAACGCAACACAGCTTTAGATGTGGTAAAAATTGTTAAAAATTTTTACTTGTTAGAAGGGGCTAGTGGCGAAGAGTTGCTTGCAAAAAGAAGTGGGCTTTCAACAAGACTACTTCTAGATGGAATTAACGATAGCGTTATAACACAAGAACTATTAAACAACATTTATGCTAATTTAAATAATGAAGAAGCATTAATAAACATTGTTAAAGAAAATTTTCAAAGCATAGATTATGAAAATGCATTGTTCCTACTAAGATGGACTAAAGATAGCCAAAGCCCATACTACCCTAGAGGGATGGGCGAAAAACCAGTTGAACAATTTAATGAAGATTATGATTTTGCAAAAGATTTGCTTGTTTCCTACATTAACGACCACGGTTTAATTTCAATTAAAAATTTACCAGGCAGAGTTATAAGAGTTCAAAAAGAAATTGTTAAACAAATGGCCAACAATTACAGAGCAATTGCTATAGATGAAGCAAGAAAAGTTTTAACTGCTAACCAAGAAGCTCTTGTTGAACTTAGAACTTCAATAAAAGAACAAAAACAAAAAATAGCTGATTTAAAAGCAGCCGATGAGAATGCCCAAACTGGAGAACTTGAAGCAAAACTAAAAGATGACAGATGTAGGGCTATGGAACAATATAAAATTGTTAAAGGTCAAAGAAGAAGTTTAAGAGACACCTTAGAAGAAAGAGCAATTTTAGATAGAGATTTTGCTGATGTTGTTGGTGGCAGAATTGTTGGCAAAGCACAATTTGATGCAGAAAGAGAAGAAGATGATGAAAAAACAAGTTTAGTTAAAAGAGTTTTAGAAATTGTTAAAAGAACACCTGAAGCTTTACCTAACCCACAACAAGCGCTTTCAATAGTTACTCTTAATGTTAAAGGAAAATATAACGATAAAGAAATTAAAGAATTATTTGGTGAAGAAACTATAGACAACACAGCATATGTTTCACAAACTGTTTCGAATGAAACTGATGATGATAATGATAATTCAACAAATGATATTAATTCCGATAATGGCATTTCCCCTGAAGATACTGCTACCCCACAAAATCAGGATGTTGTTTTAGATGGCACCAGTCAAGATATGAACATGGTAACACCTAATGAAGTTGAAAATGTTGTGCCTCAGCAAGAAATTAACAACGCACAAGTTATAGCAAATACTACCCCAGTTGTTGAAAATACTATGCAAAATGGTGTAAATTCTTTCCCACAAGAAAACAATTTTGTTAATCAAACACCAGTTGTTAACGAAAGCAATTCTCAAATGGTAAATGAAAACAATAATCAAACCATAAATCAAAATAATGGTCAAGAAGTATTTAATGCTATTTATGATAAAGCTTTAGAAGAAACCGAAGTACAAGAACAAAATGAATTAAATGCTCAACAACCACAGCAACCACAACAAGTATATGGTGAATTTGTAAACACCAACCCTGTAGACCCAAATAGCCCAAATGTTTAGGTATAAATAAAGGAGAGAAAATAAAATGGAAGAATTAACACCTGAAGAATTGTTTGAAAAAGAATATGAAGAAGTTATGTCTGCAAATGAGCAAGAACAAATTGAATTTGAAGCCTTTTATACCAAAAACGAAGATGATTATAAAAGGAATGTTTTAGAAACTATTGATGATTATTGCAATGGTTTAGATAAAATGTACAATTCTAACGATAGAAAGTTAGATGATACTCTTAATAAAATTAATAAAAGAATTAATAATTAATATAAAAAATAAAAAAAAAGCACTAAACTAATTAGTGCTTTTTTTTATTATTCTTCATCTGCTTTTTTAGGATTTTTAACTTCAGCATCTATAAGCATAACAATATCATTCTTATGTATTTCTCTAGATTCTAAATAAGTGCGTGGTTTTTCTTGTACCTGACCAAACATTTTAATTGATAACCTGCAGAAATCTTTTAAATATTTTTTTGCAGTCCAATATGCTTCTTCAACAGTTTTACCTAAACAATACACTTGAACATCATCAAATGCTACTATATAATTATCGTTTTCTTCATCTCTATAAAAAGTTGCTGGGAATATATATTGTTCCATAGCCTAAACACTCTCCAATATAATCTTATGTCAAACATTTTAGCATACATTAAAAATATTGTAAAACAAAATTAATTAAAAAATGTTATTACAAATTTAATTTTTAAGTTTTTAATTAATTTTAAAGAAAAAAACTTAATAATTTATAATTTTAATTTAACTTATTATGTTTTATTATATATTTATATGTTTAAAGTACAAACTTTAAAACCAAAATATTAAAATAATTAAACTAATAAAATATATATATTATAAAAACATTTATATCATCTTTTTTTTATTAGTAATTTTTTTAATTATTAACTAAATATTTTTAAAAATTTTTTTGTTGATTAATAACTTTTATATAAAACATATTCATAGTTTAATAAATTTATTTTGCAAACTTATTTTATTTAAATTTAAAAATCTATTAACTGAATTAGTAATATTAATTTTAGTAATATTATTAAATACTTTACTTATTATAACTATATAGTTTAAAAAACTTGATTTTAAAAAAATCATAAAAAATTAAAAATAAAAAACACCACTATAAAAAGTGGTGTTTTAAATTTTATTAACAAAACATTGGTTCTGCTCCGCCCTCATCTTGCATTGGAGAAAAGTTTGCTTCTGAAGCATTTTCAACACTACCTAAAGTGTTTTGAAATGCAGCTTCATTTGCTCTAAATTCATTATTGTTTTCACTACTATGAATAATTTCTTGTAATCTATTAAAAGCCTCTGGGTTTCCAAAACAACCAGTTCCAAATTGTACAGGTTCTACATAAGTAAAATCTTGTGGAATTGGAGCTTGAGTTCTTGCTTCTGCTACGGCAAATTTGCCAGCATCTACATCCATTGGATTGATAACTAATTTATTTGTTTCATCAATATTGATACCTTTCATTGTTAATTTCCCCCCTTAGTTGATTTATCTTTACTGACATAAGTAGTATAGCATATTAAAATAAATTTGTCAATAGTTGATTATGCTATTTTCCTTTATTTTAGCGGAATGTAGCAATTTCTTGTTAAAAAAAATTGCAAAAAAAGGTAGTTAACTTTTTTGATTTAACTAGGCATATTATAGCACATTAAAAGCATTGATGCAATAGCATTTAACATATTTTTAATTATTTTATATGTTTTTTTGAATATAAAAAACTTATTTAAATTTTTATATTTTTAAACAACAAATTTTAAATTAAAGCAAATTAAATAATAAAGTTTTAAAATAATAACCTTAATATACAAAGGCAATTATGTTAAATTAATTTAATTATAATAATATTTTAACAATTTGCATTAACTAAGTTTATAACAATTTATAATTTGGTTTTATAAAATTTTATTATTTAATTTTATAATAGCATTTATATAGTTAGTAACCTAACCCTAATATTTTAGACAATTAATAATTTATATATATTTTTAAGGTTATAAAAAATAAAAAAAATAGTTAAAAAAATTTTTTAACTATTTTTTAATATTAAATTATAAAGCGGTTGTTTCTTCTTCGGTTTCTTCTTTCCATTCTTTTGCTGTTACAGGATAAATATCTCTATATTGTTTCATACCTGTACCTGCAGGAATAAGTTTACCAATCATAACATTTTCTTTTAATCCAAGTAAGTTATCTACTTTACCTTTAATTGCTGCTTCTGTTAAAACACTTGAAGTTTCTTGGAAGGATGCAGCTGATAAGAAAGATTCTGTTGACAATGAGGCTTTTGTTATACCTAATAAAATTCTCTTAGCCATTGCTGGTCTTCCACCATTAGATAGAATTTGATTGTTAATTTCTTCATATTGTTGAAGGTCTAACACATTACCTGGTAGTAGGTCACTATCGCCTGGGTCTTCAATTTTAACTTTTCTTAACATTTGGCGAATGATAATTTCTACGTGTTTTGCATTAATTCTAACATCTTGCAAACGATATACGCCAAGAACTTCTTTAAGCAAGTATTCTTGAACACCTTTAAGACCTATAACCCTTAAAATGTCGTTTGGATAAATAGAACCTGAAGTTAAGCATTGACCAACTTCAACAGTATCGCCAGTTTTAACAGCTAAAACTGCTTTATTTTTAGGTGGAGTCATATACTCAACATCACCTTCGCTTGTAGAAGAAACAATAATTTTATATCTTTCACCAGATTCTTCTACTTTTACTTTACCAGCAACTTCACTTATAATTGCTTCACCTTTAGGTCTTCTTGCTTCAAAGATTTCTTCCACCCTAGGAAGACCTTTTGTGATATCTGCTTCAGCAGTAACACCACCAGTGTGGAAAGTTCTCATTGTAAGCTGAGTACCAGGTTCACCAATACTTTGAGCTGCAATAACACCAACAGCTTCACCAACATTAACCATTTGGTTGCCAGCCATATTTCTGCCATAACATTTTGCACAAACACCGTGCTTAGATTTACAAGTAAGAAGTGTACGAATGTTAACGTGAGTTATGCCACAATCTACAATTGCTTTTGCTTGGGCTGGGGTTATCATTTCATTAGATTTTGCAAGCACTTCGCCAGTTTTTGGATTAATAACATCATCTACTGCCACTCTGCCTGAAATTCTATCTTCTAGTTTTTCTACAACAGTTTTATCTTCAATTAAATCGCTAACAATCATTCCTTTTGGTTTTTCACCTAAGGTTGCAAAGCAATCTTCTTCATTTACAACAACTTCCTGTGCCACATCTACAAGTCTTCTTGTTAAGTAACCAGAGTCTGCTGTTTTAAGCGCTGTATCGGCAAGACCTTTTCTTCCACCACGAGAGGACAAGAAATAGTCGATAGGGGTAAGCCCTGTTCTAAAGCAAGATTTAACTGGAATGTCTATTTTAATACCAGAAGCACTTGCCATAACACCACGCATTCCGCACAACTGGTTAATTTGACCTGGATTACCACGGGCGCCAGAAACAGCCATCATCTTAACTGGGTTAAGAGTGTCTAAACTATTCATAACTGCTTGTTTAACTTTTTCGGTTGTTTCGTTCCAAATAGAAATATTCTTTGAAATTTTTTCATCGAAAGCAATTAAGCCACGGCGGTATGCTTTTTCGTTTTCTAGAACTTTTGCATCAGCTTCAGCAACAAGTTCTTTCTTTTCGTTTGGTTCTTTCATATCGAAAACATTAATTGTTAAAGCACCAATTGTTGAATATTTATAACCTAGTTCTTTAACCTTGTCTAACATAATAACTGTTGGGGTTGAACCTAAAGCGTTAAAGGTTTGGAAAACAATTTTACCAAGTAATTTTTTATCTACTGTTCCTTCAATTTCATATCTTAAAGCATTTTCTTTTTTAGTTCTATCAATAAATCCAATGTTTTGAGGTATGCAACGATTGAATAAAATTCTACCAACAGTTGTTGTTACTCTGCCAGTAATTTCTTCACCATTATATTTAACTGTTCTTCTAACAGAAATTTTAGATTGAAGTTCAAGTTGCTTTGTTTGATAAGCCATTATTGCTTCATCTTCATCTTTAAAGGAACTATTTTCATTTAAAGCACCTGGTTTATCAATTGTCATATAATAACAACCAATAACAATGTCTTGTGCAGGGGTCATAACAGGTTGACCATCGGCTGGTTTTAAAACATTGTTTGAAGATAACATAATCATTCTGGCTTCGGCTCTTGCTTCTAAAGACAATGGAACGTGAACTGGCATTTGGTCGCCATCGAAGTCGGCGTTAAAGCCTACGCAAACAAGCGGATGAAGCCTTATAGCTCTGCCTTCACAAAGAACTGGTTCAAAAGCTTGGATACCAAGTCTGTGCAAAGTAGGCGCACGGTTTAACAATACTGGGTGATCTTTAATAACTTCATCAAGAACATCCCAAACAACAGGTTTTTCGCGTTCAATAATACGCTTTGCACTTTTGATGTTATGAGATTCATTCATTTCAACAAGGCGTTTCATAATAAATGGTTTGAAAAGTTCTAATGCCATTTCTTTTGGTAAGCCACATTGATAAATTTTAAGTTCTGGACCAACAACAATAACAGAACGACCAGAATAGTCTACCCTCTTACCAAGAAGGTTTTGACGGAAACGACCTTGTTTACCACGAAGCATTGCAGTTAAACTCTTTAAATCTCTAGCTTTAGGACCTTGAACTGCTTTACCTCTCTTTCCGTTTTCTATTAAAGCATCTACAGATTCCTGTAACATACGCTTTTCATTTCTTATAATAACTTCTGGAGCACCAAGTTCTATTAATTTTTTAAGACGGTTATTACGATTAATTACCCTACGGTATAAATCATTTAAATCGCTTGTTGCAAACCTACCACCATCTAATTGTACCATTGGTCTTAAATCTGGTGGAAGGACAGGAATAACATCCATAACCATCCATTCAGGTTTATTTCCGCTTTTAATAAAATCATCTACAATTTCAATTCTTTTAATTGCTTTTAAGCGTTTTTGACCTTTTGCAGTTCTTACAATTTCTTTAAGTTCGTTATAATCTTTTTGCAAGTCTATTTCGGTTAGAAGTTGTTTAATTGCCTCTGCACCCATACCTGCTTTGAAAGAGCCTTCGCCAAATTGGTCGATAGCATCGCGATATTCTTTATCGCTGATAATTTGTTTATAAGTAAAAGGAGTGTTTTTAGGGTCTAGAACTATATAATTAACATAATATAAAACTTGTTCTAAGGCTTTTGGAGTGATGTCTAAAATAACGCCAATACGGGAAGGAATACCTCTGAAAAACCAAATATGGCTTACAGGAGTGGCCAATTCAATATGCCCCATTCTTTCTCTACGAACTTTAGAATGAGTTACCTCAACGCCACACTTATCGCAAATTACACCTTTATAGCGAATTCTTTTATACTTTCCGCAATGACATTCCCAGTTTTTGCGTGGTCCAAAAATGCGTTCGCAAAAAAGACCATCTCTCTCTGGTTTTAAAGTTCTGTAATTTATTGTTTCTGGTTTTGTTACTTCACCATAACTCCATTCCCTAATTTTTTCTGGTGAAGCAATGCCTATGCGCATAGAGTCGAAATTATTTAGTTCAAACATTAAATTTTCTCCTTAATTTTATAAACCCAAACTTTTTTTTGTTTAGGGTATTAAAGTTTTAAAACTTAACCCTAAACAAAACATATTAATTTTTTAAAAGTAATTTTAATTAAGCTATATTCGTTAATTTTTAATTAAAACATTAATTTTTAAAATTATAGTTAATTAAAAATGTTTAAAAATATTTATAATTTATTGTTTTTAATTAATAAAGAATAAACTTTACTAAATTATTCAAAATCATCAAATAAAGAATTTTCATCAAATTCTTCAAAAATATCACTTTCGTTTTGAGGAATTTGTTCTTCTCCATTATCCTCTGGCAAGTTAAGTTCAATATCTTCAGCACCTTCTTTTTGTTTTATAACAAAAGGAGTTGTTTCTGTTTCATCGTTAGTTAACTCGCTAATAGAAACTTCTTGTTTTTCTTCTGTAAGAATTTTAACATCTAAGCCTAAGCTTTGGAATTCTTTAATAGTAACTTTGAAAGATTCTGGAATGCCAGGTTCACTAATTGGCGAACCTTTAACTATTGCCTCGTAAGTTTTGTTTCTTCCAATAACATCATCAGATTTTACTGTTAACATTTCCTGTAATAATCTTGAAACGCCATATGCTTCAAGTGCCCAAACTTCCATTTCACCAAATCTTTGTCCACCAAACATTGCTTTACCACCAAGTGGTTGTTGTGTTACAAGAGAGTATGGACCTGTAGAACGGGCGTGCATTTTGCTGTCTACCATATGGTCTAGTTTTAACATATACATTGTGCCTACTGTAACACGATTTTCAAAAGGTTCACCTGTTCTACCATCATAAAGCACCATCTTTCCATCTTCTTCAAGGTCGTTATCTTTAAACAATTCAAAAATTTCTTTTTCGTTTATGCAATCAAAAACAGGAACAGCAACCTTCCAATTTAAAGCTCTTGCAACTTTGCCAAGAAGTACTTCTAGCACCTGCCCTACATTCATACGGCTTGGAATACCTAGTGGATTTAAAACAATATCAACAGGTTTTCCATTTTCCATATAAGGTAGATCTGCCATTGGAAGAACACGACTAACAACACCTTTGTTACCGTGACGACCAGCCATTTTATCGCCCACAGATAATTTACGTTTTTGTGCTACATAAACTTTTACCATTGTGTTTACGCCTGGTTCAAGTTCATCTTTATTTTTACGAGTGAAAACTTGTACATCTACAACAATACCGCCTCTACCGTGTTGAACACGCAAAGAGGTATCTCTAACTTCTCTTGCTTTTTCACCAAAAATTGCACGAAGTAATCTTTCTTCTGGAGTAAGTTCTGTTTCACCTTTAGGAGTAACCTTACCAACAAGAATATCTCCTGGGCGAACTTCTGCACCAACTCTAACAATTCCATTTTCATCTAAGTTCTTTAAAGCATCATCGCCAAGGTTTGGAATATCACGGGTAATTTCTTCATCGCCTAATTTTGTGCTACGAGCTTTACTTTCCTCAACCTTTAAAGTGATAGATGTAAAAACATCTTCTCTAACAAGGCGTTCGGAAATAAGAATAGCATCCTCGTAGTTATAACCTTCCCAGTTCATATAAGCAATGGTCATATTTTTACCAAGAGCAAGCTCTCCATCTTTTGTTGAGAAACCATCTGCTAAAACATCACCTTGTTCTACTCTTTGATTTTTAATAACTGCTGGTTTTTGATTTATGCAAGTATCTTGGTTTGTTTTTGTAAATTTTGTTAAGAAATAGCTATCGGTTGTTCCGTTATCATTTTTAACTCTTATTTCGGTTGCAGAAACATAGGAAACATATCCTGCATTTTTGCAAAGGACCATAGCTCCACTATCTACTGCAATTTTATGTTCAATACCTGTGCCAATAATTGGGGCTTCGGTTGTAAGTAGAGGAACAGCTTGGCGTTGCATATTAGAACCCATAAGAGCACGGGAGGTATCATCGTTTGCAAGGAATGGAATAAGTGCTGTTGCGGCTGAAATTAATTGCCTTGGGGAAACATCAACATAGTCTACATCGCTTGATGGAACTTCAATAACACTTTCTTTGCGCCTAACAATAACACGAGAATTAACAAATTTGCCTTCTGGTGTTAAAGGTTCTATTGCTTGAGCTATACAGCAATTTTCTTCTTCATCTGCCATAAGGTAAACAACTTCGTTTGTTACAACACCTTTTTCTTTATCTACCACTTTTAGTGGAGAAAGTAAGAAACCGTATTCATTTATTCTGCCATAAGTTGCAAGAGAGTTGATAAGACCAATACCTTGACCTTCAGGAGTTTCAATAGCACAAATTCTGCCATAGTGAGAATAGTGAATATCACGAACTTCAGCAGTTGCTCTTTCCTTTTTAACACCGCCAGGACCAACAGCAGAAATTTTACGCTTTTGAGTTAACTCACTAACTGGGTTAACTTGGTCCATAAGTTGCGACAATTGGGAACTTGCAAGAAAATCTTTTAATGCTTTGTTAATAGGTCTTGCATTAATAACACTTGATGGGTTAACAGTTGTTAAGTCTTGTGCTTGAAGGGTTTCACGAATAACGCCTGCAAGTTTGTTAACACCACTTCTAAAAGCACTAGCCATAAGTTCGCCAACGGTTGCAATTCTACGATTTGCAAGGTGATCGATATTATCTATTTCACCAATACCATTATTTAAATCTAAGTGGTAACTGATTGTTGCTAAAATATCATCCATTGTTAATTGGAAACCCATAAGGGTTTTAGCATTTTCTTTAATAGCGTTAAGTTTATCTTCTTTAGTTTTATTTTCACTAAGAATTTTCATTAATGTTGGATAATGAACTTTTTCTAAAATGCCAAGTTCTTGTTCATCACAAGGGAAAATTGCAGAAAGGTCTACCCTGTTGTTACCAACAACTTTATGTCCAACAAATTTATCTCCGTTCCTTTTAAAGTCTCCCCTTAAAGTTTTTGCACAAAGCCAAACTTCGTTAATACCAGCATTTTGAATTTGTTTTGCAATTTCTCTGTTAATTATTTCGCCATCGCGAACAACAACTGTATCGTTAATTTTTATATCGCCAAAAGCAGTTTCACCAGTTATTCTGGTTGCAATGCTTAATTTTTTGTTAAGTTTATATCTGCCTACTCTTGCTAAGTTATAATATTGATGAGTGAAGAAAAGTGAATTAATAAAATTATAGGTTGCTTCTGCACTTGGAACTTCTGTAGGGCGCATTTTTTTGCTAAGTTCTATTAAAGCTTCTTCCTGAGTTTCTTGAAGTTCTTTTTCAAGAGTTGAATTTATAATTGGATTATTGCCAAAAATATCTTTTATTTGACTTGATGTTAAACCAAAACATTTTAAGAAAATGCCAAGAGTTACTTTGCTACTGCGGTCGATAACAACCCTTAAAACATCATTAACATTTTGTTCTACTTCTATCCAAGTTCCACGAGTTGGAATTATGGTACCATTGAAAAGCCATTTACCAGTTTTATCTTGTTCTTTTGCAAAATATGCACTTGGGGAACGAACAATTTGGCTAACAACAACCCTTTCAATTCCGTTAAAAATAAAGGAGCCTTCTTCCGTCATAAGTGGAACATCCCCTAGGAAAACTTCTTGTTGAATAACTTCTCCATCTTCTTTACGAACAAGCCTTGCTTTTGCCCTTAGGCTAACAGCGTAAGTTATTCCTTTCCTCTTACATTCACTTTTAGAATATTTACTTGTTGCATCCAAAGTGTAATCATCAAAGTAAATTTCTGCTTTACCGCTATAATCGGTTATTGGAGAAAATTCTTCTAAAATTTCACCAATACCTCTTTCCAAAAATTGCTTATAAGCATCTTTTTGAATAGCAATAAGGTATGGCATTTCAATAGGTTCTTCTATTTTAGAAAAATTAATTCTTTCTACCTTTCCATACTTTGTTTTTTTAAATGTAGGATATGATTGTGTCATATTTAAGGCTCTCCCTATAACAATTAAAATTTTTTAACTAAAGCTTTATTATGTAATTTGTTTTTGTTTAATTATTTTTTAGCATAAAGAAAAGCTAAAAAAACTGGCTACTTTCCGCTAAAATAAAGGAATGTACAAAAAAAATATTATGCTTATAACCCTTTAATCTTTCCCGTTTTTATTTTAAAGAATAAACAATTATATAACATAATTTCACTTAAATTTTACTACCTTCTTTTAACAAAAAAACAAAACGCATAATATAACAACATAAAGTAATTTTAATATTATCACAAGCAAGTTTAATAGTCAATACTTTTTAGAAAAAATTTTGTTGAAATTTTAAATTTTTTTTCATTGCAAAAATATAATTAGTTTATTGTTTTTACTACGCATTTTTTTATTATAAATATATTAACATAACCAATTAAAAAAATAAATAGGTCAATTTGAACAAATTTATATTTGCAACAAAAAACACAAGAAGATTATGTTTTTCTACTTAAAATTTAAATTTATTAAAACAGATGTTTGTTAATAAAATTTAATATTAAAAAATATTAGATTAATTATTTAAAAAATTCAAAACCTAAAGTTTTGTATAAATTCTAGCAATAGTTTATTTTAAAAAAAGTTTTGTAAGGTAGTTAATAATTAATTTATTAACATATTTTAATAATAAAAATATATTAACTTTAATTTGTTAATATATAGATACATAGTTTATTTACATAGAACAAGTTACAAAGTTATTATTATAAATTTTCCGATATTAAATAATAAAAATCCACCAGTGTACCTGGTGGTTTTTCATTTAACGGGTAAAA
>CAJUBT010000002.1:65250-117360 GCA_910584815.1 uncultured Christensenella sp. | reverse complement strand
TGTTATGCGGTAAATCTTCTTAAATTTGTCCACATTTTAAGAAGGTCATCGTTTGCTTTAATGTCAAGGTCTCTCATTATGCCACATCTGTTAAGTGGGCTTGAAATGTGATAATCGCCAATGTCAATATCTAGGTGAGGGAACATTAAACTTAAGTAATTACTTTTAAAAGCATCGCTGCAGTTATAAAAAACTTCATCCCAATCATCTTCAGTTAGTTCTGGGTCATTAATGTCTTCTGGCATAAGGTAGTTAAAATAATCTACTGTGGCATTATAAATGCTACTTGTGCAACCAGTATAATCCATACAATTAAAGGCAACTTCTGGGTCACTCATATAAAGCATAAACATTTCTGCAGCTTTTTTATTGCCAGCATATTTGCTAATACAGAAACTATCAATCCAAACATTACTTCCTTCCTCAGCAACAATATAACGGAAGTTTTCATTATATACTGGTTCATCTCCGCTGAAGTCTGCCATAATGTAGCCAGCATCGCAACTCCAAAAAGCACCATAGTATCCTTGTGCACCTTTGCTAGTTAAAAGGGCATCTTTTCCTTCATCGCTTTCGTAATCGTAAACATATTTTTTCTGATTGGTTAAAATTGTTTTTGCTTGTTCTAGTTTTTCATCAAAATCATCACCAAGGGTAAAAATGTTTGTAAGTAATTCTTGATATTGTTCGTTCTCAAAATTAGTAAAGTTATTGCTAAGTTCTTTTAATTCATCATAGTAGTAATTAAACAATGCAACAGTATAGCTATCTCTTTCGCTGTCTTTCATATAAATTTTGCGTTCGTTAACATCAAACAAATTGCGCCAAGAACTTTTTTTGCTGTCTGCAAGGTCTACTTCTTGCTTGTTATTTAAATCTCCATTAAAGTAGTACATAATTCCCATTGTTCCCCACATATAAGGGCTTGCATATTCAAAATTAGGGTCGAAAGAACTTTGCACTAAATTCATAAAAGATAGGTTATTATTGTTAGCATCTATAACAAATTCACCAGTTTCTTCATTTATTATAAAATCACCAGTTTCTTCATCTATTAATGCACCAACCACATTTGCTTTTATTATAGACATTATTTCGCTGTCTATCTTTACAAGTAAGTTTTCTTTTTTAAGTCTTTCAACCATATAATCACTTGGGCAGATAATGTCAAAATCTTGCCTTTTTGTTGCAATCATTGTGTACATTGTTTCGTTGGTGTCAAACTCTTTTTTAACAACTGTAATGTTTTTGCCAGTTGTTTCTTTATACCAAGTTTCAAAGCCGCTAATTGCAATGTCATCAACATATTCACCAGGCACATAAAGCCTTAAAATTTCATCCCTGCTTGCACAACCGCCTAGTAGTATAGCACCAGAAAATATTATAACAAGAGTTAAACATATGCCAACAATTCTTTTTAAAAAATTTTTCATTTTTTATTTTCCTTTAAGTTTGTTTATGTTTTTTAAAAAATGTTTTGTTTGCTATTTCAATTTTTAAGTTTTATTTTAAAAAATATAAAGTAAATTTTCATAGTAAATTTTTAAGGTGTTAAATTTTTATTTTTGTTATAAATTTAAGTTAAAGGTTTTTAAAAACCTATATTAAATTTTAGTTTTAAAATAATGTTTTTTGTTTGCTTTTTTTGTTTTGCACAACATTAATTGTAATAAGAATAACAAAGGCAACAACAAGAATTAATGTTGATAACGCCCTTAAAACAGGCATAACACCTTTAAATTTAAGTTTATTGTATAAATACTGTGGTATTGTGTCTACACTAGAACTTACAAAGGTTGAAATGGTAAAATCATCTAAACTAATTGTAAAAGCAAGGGCAAAGCCAGATAGAATTGCAGGAAGCAGTTGTGGTACCATAACTTTAAAAAGAGTTTTAACTGGTGTTGCACCAAGGTCTAAACCAGCTTCATAAACATTAGGGTCTAATTGGCTTAGTTTTGGTAACACAGACATTATAACATAAGGAGTGCATATAACAGTGTGAGATAAAATTAAGGTTGCATATCCATCAGGTATAAATTTAACAAGAATGAAAAACATCATAAAGGCCGCTGCAGTTACAATGTCGGCATTTACCATTGTTATTTGAGTAATGCCATCTAGCAATTTTCTTCCAGATTTTTTCATACTATGAATGCCTATTGCAGTTATAACACCAATTAGTCCAGCAAGAAGGGAAGCCACAAGCCCAACAATTAAGGTGTTAAGAAGTGCAGTCATAATTTCAGCATCTTGGAACATAGTTTTATATAACTCAAAACTAAAGCCATTCCAACTGCCAATTGTTTTTGAAGGAGTGAAAGAATAAACTATTAAAAGTAGAGTAGGCATATAAACTAGTAGTGCCATAACAATTATAAAAACAACAGAAACTATTTTACTTTTGTTTTTTCTCATAATGCTTCCCCCTTTTTAACTTTATTGCTTCTAGGGTCTACTATTTTGTTTAGAGCAGAAGATATTGCAACTGAAATTAAAATAAGCACTAACATAACAAATGCAAAGGCAGAACCTATATTATATAAGCCTTTTTGGAACCAGAAATAAATTTCGTTACCAAATAACCAGTATTGACTGCTACCTAAAATATCGTTAATTGCAAAGGTTGAAACTGCTGGCATAAACACCATTAGCACACCACTTACAATGCCTGGCACAGAAAGCGGAAGTTTAACTTTTGTGAATGTTTTAAAAGTGTTTGCACCAAGGTCTGTGCTTGCTTCAAAATAACTATTATTCATTTGAGATAGAATAGTGTAGATTGGTAATAGCATAAAAGGAAAGAAATCGTAAACCATACCAATAAGGGAAAGTAAAAAGCCAGTTTCTAAGCCCAAAAAGTCGTTAAATAAAAGTTTAACAGAATATATTCTAAGTAGAGAATTTATCCACATTGGTAGAACAAAAATCATAACGAGTATAAATCTTCGGTTAACATTTATTTTGCAAAGTGCCATTGCAAGTGGGTAGGCAAGAACTAAACAAATTAAAGTTGTTAAAAATGCCATTAGGAAGGAAATTCCAAGAGTAATCCACAAGGAGCCTTCTCCAAACATACTAAAATTGTTTAGTGTGAAGCCGCCAGTGTATCTGTCTGTAAAAGCATAGTAAATTAAAATTAAAAGTGGAACAATAACAAACACAATTGAAATTGCAGTGTAAGGAAAAGCAAAGTGTGATTTTTGAAACTTATATTTGTGTTTAGTTTTCATCTTCTTTTGTTTCCTCCTCCGCTTCTATAAATTTTTCAAGTTGAATGGCATTAGGTTTAATTTTTACGCCAACTCTATCGTTCATATCCCAATCATCAGTGGTAACAACATAAAAATCTTCATCTGTATCGGTGTAAATTTGAACCTGATTGTATTCACCTTTATATAAACTTTGGGTTACATTTGCACCAATAACTCCATCGTTTTCATCATCCATAAGTTCAATATCTCTAAAGCCAATTCTAACTTTAACAGCATCGCCTTTTTCAAAGTTTTCGGTTGTTTCAACTTCCCATTCTCCACCGCAAAATTCAACTGTGGTAGGGGAGGTCATTCTGCCAATAAATTCGTTAATGCTTCTTAATTTTTTCATAACGTGAATGCCATTTGGGGTAAAGCCTAAACGCACTTTAGTGCCTTGTTTAGCTTCAACAGTAGATTGTACTGTAAACTGATAACCTTGAGTTTCAATTTCCATTTGGAAGAAGGTTCCCTTAAAGCAAGAACTTAACACAACGCCTTCAAGTTGTCCATTTTTGCTGTCTTCTTTGTAAACATCAATATCTTCTGGTCTAATAACAATGTCAACAGGTTCATTCTTTTCAAAGCCTTTGTCTAAACATTCAAATGTTGTTCCTAAAAATTTAAGAGTAAAATCTTTAACCATAGTGCCTGTTAAAATGTTGCTTTGACCAATAAAATCTGCAACAAAAGCATTAGCTGGTTCATCGTATATTTTTTTAGGGGTGCCAATTTGTTGAATAACACCATCGTTTAAAACAACAATTTCATCACTCATTGTTAAAGCTTCTTCTTGGTCGTGCGTTACATAAACAAAAGTTATTCCTAAATTTTTATGTATGCCCATAAGTTCAATTTGCATTTCTTTACGCATTTTAAGGTCTAATGCGCCAAGAGGTTCATCTAGAAGCAAAACTTTAGGTTCGCAAACAATAGCACGCGCTATTGCAACTCTTTGTTGTTGCCCACCACTTAGGGTGTTTATGTTTCTGTAACCATAACCTTCAAGGTTAACCATTTTTAACGCTTTTTTAACTTTTTCTAATATGAAGTTGTTTTTTAATTTTCTTGCATAGTGTTTAACTTTAAAAAATTTAAAAATTCCTTTTTCGTTTTGGCTGAACTCTTCAACTTGTTTTTGTAAACTTTCAGGTAATCCTTTTAACTTTAAACCAAAGGCAATGTTTTTATAAACATTAAGGTGAGGGAATAGTGCATATTTTTGAAAAACAGTGTTTACTGGCCTTTTATAAGGTGGAATGTCGGTAACTTCTTGGTCTTCAATAAAAATTTCTCCACTTGTGGCGGTTTCAAAACCAGCAATCATTCTAAGTAAGGTTGTTTTTCCGCAACCACTTGCACCAAGCAGAGTAACAAATTTTCCTCTTTTAATTGAAAGGGTTAAATCATCTATAACAGTAACGCCATCAAAAACCTTTGTTACATTTTTAATTTTTATAATGCTATCTAATTTTTTTGCTTTTTCTTGTGGGAGAGAACTTTCCATCTGTTTAGAAACCATTGTTTCGTTGTTTGAATTTATTTCACTGGTTTTAGTTTCGTTAACATTGGTTGTTATTTTGTTATTCTCTAAAAGCTTAGAATTTAAATTATCTTTTGTTTTTACTTCTTTGTTTTTATTTTCGGTTTTGTTTATTTGTTTATTTGTTGTGTTTTGGGTATCAATGCTTTGGGTTTTTTCTTTTTTTGTTTTAGAAGAGTTAGTTTTAGCTGTTTGTTTTTTAACTTTTGTTTCTGCCATAGTTTTTAATTCCTTTTATTTTAAAAATTAGGTGGGCAAGATACCCATAAAATTTTGCTTGATGTTTTTGCTATATTTTTTATAAAATGGGGCTTATTTGCTAAAAAGTAGAAAGTTTCACCCTGATTAACTTCATAACTTTTTTTACCAATAGTTAACAAAATTTTGCCATTTAACACAAAGCCAAATTCTTCGCCCTCGTGGGCTAGGTCTTTTTCTGTTACAGCATCAACTGAAAGTTCGGCTATAATTGGCTCCATACTGTTTTTTTGCGATGTGGGCACTAACCATAAAATTTTGTTATTGTCATTTACTTTTTCTATATATTCTTCATTTTTGAAAACTATTTGTTGTTCATCTTCATTAAAAAAGTCGCTAAAAGTTGTGCCAAGGGCGTTAAGTAGGTCTTTTAAGGTTTCAATAGAGGGGCTTGTTAAATTGTTTTCTAACTGGCTTATGTAACCTTTTGTTAGCTCGCATCTGTTTGCTAGTTCTTCTTGGGTAAGGTTTTTTATAAGTCGCAAGTCTTTAATTTTTAAACCAATGTCCATTGCTTTTTTATCCTTCTAAAGTTTTTTTAATTGAATTTAAGGTTGAAAGTTTTATTCCATAAGTTTTATGTTTTTAAAAATGAGGTTTGAGTTTTTAAATGATATAAGTTAAAATTTAAATTTAAAATATTATAAAAACAAGCAAATAAACTAAAAAATAAAGTTTAATATAACTAAACTTTTAGTTTATAATCTTTAAACTCAGCGTATTATATATTATGTTAAATCAGTTGTCAATAATTTAAATAAAATTTTTTTTAATTTTCATTATTTTTTTATTAAAATTTTGTGTCTTTAACCTTAAAGTTAATGGCTTTTTAGGCATAAGGCTAAATACTTATTATATAGAAAGAAACTTTACAAACTTATGAAAATTATAAAATGTTTTTAAAAAACCGTTAATTAAAGTTTTGATGAGAAATAAAATTGTTGATATAAGTGCTTATTCAGGAGAAATTTATTAATATTTAATTTGATTATAAATTATGGTAAACATTTATAAATGAACTTATAAAATAAAAAAGTGCTTTATTTTGTTTTTAATTTATGATAATATCTCTTTATTAAAATAAGTTAATTAATATTTATATATTAAATATCCTATTTAAAATATTGTTTTTTATATTTTAATTAAAAGAGAGATTTTTTAAATTGGCAGAAGAATTTTCATTTACAACAACTCACATATGTAAACAAAGTGGGGCTAGAACAGGAATTTTTAAAACTCCGCACGGAGAAATTCAAACTCCAATATATATGCCAGTTGGCACACAAGCAACCGTTAAAAGTTTAACCCCAAAAGATTTAGAGGAAATAGAAGCTCAAATAATTCTTTCAAACACTTATCATTTATATTTAAGACCAGGCAATGAACTAATTAAAAAAGCAGGTGGCTTGCATACCTTTATGAATTGGAAACGCCCAATTTTAACCGACAGTGGTGGGTTTCAAGTTTTTTCACTTTCCGATATGAGAAAAGTTACAGATGAAGGGGCAGAGTTTAAATCTCACTTAAATGGGGAAAAGCATATGATGACTCCTGAAAAGTGTATGAAAATACAAAACGATTTAGGGTCGGACATAATTATGCAACTTGATGTTTGTACTGAATATGGAACAAGTTATGAAGATAGTAAAAAAGCATTGGAGAGAACAAATCTTTGGCTCAAGCGTTGTTATGACGTGCAAAAAAATCCTAAACAGATGTTATTTCCAATAGTGCAAGGTAATGTGTTTGCAGATTTAAGGCTAGAAAGTTTAAAACTAGCAAAACCTTATGTTAAATGTGGAATTGCTATAGGTGGACTTTCTGTTGGAGAGCCAAAAGAAAAAATGTATGAAATTTTAGATGTTATGAAAGATGAATTGCCAACTGATAGCCCAAGATATTTAATGGGGGTTGGTAGTCCAGATTGCCTTATAGAAGGTGTTTTAAGAGGGGTTGATATGTTCGATTGCGTGTTAGCAACAAGAATAGCCCGTAATGGAACTGCCTTCACAAGTTGTGGAAAAGTTGTTATTAAAAATGCTAAGTATAAAGAAGATTTTACTTCGCTAGACCCCGAGTGCGATTGCGAATGTTGCAAAAACTATACAAAAGCATATTTAAGACATTTATTTAATGCAGGCGAAATTTTGGGGGCAAGACTACTTAGCAAGCATAATTTACGTTTTTTATTAAAATTGATGAGTGACATAAGGAAAGCTATTAATGAAGATAGATTTTTAGATTTTAGAAAAGAGTTTTACGAAAAGTATAAAGATTAAATTTTATTGCGTGATAAATTTTAACTTTTACAAAACTTTTACAATTAAAATCATTTTTTTACTTTTTGTGCAACTTTTTTGTTTGCTAAAAGTAAAATTTTAAATTATACTTATTATAGTTTTGAAATTTATTTTAAATGTTAAAATTGTTTTTATATTTTTTAAACTTTTAATGATGTTAAAAAATAAAAATTATTTTTTAAAAAGTTTTAAAAAATTTAAATTATAATTAAAACAAAAAATTAAATTATATAAAAATTAAAAAGGAGAAACATATGTTTAATTTATTAGGGGCAGAAACAAACCAAATAGGCAACATAATTTTAATGGTTGTTTTAGTTCTTTTACTTGTAGGGTACATAATATTTGGTATGCGTAGTAGAAAGAAAAATCAAGAAAAGGCAATGCAAATGCTAAACGACCTTAAAACAGGGGATAAAATTGTTACCAATGCAGGAGTGTATGGTGAAATTGTTAGCATTAAAGAAACCAATATGGGCAAAGTTGTTACAATTAAAACAGGTGATGAAGAAACTAAAAAAATTAGTTATTTAACCATTAATGCTAGTGTAATTTTAGGTATAGATGAAAAGAAAGATTTAATTTTAGACAAAGATGGCAATGTTATAGATGATGAAGATACCTCTGCCAAAGAAGAACTTAAGAAGGAAGTTTTAAAGGAAAGTGCTTCTATCAGTAACAATAAAAAAGAAGAAGAAAAAACTTCCGAAAAAGCTGATGAAGAGAAAAAAGAAGATGAAGAAGAAAATGAAATAATAAACAAAATTAAAAATAAAAACAAAACTTCTAAATCTAAATAAGGTATAACAACTTAAAAACTTTAAAAGTTACATTTAAACTAACTACAAACTATTTGTGGTTAGTTTTTTTATTTTATATTTGTCATAAAAATAAAAATTATTTCATAACTTTATTAATAGCAGTTACCTTTATTTCAAATTCATAATTATTAAAAGTAAGTTATGTTAATTGTACAAGTTTTAGGTTTTTTAAGGTTATAAAAACATTTTAATTTTATAATAAGTTAGAATATAAAATTTTTAATTTTTATTTTTTAAAACTATGTTATAAAATTAAAAATTTGCTTTTTAAAATAATAAAAAAATTTAATTAAAATATTTATAAAGGTAATTAGAAACTAAAAAGTGGGTAAGTTATGGAAAGCACAAAAAAAATGGTTTTAAAAAATAATGTTTCTGGCATAATTCGTGGTTTACTTGTAAGCATTAGCATTTCGCTTATTGCTATACTTGTTTTTGCAGTATTTTTAAGGTTTGTTAGCCTGCCAGATATTGTAATAAAAATAATTAATCAGGTAATTAAAGTTTTAAGTATTTTATTTGGAGTTAAAGCCACTTTAAAAAAAGATAAATCTAAAGGATTAATTAAAGGCATAGCATCTGGTGTTTTATACACAATAACTTCCTATTTAGTGTTTTCTGTTTTAATTGCTAGTTTTAATTTTGGTTTAAGTTTTTTATATGACATAATTTTTTCTGCTTTGGTTGGTTTAATTTGTGGTGTTATTTTTGTTAACGCTAAAAGATAGTGTTAAATAACATTTAAGCTAAGTTATATAATTATTTATGCAAAAAATTAATAAACTTATTATGGGTTTTCTAACTATATAAATTTTAATATAGATAACCTTATAAAAAAGTAGTGAAACATAAATATGCAAAAATAGAAAAAATAAAATTTTATAAATAACAATAAATTTTTAAAGTATAACTATTATAAATTCTGAAAGACCTTTTATTGTGTTAAAGGTCTTTTTTTATTATTTAAAATTATACTGCAAATTTTAACCTTTATAAAGCAAAGCTTTTTATGAAGAATTTAAAAAAATAATGTTTTGTTATACGATATGATTATATAAAAATTTAGCTAAAATTTTTTATTAACTAACTTAAAATAAATACAAATTAAGTTTAAAATTTGTTTTAAAGTTAATAATTGTATGAATAGTTTAATTATTTTAAATTTTGTTAATGTTTAAATAAAATTATAATTGACTTAATTATTGTTTTTTTATATAATTAAACGCATATTGATAAGGAGTAGGCTTAAATGACCAAAAAAAGAAGTATAGTAAAACTTTGCATTATTGCAGCACTTGTTGTTATTGGTTTAGTTTTAACTTTTGCTAGTTTTATTATTCCTACCACCACCACAACTTTCAATGGCTTTTTTAAAGCAATAAATTTCGGTTACGATGTAAATGGCGGATATGTTGCAATGTACGAGCCAGCCGATAGTTCAATAACCGGTTACGAGTTAGAGAATAATGTTAAAAAAACAGTTTCAAAGTTGAATTCTGCATTGGGTGGTTTTGGGTTTAATATAACACAACAAAACAATAATGTAAGGGTAGAAATTTCCGAAGTAAGTTTTAGAGAACTATCTAGCAAATATAATGTAGATGTTTTTGGGCTAATTGGTGCAGAAAAGGGAATAACTTTTAGCAGTAGTAGTTCTAATGAACTAGAAGAAGGTTTTGTTTCAGGCAAACATATAACAAAGTGTACTTATAGTTATGCTAGCCAAATAAATAGTGATGGTAGCGATGGCTATGTTATTACTATAGAGTTTGATGAAGAAGGCAAAAAAGCATTTAAAGAATTAACTCAAAAAATTGCTGATGATTCTGGCAAACTTTATATGTATATGAATGGTGAAGATGCAAGCAACGGTGGTTACGATATGGAAAGTGGAGTTTCAAGCTTAACTTTAACAACCACAACAGAAGCTTCTGCTCGTGCTATGACAATGCAACTTAACACACTTGCAAAACCAATGGAGTTTAACACTTTAATGAGTGGAAAAACAAGTGCAGGGCTTAACACTTCAACAGGTTTCTTTATAGGTAACGAAACAACTCTTATACTTTTTGCCATTGCCATTATTTTTGTTGCAAGCGTTGTGTTTACGTGTGTTCGCTATCGTATTTTAGGGGTTATGGGTAGTGTTTCATTATTGGTTTTCACAATTCTTTACACTTTCTTACTACAATCAATACCTCTTGTTATGTTAGATTTTAGTGGGATAATGGGCGTTCTTGTTGTTTTTGCACTTTTAGTTGCAAGCAATATAACTGCTTTTGAAAAAATTAAAAAGGAATATGCAATTGGTAAAAAAATACCAAATGCAGTAACAAGTGGTTTTAGAAAAACCTTTTTACCAACTTTAGAAAAATATTGCCTTTTACTTATAGCAAGTGTTATTTTCTATCTAGTTGGCATTGCAGGGCTTAAAACCTTTGCTGTTAGTTTATTTATTGGTTTGTTTGTTAATTTATTTACAGTTTATGTTGTAACTCGCGGCCTATGCAAAATATATTTGCCAATAAATAGTTCCAACAAAAAACTATATAACTTGAAAAGGGAGGCTATAAAAGATGAAGTTTAATAGCCTTAATAACCTTAAAAATAAAATTGGTTTGCACATTTATTTAATTGCTGTAGCTGTAATATTATTATTTGCCCTTATTTTTGGGTGCATATTTGGTTTTAACAAAAGTTTTGATTTCACTGGTGGCACACAAATTGTGTTAGACCTTGGAAACGACACTTTACAAAGTGATGAAGACAAAACAATAGATGAATATGTTAATTACGCTGCAGGAAAATCTAAAGATATTATTTCAAGTTTAGGCGGAAATATATATTCTCTACAAGTACAGGAAACAAACTTTGGTAGAAGTTTAATTATTAATATAAGGCAAAAAAGTGCTTCTAATATTGAACGAATACGCCTAGCTTTAAATAAAGAATTTAACGATTATGATGCTTATACTTCCTTACAAGAAAGTAATAAAGCAGAAATTTTAGACACTTACTACGATTTAACAAAAAGCACTACACAAATAGATGGCTTAATTCTTTCTGGAACGGTAATTGCTTGCATAGCAGCATTAGTTTTTGCTTTAACTTTAGTTACAATTTATAGTTGTATTCGCTTTAAGTTGGCAGGAGCTTTAACTGTGGCTTTTGGCGGAATATTAGATTTATTGCTTTTCTGTGCATTTATGATTTTATCAAGAATTGAAATTAACATATATTTCTTTGCATTACTTGGTATTGTTTTATTAGTTAGCATATACAATAGTGCAAGTTTCTTCTTTGATATTAAAGAAAAATTAAGAGACCCAAAATTTGATTCTAAAACTAATAAAGAACTTGCAGACATTGTTTTAAAAGAAAATTTTGTTAAAAATGTTTCAATATTTTGTGTAATGGCTTGTATAGCAGTTGTTGTTGGTTTATTTGGAGTTGTTCCAATTTTACATTTAGGCTTAGCAAGTGTGTTTGCTATTGTTATTTTATTTGTAACTCATAATTTAATATTGCCAGATTTCTGGGTTTTAGTTAACAAGAAAAATAATTTAGTTCGCCCTGCACCAAAACCTAAAAAGAATGAAGTTGAAGTTGTTTCACAAAAAAATAATAAAGATAAAGCTGCAAAAGTTGTTGAAATTGATGATACTGATGAAGAAGATGATGATGAGAATGATGAAGACAGCGACACCATTAACGAAGAGGTTGCAGTTGTTGATGAAACAAATAACAATGAATCAGAAGAGTTGGTAACAAATAAAGTAAAAGAAGAAAACTCTGAAGAAGATGATGAGGTTATTATTGAAGTTGTTGAAGAAGACGATGAAGATGATACAAAGAAAGACTAACAATTAAAATTTTAAAACTAATATAAAAATTTAAAAAGAAGCATACCTTTTTGTTGCTTCTTTTTTATTTATAAATTTTTAATTGTATTTTAAAGCAAAATAAAATTTTTAAAAACAATTTTTTTGGTTAAAATTAAATTATAAAAATAGAATAATTAATTTCTAAAAAACAAAATAAACTAATAAATTTATTTTTTGTTTTTATTAAAATGTGTTAAAATAATAAAGAAATAATTTTAATTAAAATATAATGAAAGGATTATAATGCTAAAATTAAGCCAATTTTTTGTTGGGCTTTATTTTGCAATATTATAATAAAGAAAAATGGAAAAAGAACAAAACATACAAAATTTAAAGCAAAAAATTATAACAAAATATAATCTTACAGATATAGTTGTGGACCTTTTAATTTCAAGAGGATTTGATAGCGAAGAAAAAATTGAACACTTTTTAACCCCAACAGAAAAAGATTTTTACGACCCATTTTTATTGTCTGGTATGGATAAACTCGTTGCAAGAGTTAACAAAGCAATAGAGAAAAACGAAAAGGTTTTAATATTTGGAGATTATGATGTAGATGGTGTTAGTGCAAGTGCCATTTTAATTAAATATTTTGCAAGTAAAAAGTTTTATGTAGATTATTTTTTGCCAAATCGTTATGTTGATGGTTATGGTTTAACAAATGCTTCTATTTTAAACATCAAGCAAAAGTATAACCCTAATTTAATAATAACAGTGGATTGTGGAATTTCGTGCTATGAAGAAGTTGAATATGCAAAAACCTTAGGTATAGATATTATTATAACCGACCATCACGATATTCCAGAAAAAATACCAAACACAATTGTTGTAAATGCAAAGTTGCCAAACCAAAAATATCCCTTTAATGCATTGTGCGGTACAGGTGTTGCTTTTAAAATTGTGCAAGCATTAAGTGGTTTGAATGAAGCAAAAAAATATCTTGGCATTTGTGCAATTGCAACCATAGCAGACATTGTTCCGCTTGTAGATGAAAATCGTGCAATTGTTAAGTTTGGTATGCAAAATTTTAACGATAATTTACCTCTTGGAATTAAACTTTTAATGAAAGATAATAAACTAGATTTTAATGCAAGTTCTACCGACATTGCCTTTAAACTTTCACCTAAAATTAATGCCGCAGGTAGAATGGGCGATGCTGGCGTTGCATTGAAATTGTATATTAAAGAAGACAAATTGTTTTTAGAAAACACTATAGAAACTTTAAACAATTTAAACACCGAAAGGCAAAGTTTGTGCAACAAAGTTTATGAAGATGTTATAGAAAAATTAACTCACATTAACCTTGCAAATTATAACTGTATTGTGCTTTATAGTAAAAAGTGGGATAGTGGTATTTTGGGTATTGTTTCTGCTAAAATTGCAAACGAATTTCATAGACCAACCATTTTATTTCAGGAGAAAGATGGCGAATTAAAAGGCAGTGCTAGAAGCGTTAATGATATAGACATATTTAGTGCCATTTCAAGCTTAAAAGAGGTTCTGGAGGCATTTGGCGGGCATAAAATGGCTGCTGGGCTTACAATAAAAACTCAAAACTTTAAAAATTTTATAACCAGCATTAATAAATTTTTAGCCGAAAATTATACTGTTAAAGACTTTGTTCCTTGCAATAATTACGACCTAGATTTAACAAGAGAACAAGTTACTGTGAAACTAGCAAAAGACCTTGAGTGTTTTGAACCTTGTGGGTGTGGTAACCCAAAGCCAGTATTTAATATTAAGCTAGATAAAACTGCAAGTGTTTCACCAATGCCTAAGCACCCTAATCATATAAACATTAATAATAAAAGTTTAGGGATTGTAGCGTTTAATAGTTATAAATATTTGCCTCTTATTAAAAGTTGTAGCGAAAGAAATATTCAATTTGAATTACAAATAAGCAACTATAAAAACAAAAGTTACATTAAAGGGTTGGCAAAAAATATATCAACAGGGCTACTGGAGAAACCAAGGAACAATGATGTTATTTTTGGTGAGTATTTAAAACAGGTAAGTTTTCAACAATCAACGCCAAAAAAAGTGGAAACTTATAATAAGCAGAAGTTGCAAACCTTAATTGAAAATGCTAGTAAAGAACTTTTTGGCACGCTTTTTGTGTGTTCTACCTTTGAAGGCTATTTAGAATTTTTAAAGGAAAGTAATAATGGGAAGGGGTGCGAACATTATATAAACGAGGTTATTTCCAATAGCGGAATAAATGCTGTAATTTTATGCCCAATAAACTTTAATAATTTTGGAGTTTATAAAACCATTGTGTTATTAGACCCAGTTTTATCTAAAACCTATTTAAATGCAATTGGAGAAATATCTAACGCAAAAATTTATATTCCAAACTATAAAAAAGTTGATAGCGGAATTTTTAAAAATTTATCGGTAGACAGAAATGTGTTTGGGCATTATTTTAAATTGCTTAGTAATTTTGCTTCCAGTCACGCAAGTTTTTATAATGAAATAGATTTATACAAAAAAATTAAAGAAACTAATAAGGAAATAAACTTTAAACAATTTATTTTTTGCTTACAAACTTTTGTGGAATTAAACATTTTAAGCATTGAAAGTGAAATGGAATTATTTTCTTTAATAGAAAACAAAAAAGTTGTTAGCAAATTAACTAATTCTAATTTTTATAATCAGGTTAGTTTAATTTTAAAAACCATTTAAAATGTTAGTTTTATTAGGTATAAACCTTATATAAAAATGCTTTTTTAAAAGTGTTTTAAACATTTAAAAAAAAATTCTAAAAAGAATAAAAGTTTTAACATTAAAATATTTAAAAAAATGTTATGTTTTTAAATTTAATTATAATGTTAAAACTTTTTTTATTGTGCAAATTAAAATACTTTTTGAATTAGTCAATATTGACAAAATGCCCATTTTGCTTTAAAATATATGGTGTAAATTTAGATTGCTGTGTTTTTTTAATTTTAAAAGAATTAACCAAAATTTTATGTTTTTCAATAATATAATTGCAGAACTAAAAAAATTAATAATACAACAAATTTACATTATTTTTGTTTTTTTTGAAATGTTTTAATATTTTAAATTTCAGGAAATTTTTAATGGTTATTATGTTTTGAAATTTAACAAAAAACATAATAAATAAAAAACTTAATTTGGAGAGAGAAATGGAACGAACAGAGATAGATGATAATTTAAGGAGTTTTTTATATAAAGATTTTATTTTGCCAAGTAACAACCCTGAAGCATTACAACACACTCTTGCAAGCAGGTTAGTTTATGGCACAAATGGAAATTCGGAACAATATTATAAAGATGTTATTTCTTTCGCTCTTGCACAATTAGGTGTTAAAAAGGGCGTTTCTTACGATACATTTAATGCACCAGCTAACGACCCTATTAAAGGTAAATTTTTGGGCGGTGCAAATAAAATAATTGCAGATGAAGTTTTCTTAGAAAAAGTACCCCTTGCTCATTCTAGCATAATGCTATCTCACGAGGCTTTTCATAAACATCAATATGAAATTAATAAACACGCAAAAATTTTAAGTAGCAGAGAAAGAAGTTACACTACTTCGCACGATAAAAAACTGTTGAGTTTGCTAGGTTTAACAAATAATAGTATGTTTTATCACATAACAAATAGTGAAAAACAAGCCTATGTTTATGATGGAATTTTTATTAGCTCTCTTTTAACAAAGGCACAAGAACTTGCAACTTTTATGAGAGACCCAGAAAAACAAGCTCAAATAGCAGAAAGCCAAAAACAAATAAGAGATATTACTTCCGCCGAGCAAAACACAACAGCAACATATGAAAATATGTTCATATCTCAACATATGCCAACTTTTTATAACGCTGCCAATAAAACTTTTAACAATTTAGTGTCTTACTTTTTAGATAGTCAAGTTAACAGTAAGCAAGAACTTGAAAGAAGTTATTCTCCGTTATTAAAAAGATTATCAACCATTATTGATGATAAAAATCCTACTCCAGAAATTGCAATTTATGCTATGACTAAAATTTTAGGAGTTTTACCTAAAAAGGAAAATGTTGAAACTTTTATAGATGCCGTAACAACTTCTAGAAATGATGTTAGTGAAATGGCATTAATGGGCATAGTGCATAACCGTGTGCCTATAACTCAAGGAGATTTTACAAGATTGGCACTTAGTTCAAACCTTACAGGTAAAGAAATGCCAAAAATGTTTGAACCAAAAAATTTAGATGGGGTTGAAGAAACTGCTTGGGTTAAGAACCTTGTTTTAACAGTAGGTGCTACAGAAGCTAGAAATGTTATTGCCCAATTTAAAGCTAGTGGAGAAATGCCAAACACTGATTTTGATGTTGTTGAAAAATATGCCTCTACTTTTAGCGATAAACCGCTTTTGTCTGTAGATGGCACTCCATTTTATAATTGTAAAGATTTGTTGCAATATGTTAGTGCAAGAGAAAGTCAAAAATATGCTAGATTTGGCAACAACATTATTTACTATCAAACTTGTGGAATGCTTTCTAAAAACCTTGCAAATGTTATAAACCATTTTAACAACCCTAGTGCAGATAATGAAGAGTTTATATCTGCTCTAGAAGGTTTTGTTGCTAACCCAAAAGCAATACAGTTTAGTGAGAAAGAGGAGAGAACCGAAATTGGCACAACATTTACTTCAACAGTTAGTGAAAAACTTGCTGAATTTATAGGTGAAGTTAGAGCACAACATATGGAAGACCATCCTAACAGAACTGATTATATTCCAGTTGAAACTTCTTCTGGTAAAACCTATAGTCAAGCCCTTGTTATAAGTGCAGAACAATTAAGCGATAGTCTTTTAAGTTTAACTCAAAGCATAAAACAGTTAACCGACACAATTAATAAAATTTCAGTTCCTGTTTTGTTGGAACGCTTGGGTGTTAATAATTTAGTTTCTGTTGAAGGCAGTGAAGAAAGTCCAGTGATGCGCATATCAAATTCTGGTATCGAGCAAAACGAAGGTCAACAAGAAACTAGTGGCGATATTATCGTTAGGGTTGGAGATAATAATCTTGCAAAAACAGAATTTGCTCCAGCACTTACAAAAGAACAAATTCAGGCTATGATTAATGGAAGCGATTCTGGTTATGAAATGGAAAGTCTACAAACTTATGGTTATTCCTATCAAGTTGAAAATACTTTATTAGAGCAAGCCAATCAAGGTTTGCAGGAAGAAACAAGTTTTGATTCTACAACAAACCATTTATCTAGTGCAGATGAGGTTTCAAGTTATGGTGGGTATTCTGAGTTTAATTTACCATTGCAACAAGAGCAGTATGAAACCCCATTACAAGATTTTGAATTTGTAACTCAACAAGGTGAATTTGGTCAGGATTTAGATGAATCACAAACAACTTTACAAACTATGCTTCAACAAAAAATGCAAGATGGCTTTACCACTCAAAATGGGGAAGGTTCTTTTTCTCCATTAGACACGACACCATTACCATAAACCAAAATAAAGGGGTAACAAACTATGAAGTTACAAGTTACTGAAAATGTAGAAAATGTAGTTTCTTCAAAAGAAAATTCTACTCAAACCACTTTTAATTTCACCAATGGGCAAACTGTTGGCAAACTTAATTATGGAACCGTTTTTAAAGCAGAAATGCAACCTATGGATAAAAGTGTTAAAGTGTCGCTTATACGCCAAACAGATGAAGATAACTTTGAAATTTACGATGGCGCAATTTTATATGCCTCTAAAAACACGGTAACTTTTTCCGAAAATGCTGGGAATATAGTTATAAACTTAACTTTTAAATTAACAAAATAAATGCTTATTTATTGTGTTAAAAATATTATTAATTAAATAGCTTTTTAATTAAAATTTTAACTCTAAAATTTTTTTATGATAATTTCTTCTTTGTTTTTTAAAGTGTTAAAATAATATTTAATGTTAAATAAAATTTTTAAGCAAAATTATAAATTATTAAAATAAAGGAACCATTTAAATGCCATTAAAAGATAACAATGAAATTACAGTTAAATTGAATGCAACAAAACAACAAATGTTAAATTTGTTAATTGAAAAGGGTTTTGAATTAAAAACCACTCAGTATTTAAAAGACTGTTATTTCGTGCCAAAAACTTTAAATATTAAAAACGATTCAGTTAGAAATATTTTATCAAAAGCAGTTATAATTCGTAGCTTATATACTGAAGATAAAAATACTTGTAAAAGTATTAGGTTATGCTTTAAACAAAAAGTTTTTAATAATGAAGATGAAATTGTTGAACAAACCTCTTATAATGTTGAAATTGCTAATCAGGAAGATGCAAAAAATTTTTTAAATGCTATTGGTTATACTCAAATTTTAAACATAAACGAATATGAATATCAATTAACAAAAGATAACATAATGTTTGAAATTAAAGAAGTTGTTAATGGCAATTTGTTAATGGAAATTGAAACAATTGAAGATAGCAAATTTAATTCTATCGAAAAAATAAAACAATATTTAGTTGAACTTAACTTGCCAGTGGATTATAGCAACTTATTTGTTAAAAAAGCAGAAATTGAGTTGCAAAAAGTTTTAGATGAAAATAGTTGAAAGTTTAGTTTAATAATAAATTTATAAGAAGACAGCAAACAAATCTTTTTTATGATATAAGGTACTTTTTAAAAATTGTTAATAAAATAAAAAAAACAAATAATAGTTTATTTTTTTTATGTTGTAAGTTGTTATATTAAAATGGTATAGTGGTTGTTATGTTTTTAAATTTTTCATATAAAATTTTCTTAATTAATTTTCAAATTCATAACACTACTTATTAGTGCAATAAATTAAAAAAATAATAAAAAAACTTTACTTTTAAACAAATAAGAATAAAATGATATAATAATTTTTTACCTTTAATGTTTTTATAATAACCTCTACTTACTTTTTAAATACCTAAAAAACTAGTTGGGGTAAGAATAATAAAAAGCAATAAAAAAAGTTTTATTTTTACGCAAATAATAAAACTATACACACAAATATTAGTAAAAAAATAAAGGTTGACAAAACTTTATAAAAGTTATAAAATAACAAAGTTAAATACCTTAAACGAAGTGATGCGCGTTTTTACTCCTATAAAAATTAACGGTTGCTTGGTTTTTGGCAAATTATAAAAAGGAGTAATTAAAATGGATAAAGCAAAAAAACAAGAAATAATATCTACTTTTGCAAGAAGCGAAAAGGATACTGGTTCTACTGAAGTTCAAGTTGCAATTTTAACTGAAAGAATTAATCACTTAACCGAACACCTTAAGCTTAACAAAGCAGATAAACACTCAAGGCGTGGTATGATGCAACTTGTTGGTCAAAGAAAAGGTTTGCTTAAATACCTAGAACAAGAAGATATTACTAGATACAGAGAACTTAAAAAGAAATTAAATTTAAGATAATAAAATTAAATAGCGGGTAAAATACATAAAGTGCTTTTATGTGTTTCCGCTATTTTTTTATATTCTTAGCAAATATGTTAAAATAAAAAAACAAAAAAAATAAATAGTTTTATAAATTTAAGAATTAGTTGTTTTTTTATATGTTAAAAATTTAAAAGCAAAACATATTTAAAAATTTTAAAATGCTTTTTTTAACAAACTTTTAAATTTAGTTTATAATTTTAATTAAGTTGACTAAACTTTGTTAATTTATATATAATTAAGTTGTGTTTTAAAGGAGAAGAAATGAAAGAAAATAATGTATTTACAACCACCGTTGGTGGCAAAACTTTAACTGTTGAAACAGGAAAGTATGCAGAACAAACCAATGGCACTTGCTGGGTAAAATGTGGAGAAACTACCATACAAGCAAGCGTTACAATGTCAGATGCCCCAAGAGATGGAATAGACTTTTTTCCGCTTGGAGTAGATTTTGAAGAAAAAATGTATTCAGTGGGTAAAATTCCAGGAGGATTTAAAAAACGCGAAGGTAGACCAAGCGATAAAGCAATTTTAACCTCTCGTTTAATAGACCGTCCTCTACGCCCACTTTTCCCAAAAGGGTTTTATAACGATGTTTCTGTTGTTTGCACCGCATTGTCGGTAGACCCAGATGTTGCACCAGAACCTCTTGCAATGATAGCATCTTCTGTTGCACTAACAATTTCTGATATTCCATTTGCTGGACCTACAGGCTCTGTTGTTGTTGGGCTTGTTGATGATAAATTTATTATTAACCCAAATGCAGAAGAAAAAGAAAAAAGCCTTATGCATACAACTGTAAGTGGCACAGAAGAAGCCATTTTAATGGTTGAGGCAGGAGCAAAACAAGTTAGCGAGCAAACAATGTTAGATGCAATTATGTTTGCACACGAAGAAATTAAAAAACTTGTTAAATTTCAAAAAGATATTCAAGCAAAAATTGGTAAACCAAAAAGAACAGACCTTCCAGTTTTTGTTCCAGAGGAAGAAGTTGATAAAGCTGTAAGAGAATATGCCGATAAGAAACTAGATTTTGCACTTGATACTTTCGACCGCGAAACCAGACAATTAAGGCAAGAAGAACTAAACGAAGAAGTGTTTAACCACTTTGCAGAAATATTCCCAGATAAACAAAAAATGATTGCCGATGTTATGTATAAAATGACAAAGGAAAAAGTTAGAGCAAAAATTTTAAATAATGGTACCCGCCCTGATGGTAGAAAACTAACCGAAATTCGCCCAATATGGTGTGAAGTTGGTGTTTTACCAAGAGTTCACGGTAGTGCAGTTTTCACTCGTGGGCAAACCCAAGTTTTGAACTGTTGCACACTTGGCACAATAGGCGAAGTGCAAAAATTAGAAGGTTTAGATGATGAAGATGCTAAAAGATATATTCATCATTATAATATGCCTCCATATGCTACTGGCGAAGCCCGCCAATTAAAAAGTCCAGGCAGAAGAGAAATTGGTCACGGTGCTTTAGCTGAAAGAGCATTAGAACCTGTTATTCCAACAGAAGAGGAATTCCCTTACGCCTTAAGACTTGTTAGTGAAGTGCTTTCCTCAAATGGTTCATCATCAATGGCTAGTGTTTGTGGCTCAACCTTATCTTTAATGGATGCTGGCGTTCAAATTTCTTCCCCAGTTGCTGGCATTGCTATGGGGCTTATAAAAGATACAGAAAGTAGCAAAGTTGCTGTTTTAAGCGACATTCAAGGTATGGAAGATTTCTTAGGAGATATGGACTTTAAAGTTGCAGGCACTGAAAGAGGCATAACTGCCATTCAAATGGACATTAAAATTAAAGGTATAGATAAAAACATTTTAACTACAGCTCTTAACCAAGCAAAAGAAGGCAGAATGCATATTTTAGGCATTATGTTAGACACAATTAAAGAACCAAGAAAAGAACTTTCTAAATATGCTCCAAAAATAATTTCGTTTAACATCGACCCAGAAAAAATAAGAGAAGTTATTGGCAGTGGCGGAAAAGTTATTAACAAAATTATAGATGAAACTGGCGTTAAAATAGACATTGATGATGATGGCAAAGTGTTTATTGCAACCAGTGATGATAAAATGGCTCAAAGAGCAAAAGAACTTATTTTAAACATTGCAAGCGACCTTGAAGTTGGCAAGGTTTATGAAGGTAAAGTTGCAAGAATAATGCAATTTGGTGCTTTTGTTGAATTTGCTCCTGGCAAAGATGGAATGATTCATATTTCAAAACTTTCTAAAAACAGGGTAGAAAAAGTAACCGATGTTGTTAATATTGGCGATACTGTTAAAGCAGAAGTAATTAAAATAGATGAAAAGGGCAGAGTAGACCTTAAATTAGTTGAGAAATTATAATATATTTTTTAAATATAAAAATAAAAAAACAAGTAATTATTTTTACTTGTTTTTTTTGTTTTTTTAAACTTTTTAACAACGAACGTTTATATTTAAAAAGCATTAAATTATTTTAATAAAAACTCTTCAAACATTTTAGCAAATAAACAATGCTTTAGTGCAATTTTCATTATATAAAAAACATATGTCAACTTTAATGGATTGTGCCAGTTCATAAAAAACTTTAGTTTCAACCTTTTCGCCATTTAAAATATTGTTTAATATGTTAAGTTCTATATTAAATTTTTCACAAAATTTTTCTTTAGTTAATTTATTAGTTTTTATGTATTTCAAAATTTCATCTGGGTTGGCACAAGTGTTCATAATTTACTCCTTTAAATTTAAAACTTAGTTATGTTTTTTTTAAAAATATAAAAAACTAAGTTTTATTTTATTTAATTTAAACCTTGTAAAATTTTATTTAAAAATCCTTATTTAACTACTTTTTATTGTACAAAAATATTGCTATTTTTAAAAGTTTTTTAGTAATAAATTATAAACAAAATAATTAGTTTTTTTATCGAAAAACATTAAATAAAACAATAAATAGTAAAAATAAATAATAAAATGTAAAATAATAAGAATGCCAATTTAAATTGCTTTTATTATAAGTTAGTTTTATTTATAAATAATTATTTTAATATACATAAACAATAGAACTTTGAATAGTTATTACAAATGGATAAACCTTCATTGCTTGTGAAATTTTAGTTATGGTAATTTCATCTGCATAATTATTTTTAAGAACTTTGTTAAAATGACTTAGGCTAACGCCACATTTTTCACAAAAATCTTTCTTTGATAATTTATTAGTTTTAAGATAATCTAATATTATTTTTGTATTAAGAATTAACTGTCTCATATATGAGATATATTTTAATATAACAAATATGGGATGTCAAGAATTTTATCCCATTTATGAAATATAATAATCGTATGAAAAGAGATATCAGGATAGTCTTTGCTGAAAGGCTTAAAGATTTAAGGCAAGAAAAGGGTTTATCTTATGCGGAGCTTTCAAAAGAAGTAGGTATAAGTCATTCTTCTTTATGTCGTTGGGAAAATTGTCAAACAGATATTATTTCATTTCAACTAGTAAAGTTGGCAGAATATTTTGGTGTTTCAACTGACTACTTATTAGGTTTAGAAGATTAATAAAGTTTTCTAAAATGGGTATCTAAATACTTTACTAAAATTTTTATTTATAATCTCTCTATATGAAAGAGAATTTAAAAAAAAATATTTGATTGTCGTTTGCATAAATTAAAATAGAAAATAGGTTGACATTAAAACAGTTGGGTAAACTAGCAAAAATAAGTATCGAAGAATTATATAAATATGAGAATGAAAGAGTTTATGTGAAATTGTTCAACTTAATTAAGCTAGCAGAATACTTTGGTGTTACTACTGATTATTTGTTAGGTTTGGAAAATTAGAATATATAAACACTTTAACTTTTTTAAAAATAACCAAAAATAAAATTAATAAAAGTAAAAGAATAGGGAATTAGGTAAAAATTTGCTTTAAATTTCTTATTCTTTTTTGTTGGGGGGTTGTCATATAATTATTATTATGAAGATTTTTGGTTTTAACACAAATAATGAAAAGCGTTTTATTCACATAACCTGCAACATAATTTTGGGGGTTATTTTGGCGGTTGTTTTTAGTTTATCTTTGTTTTCGCCAGTATCTAGTGTTGTTAGTGTTACAAAGCAAAGCCCTATTTATTATGGCAACCGTAAAAACAACAATGTAAGTTTAATGATTAATGTTTATTGGGGCACAGAATATTTAGATGATATGATTGCAACCTTAAAGAATAACAATGTAAAAACCACCTTTTTTGTTGGTGGATGCTGGGTTGCAAAAAATAACGAAATGTTAAAGAAGTTAGATGAAGCTGGTTTTGAAATTGCAAGCCACGGTTATAATCATAAAGACCACTCAAAACTTTCTATGGAAAAAAATCAAGACGAAATTTATGTAACTCACGAACTTGTTAAATCTATTATCGGCAGAGAAATGAATCTTTTTGCGCCACCTTCTGGCAGTTTTAACGATAGCACCTTAACTGTTGCTAGCCACCTAGGTTATAAAACAATTATGTGGAGCAGAGACACTGTTGATTGGAGAGATAAAGATGAAAATTTAATTTTCTCTCGTGCGGTAGATAAAACAGTTGGTGGAGACCTTATTTTAATGCACCCTACTGAAAAAACGGCAAAGGTGTTAGATAGAATTATAAAAGCTTTAAAAAACAAAGGCTTGAATGTTACAACGGTTACAGAAACAATTTCTTAGTTATAATTTAAAATAAAACATTAAAACCTTTAGCCTTTTAAATTTGTTTACATATTTTTTATGTGTTTAAGTTGGGTAAAAACAATCAATTCTAAAATAATAAAAATTTTGTTTAAAAATTTTTTAAAAATTACCTTAAATATATTTTAGAAAATTTTAAAAATTGGTATAATTATTGTGTAAAATAAGGAGTTATATAAAAATGAAGCCTGTTTTTAAACAATACCCAAACGGATTAAGATTAGTTTTTAAAAAAGTAGAAGCAAACCGCCCAGCAGCACTTTATATTGCAGTGGATGTTGGCAGTAATAAAGAAGATGATAGTAATAGTGGAATTTCCCACTTTATAGAACATTTAAATTTTAAAGGAACGCAAAAACGAACAGCAAAACAAATTTGCACTGAACTTGAAGAAATGGGTGTAAATGCAAATGCATTTACTTCTAAAACCATTACTTGTTTTTTTGCAACTTGTTTAAACGAAAAATTTGAAGATTGCTTAAACATTTTAAGCGATATGGTTTTTAATTCTAAATATGAAGAAGCTGAAATTAAAAAAGAACGCCAAGTTATTTTTGAAGAAATAGATATGTACGATGACGACCCAGAAAGCGTTGCATATGAGGAATTTTGTAAAAACTTTTATGCAGGTTCTCCACTCCAAAGGGCTATTATTGGCACAAAGGAAAGTTTAACTGGTATTAAGCAAAAAGATATTATAGAGTATGTTAAAACTCATTATGTGCCACAAAACATTGTTGTTTCTGTTGTGGGAGATTTTCCTCTTGCTTATGTAGAAAAACTTGTAAAAAAATATATTGGTTCTAAATTTACGAAGAAAAATGAAATTGAAAAGAAATTAAAATCTAAAGTAATTGTGCCAGACAAAAGTTTTAGTTTTGTTAAAAAGGAAGTTGCTCAAACCCAAGTTGTTTTAGGTTTCCCTTGTGGTAATATTTATAGCGAAGAAAAAATGGCTTACAATCTTTTGTGCTTTGTTTTTGGTGGAGGTATGGGGTCTCGCCTTTTCCAAAAGGTTAGGGAAGAAAACGGACTGGTTTATTCAATTTCTTGCTCTCCAGAACTTTATGAATGTGGTGGCTCTATTGTTATTAGTTTTGGCACAAATCCAACAAATCAAACAAAGGCTATAGAACTTGTTAAGCAGGAAATAGATGAACTTGTTGCAAATGGCTTAACTGAAAAAGAGCTAGAGAGAGCAAAAACTTTTTGTAAATGCCTTGTTATTTCTGGCTTTGAAACCTCTTCAAGTATAGCAAAAAGCAATGCAAGTAACATTGTAACTTTTAACAGGCTTGTGCCTATTGAAGAAAAGTTAGAAGAAATTGAAAAAGTAACACTAGAGGATATTAACCGTGTTATAACTAAAATTTTTAATTATGGTAATGTGTGCGGAAGTGCTGTTTCTAGTAAACCTAATGAAGAGTTGTTTGATGTTTTTAATTAAAAATTAAACGGAATTAACACTTAAAATAGTGCATTAACTTATTAAAAAAAGTTTAACTAAAATTTATTTTAAAAATTTTTAACTTGATAATTATTTGAGTTTAATTTGCTTGTGTGTTATAATTTTTAATATATAAACATTCAAAATAAATAAGTTAGCATATGTTTATGTTTTAAAAAAATTGTAATTGTCAAAAGAATTTAATTTTAAGTAAAATTAAGTTGGTTAATATAATTTGCAAATTTAATAGTGCTTTTAAAGCAAAATATTTATATTTATTTTTTTGCAATTAATATTTAAAAAACTCTTTAAAGTTATGGTACCACCAACTTCTAACTGCAATTCTATTTGACTTTGACATTTCATTTACAATTAGTTTAGATGAATTTTAACATTTCAAACTTAAAAAAACGATTTATAAAATTAATTAGATAAGGTTACTAATATAAAAAATTACCACAACAACTTTTTAAAAAAGTTTAAAATAAATAAAAATTCTTGCACAATTAAGTTCCCTTAAAACTTTTATAGCAAAAGATTATTATTAAGGAGATTATTTCACCCTTGGAAACAATTAAAAGAGAAAGAAAAGGATTAAGCAATAAAACAAAAAAACAACTATCTATAGCAACCATTGTGCTGTGTTGCTTGCTTCTTGTTTTTACCACTTTTGAATTTGTATACCCTGTAAAAGCATTTTTACTGGGTGTTTTTGGTTTTATGTTATATCCTATTCTTTTATTAGTAATTTTGTTTTGTATTGCAATTTTAATGAACAAAAAATTTGTTTATTCAATTAAATATTTAGTTTATTTGTTTTTAAGTTATTTCTTTTTTGTTTGTGTTTTGCATATTTGTGTTACTGGCTTTACAGGTGGTGAAAATTTAGGTTATGGCGGATATTTGCTATCTTGCTATAAATCGGTTTATACTCCTGGTGGGTTACTTGTTGGTGTTTTTACTTACCCAGTAACAAGTTTGTTGCACAGTGTTGCTGGAATTGTTGTGTATGCAATTTTGTTTATAATTTCGTTATATTTTATAATTTCTTATCTAGATGGAATTAAACAAGGTAAAATAACTCAACCACAGCCAAAAAACTATACAAACTTTAATCGTATTGCAACTGATTTGCAAGAACTCGAAACTAAAGAGAAAGTATATGAAGAGCCTGTTATTCAAGAACCTATAACAGTTTTAAAGCAGGAAGAAGAAAAAACTTTAAAGAAAATTAATAATGAAGATGACAACGACATTTTTATTAAAGATGAAGATAGTGAAAATGTTGAAAGTGAAGAAGAAATTAACAATGCTAAAGTAAAGCTTGGTTTAATTTCAAAATCAAAAAAAGAAGATGAAGAGGAAGAAGAAACCCCTAAAAGCAAACTTTTTACAACTAGAGATGATGAAGAAATTTGGAAGAGTAGAGGCATAAATAAGGAAGAAGAAAAGCCAAGAAAATTTGTTTACGATGAGGCTTACAAACCAAAGCCAAAACAAAAAACAATAGACCCAGAAAATGTTAATTATTTACGCACTTTATACGAACCAAATTTAAACCCTAATAATCCTATTATTAATGCTGAAACCGATGATTATAAAAGTTTATTAAAAATTTATAATCAAAATAGTGCAAGACCTTTTGAAAGAGATTTTTCTTTAAACGCAAATCAACTTTTGGTTGCCAATAACAAAATAAGTTCACCACAACAAAACCCTCAAATTAACAGTTTAAATCAAAATAATATTACAAGAAATAATGGTGAAAATAATTTTAATATAGAGCCAAATCAAAATGGAAATTATGCTAACTTTAACCCACAAAATAGGTTTAATAATTTAGGTAATAATTCCACTTTAAATAATGCTTATAACAATCAAAACAATCAATATCAAAACTTAAATAACGCACAAAACAACCTAAACGCACCTAATTTTAATGCCAGTGGCAATAATCTATATAATAATGCCAATAATTCAAATGGCAATTTTGGGGCAAATTTAAATGCTTCTAACTCTAGTTTTGGTGTTAATAATTCATCGAACTATAGTGCAAATAACAGTAATAATTTTAGCCAAATTAGTGGTAATGCAACTAACAATAATAATGTTAATAACCCAACTTTTAATTCTGCTAATAATGGGTTTAATATTGGTAATTCAAATAATGCAAATGCTAATAAAGAGCCAAATAATGTTCCTAACTTTAGCATTAATATAGAAGGTTTGGAAGATGACTTTATAAAACCAATAAATGAACCTCAACCAACTCCAAAAGTTAGCCCTTTAAATCCTGTTAATTTTGATTTAAGTCAAGAAAAATTTGCTAAACCAGAAGAAGATAAAACTCCTAAATTTTTGCAAAAGGAAAGTGTTGCAGAACCACCATTTAAAACATCAAATTTAAGTGAAGGAGATATTGCAACAAGTTTAGGAAACACCTATAATTTGCCAAAAAGTTTAATGCCTCAAACCCCTATTGTAAATGGAGTTAGTGTTTCTGGGCAAGCGGAACCAGAAAAAGATACTGGGCCAGATTTTAGATATAATTCAAAATATATTAGACCACCAATAGATTTGCTTAAAACATATGTTAACTCGGAAGATTTATCAACAAATCACGAACGCAACATAGAAGTTTTAGAAAGGTCGTTAGAAGAATTTGGCATACCTGCAAAGGTTGAAGCTGTTAGAAGAGGTGCTTCTGTAACCCGTTATGAACTTCATATGCCTGCTGGTGTTTCTGTTAAAAAAATTCACGCCCACGCAAGCGATATTGCTTTAGCACTTGCTGCTAAGGGAGAAGTTCGCATTGAAACTCCTATTAAAGGTAAAAGTGCAGTTGGTATAGAAGTTCCAAATGCAAAAATAGACACGGTTGGTTTAAAAGATATAATTGCATCGCAAGAATTTGCAGCCTCAAAAGCAGCCCTTAACTTTGCTTTAGGGCAAAATGTAGATGGTGAAGTTCGTTGCTGTAACCTTGCGAAAATGCCTCACTTATTAGTTGCTGGTTCTACTGGCTCTGGTAAGAGTGTTTGCTTAAACACATTGCTTTTAAGTTTGCTTTATAAAACTAGCCCACAAGATTTAAGATTAATTTTAGTTGACCCTAAAAAAGTTGAGTTCGGCATTTATAATAATTTACCACATTTGCTTATGCCTAAAGTTATCACCGAACCTAAAAAAGCACTTAACGCTATGGATTGGCTTATTAATGAAATGGAGCGCCGTTACACAATTTTCCAAGATTGCTATGTTAAAGATATAAGTGAATATAATGCTCAACCAGAAGTTGCAAGTAAAAAAATGCAAAAATTACCATATGTTGTGCTTGTTGTTGATGAACTTGCCGACCTTGTTGTTACAACAAATAAAAAAGAACTTGAAGAGAAAATTATTCGTTTAACTCAAAAAGCAAGGGCAGCAGGCATTCACGTAATTCTTGCAACTCAACGCCCAAGCGTAGATATTATTACAGGTAGCATTAAAATTAATTTACCAGCAAGAATTGCCTTTAAAGTTACAAACTTTGTTGATAGTAAAACAATTTTAGACCAAGGTGGTGCTGAAAGGTTGCTTGGAAGAGGCGATATGTTGTTCTCTCCACCAGATGGCGAAGCTGTTAGAATTCAAGGTGCATTTGTAGATACTCCAGAAGTTAAAAGTGTTGTTGACTTTATTAAAGAAAACAACAAAGCTACTTATGATGACCGTATTGAACGCATTATTAACAGTGAAAATGGTGGTGGCGGAAATGGCAACCCTGCAACTGTTGGTGCTTCTAGCGGAGAAGAATTCGATAGTATTATGCCAGATGCTTTAAAAATGGTTATAGAAAATGGTCAGGCATCAATTTCTATGCTACAGCGTAGGTTCTCTATAGGTTTTAGTAGGGCAGCAAGAATTATAGACCAAATGGAACAAGCAAAATTTATTTCTAGCAGTGATGGCAGTAAACCTAGAAGCGTGTTTATAACTATGGATGATTACAACCAAATTTATGGAAATAAATAAAATATTGTAATTAAATTAACAATCATATGTTTTTTAAAATTAAGTATAAAAGTAAATAATTTAATAAACTATATGAAACTTATAAATGTTAAATAAATTTATGTTTTAATTAAACCATTTAAATTTATTAAAACAATATACAACCCTTACCATAAGTAAAAATTTTAATTTAAAAGTTATTATAACAAAGGACAAAAATGAATAAATCTAATAAAAGCCCTAAAAGTATAACTAAAAAAGAGATAGAGCCAATTTTTAGTAAAAAAATTGGTTTTATCTCCCTTGGTTGTGATAAAAACAGAGTAGATACAGAGAATATTATAACAATTCTATCACAATATTCTCAGTTTTCCTTTGTTAGTTCTCCAGAAGAAGCAGAAATAATTATAATTAACACCTGTGCATTTTTAAATTCTGCCAGAAAGGAAGCAGAAGAAACTATAATTGAAATGGGTGAGTTAAAAAATAAAAACTTAGAAAAATTAATTGTTACAGGTTGTTTGCCTTTGTTAGAAGGGGAAAATGTAACAAGCAAATTCCCATTTGTAGATAAAGTTTTGGTGCCTAAAGATTATAACAATATTGCAAAAGTTATATTTTCTTTTTATAATAAAAAATGCGAAAAGTTAACTAATGCAAAAACAACAAGGTGGTTAACAACCCCAATGCATTATGCTTACATTAAAATTGCCGATGGTTGCAATAACAGGTGTGCTTTTTGTAAAATTCCATTTATTCGTGGCAATTATACTTCTGTTCCTATGGAAGAAATTGTTAAAGAAGCAGATCTTTTGTGCGAGAGAGGGGTAAAAGAAATTATTCTTGTTGCTCAGGACATAACTAGGTATGGTATGGACTTGTATAAAGACTATAAATTGTGTGAACTTTTACAAAAACTATCTAAAATTAAAAAACTTAGTTGGATAAGATTATTATATTGTTACCCAGATAAGATAGATGAAAAATTAATAAACGAAATTAAAACAAATCATAAAGTGTTAAAATATATAGACATTCCTCTGCAACATATTAGTGATAATGTTTTAACAGGTATGAAGCGCCATAGTTCTGAAAGTGATATAAAGCATTTAATTTTAAAACTGCGGGAAGAAATTCCAAACATTAAAATAAGAACAACATTTATGGTTGGCTTTCCAAATGAAACAAAAAAAGATTTTAATAACCTTTGCCAATTCTTAAAAGAATATAAACTAGATAATGTAGGCTTTTTTAAATACTCAAGGGAAGATGGCACTTTATCTTACAATCTTGAAAATCAAGTGCCAGAAAAAGTTAAAGATAAACGCTTAAAACAAGTAGAGAAAATACAAGAAAAAATAGCTGAAGAGAACAATAAAAAATATATTGGGGAAATTTTCAAAGTTATTATTGATAGCTACGATAGCGAAAATAAATTGTTTGTAGGTAGACCTTACTTCAGTGCACCAGAAATAGATTTTCAAATTTTATTCACATCTTTTAGTCATCTAACAAAAGTTGGAGCTTTTGCAGATGTTAAAATTTTAGATTTTAAACAAGGTTACTTTATAGGGGAGGTTTATTATAATGAAGATAACGCCTAATCAGATAACTTGGATAAGAATAATTTTAATTCCAGTTATAATTTTTTTCTATTTGTCTAGTTCTTTTATATATTGTGGCAAATTAATTGCAGCTGGTATTTTTGCCGTTGCTTGTTTAACCGACTTTGTTGATGGCTACATTGCAAGAAAATATAATATGGTAACAAATTTAGGCAAATTCCTAGATTCTATTGCAGATAAACTTCTTGTTGTTTGTGGCTTTATTTTAATTGTTGCCGACAACACTATTTTAGCTCCATATGGTGTTATTGCTTTTTCTATTATTGTTGCAAGAGAATTTATTGTTAGTGCCCTAAGACAAATTGGTGCTGTTAAAAATGTTGTTATTCAAGCTGATATGTGGGGTAAAATTAAAGCCAACTTTCAATTCTTTGCAGTTTTGTTTTTTATAATTTATAGTTTCTTTTTAGATAATAGTTCTATTTTGTCTAGTGAGTTAGATTTATCTTTCTTTATTTTGTGTTATTTACTTTTAGGCGTAACAGTTCTTTCAACAGTTATTTCTGGCATTCATTATTTAGTTGCTTTTAAAGAAGTTTTTAAAGATGATAAAAAAGCAAGTTCTAGTTTAAAGGACCAACAAATGCAAGAAGCAATTGCAAAACAAAACAATTTTAATATCGAAGAAGAAAATAAACAAGCAAACCTAGAAATAAATAATAATAAACATACACAAATTTCAAATAAAACTAAAGAAGAGAATACATTAAAAGATAATAAGCAAAACGCTAAAGAAGATAATGCAAAATTAAAATCTAAAACTAACAAAGCAAAAAAATAAGTTTATAATTAAAAAAAATAATAATATTTTTAAAATGTTAAACATTTAAAAACTTACTTATTATCATCAAATTATTTATATAAAAACATTTTAATAGCTCAATTAAGTTGCTAGTAAATTAAAACCAGTTGCATACTTGCAAGGTTATGTTTACTAGCAATAATATTAAGTTGAAAAGAAATTTATTTAAAATATAGTTAATATAATTATTATTTTAAAATTTATTAATTGGTTAACAATTTTTTAACATAAATTTAAGAACGCTAAAAAACAAATTATTGGTTGTAATAAAATAATTAACCGATAATAAATAATTTATAAAAATTTAAATTACTAAAAGAAAAAAGGTTATGAAAATTAGCATTATAACAGTTTCGAATAACGAAATAATTTCAAACGAAAAAAACGATAGCATAAAGTTAATTGCATCTCAGTTATATAAAAATGGTTTTGATGTAACATTAAACCAAACAATTAAAAATCAATCTGGCATAGTAGCAAACACTTTTAAACAAGCACTAGAACTAACAGATTGTGTTATTTTTGTCTCAGATAACGAATTTGAAAAAAGTTATATGTGTAAAAAAATTATTTGCGATGCAATGCAAACAAAATTGGTTATAAATAATTATGCTAAAAAAAATATAGATGAATATGCAAAAAATGTGCCACTTAGAAAGGAAGATGCAACATATGCACAATTACCTGAAATTTCAAGATGCATTAAAAATTCTTTAAGTGCTTTTCAAGGTTTTTTAATTGAAAAAGAAGATAAACTTGTTTTTTTCTTGCCTCTTGCACACGCAGAATTGCATCATATGTTTTTTTCTTCTGTGTTACCTTTTGTGCTTTTAAAGGCAAAAGGTAAAACAAACACTTCTTATGTTTTTAAAACTTTTGGTATAAAAGCAGGTGAGATGGCACTGCTTTTAAAAGAACTAATTAAAAATAAACATAATATAGAAGTTATTTGTAACGAATATTTATTAAGTGGTGAAATTTTAGTAACAATACCTAAAACCATTAAACAAGAAGTCGTTAATAATTTTATTGGTGAATTATATAGTAAAATTTTACCCTATGTTTACAGCGATAAAGATATTTCTATGCAGGAACTTATTTATTCCATATTAACCATTAATAACAGAACTCTTGTTTTTGCTGAAGATTTTACGGCTGGTAAAATGACAAACTTAGTATATGCCGATTTGCCTAATGCTAAAGACATTTTAAAAGAAGGATATTTTGTTCCAAGTGATGAAGCAAAAATGAAATTACTAGGTGTGGATAGTAAAATTTTTAAAAAGAGTGAAATAGATTATGAAGAAGTTGCTTACCAAATGTCGCTTGGTGCATTAGAAAATTCTGGGGCAGATATTGTTATTTCTAATTGTGGAAACTTAGAAAGTGGTGATGTAACTTTTGCAATAGGCACTAGCGAGGGTGTGCATATTTATAATAAAAAGGTTGAAGGGTCTTTTGAACAAAAAATTATAATGGCAACTAATGCTATATTTTTTCAGTTAATAAAAAAACTTAAACAAAATGATTTTCATTTAGGTCAAAATGTTGTATAATAAACACATACACAAACATATGTTTTATTAATTTTTAAGTTTAATTAAGTTCTTTATAAGGTTTTTATTAAAATTTTATAAATTAATATAAAATTTCTTTTAAAAAAATTTATAATGAACTTAATAAAAATTTATTATATTTATAAAACAATGTAACTAAAAGTAAAGGATAAATGTATTATGGTAGATAAATCAAAATCTTTAGAACAAGCAATATTGCAAATAGAAAAACAATTTGGTAAAGGCTCTATTATGAAACTTGGGGAACAAGCTTTAGCTGATATAGAAGTTATTCCAACTGGTTGTTTAGCATTAGACAATGCACTTGGAATTGGTGGTGTTCCAAGAGGAAGAATTATAGAAATTTATGGTCCAGAATCTTCTGGTAAAACAACTGTATCTTTGCACATAATTGCACAGGCTCAAAAACTTGGCGGAACCGCAGCTTTTATAGATGCAGAACACGCACTAGACCCTGTTTATGCAGGCAAACTAGGGGTAGATTTAGATGAACTTTATGTTTCTCAACCTGATAATGGGGAACAGGCCCTTGATATTTGTGAAACACTTGTTGGCAGTGGTGCTTTTGATATTGTGGTTGTAGACTCTGTTGCAGCCCTAACTCCAAAAGCTGAAATTGATGGCGAAATGGGAGATAGTTTTATTGGTCTTCAAGCTCGTCTTATGAGTCAGGCACTAAGAAAATTAGCAGGCATAACAAACAAAAGTAAGTCTTGCGTAATATTCATTAATCAACTTCGTGAAAAAATTGGTGTTATGTTTGGTTCTCCAGAGACTACAACTGGTGGTAAGGCATTAAAATTCTATGCCAGTGTTCGTTTAGATGTTAGAAGAATAGATGGCATTAAAGATGGTAGCGATATTGTTGGAAATAGAACCCGCATTAAAGTTGTTAAAAATAAACTTGCTCCTCCATTTAAACAAGCTGAATTCGATATTATCTATGGTAAAGGAATTTCAAATGAAGGTTGCATTTTAGACCTTGCCTGTGAATATGACATTATTAACAAAAGCGGTTCTTGGTTCTCTTATAAAGATGATAAAATAGGTCAGGGTAGAGAGAATGTTAAAACTTTCTTAGAGAACAACCCAGACATTATGAAGGAAATTGAAGAACAAATAAAACAAAAAATTAGTGGTAAGAATATACAAGAAGAAACCGCCGCAGAAGAAGCATAAGTTTAGATTATTAAATTTAGTAATGATTTTTAAATATTCAATAGCATTTAATTGCTAAACCAAAAATTTGCGCATTATATTTATAGTTAAACTATAATAAAAAAATTTTAGTTATGTTAAAAATTATTTAGTTTTATTTAACAAAAAAATAAATAAAATTTACTATAGAAAAAAAGAAAGGGTTTTTGCTCTTTCTTTTTTTTATGGTAAAAATTTTCAAATTATTAAAAAATATTTTTATTTTTAGCAATAAAAAGTAAAAGTTTAAAAAGGGTTAAAAATAAAAAACATAATTAGGTTGAAGTTAACTAAAGTTATTTACTTTGTTTTATAAGCCAAGTTTTATCATTAGTCTTTTACAGTTTTCTGTGTTTACGGAAAGCAATAATCTTTTTAATAAATCTTTATCTTGTTCGGTTAATAAAAGGCTATCTAAAACAAAGTTTTTTTCTATGCCTATTCCTCCGTTTTTACCCACTTGAGTAAATGTGGGTATGCCAGCACTTTCAAGTTCATCTAAATATCTATAAACACTTCTAACTGAAATTTCAAATTTTTGAGATAAGTATTTTGCTGTAACTTTTTCTTTTTTTGCAAGTTCTAGCAAAATAGACAGAGATAAATATTGCTTCATTTCTTCCTCTTTCCATAAATATTAACTAAAATATAACAAACAACAAACAAATCAAAAAAAATAAAAAATTCAAAATTAAATTGAACCAACAAATTAAATATTTAAAAGTATTATAGCATATTTTAACCAATTGTCAAACATATGTTCTATAATTAAAATGAAAAACTTATTTTTTATTAAAAAAAACAAAAAAAATAAAACTTTATAATTTACATTAAGGGTTTTATTTGCTATAATTTAACTTATAATATTAGTATAATTGAAAGTTTTGCTTAAAAATAGTTTAACACAACTTTTAAAAAGGAGATGGAAATAGAAATGGGCAAAAATAATAAAAACATTTTAAAGTTTGTAACCCCTGCAAATGCAAGCTTTTCCACTTGGAGGGAAGGCTTACCAACAGGTAATGGTACAATAGGTTTAAATGTTTTAGGCGGAGTGGGCAGAGAGACTATAATTGTAAATCACACAGATTTATGGTGGCAAGGTAAAACTAGCGTTTTGCCAGATGTTTCCGATAAAGTTAAAAATATTGCTAAAAATTTAGACACATTAAGTTATAAAGAAGCAGAAACTGTGCTAACTAATGCACTTCTTGCTAAAAATTATAAGCCAGAATGTGCCTTTCCTTTGCCATTATGCGATTTTATTTTAACCACTCCTATAGATAGTTCTATTGGAGATTATTCCAGAAGCATAAATTTAGAAAGTGGAGAAGTTAAAGTTACATATAAAACAAAAAATGGTGTTAAGTTTGATAGAAATATTTTTGTTTCTCGAGTAAATAACACTATTTGTTATGAACTTGAAGCAAATGCCTCTAAGCGTATTGCTTGCAGCTTTACCATTGCTTTGCACGATAAAACTAATAATAGAACCGCAAATTTTGAAAGTTTTGATGTTGGTTTAACTGGTGAAACAAAAACAGATAAAGATTATATTGTTTTCTCTGCCAGAAACGATGATGGTACCGATTTTGGCTGTGTTGCAAAAATTATTTGTTCTGGTGGAACAATAACAAAAACTGCCGATAAATTTAGTGTTAAAAATGCTGATAGAGTTTTAATACTTGCAAAAACCTTTGTTGGTGCAAGGAAAGAAATGATTGTTCCAGACCTTGAAGAAGAACTTGCTTTAATTAAAATGCCTTACGATAAATTGCTTAAGGAACACACAAACATTCATTCTAAAATTGTTTCTTCAACTCAAATTAATTTAGATTGTCAAGGTAGCGATAATATTAATTACGCTTATTTAGAAACTAAAACTAACGAAGTTCCACTATCTTTAGTTGAAAGTATGTATGTGTATGGCAAACATCTTTTTGCTTGTTCTTTTGGTAATAAAATTAGCCCTTCTGGATTGTTTAATGGAGATTATAAAGCTTATCGCAGCACAACAGAAAACTATGTTTCTTTACAAAGAATGTTAGATTTTTGTTTTAAAAGTGGTTTGGCTAAAGATATAATGCCAATTTTTAATAAAATATACGATAACTTAGATGATTATAAAAAGAATTCAACTCGTTTATATGGTTGCAAAGGTATTTTTATACCATCTTTAGAAGCCCCAGAAAGTGGTTTGCCAGGAAGTACTGTTCCAGGCGTTATTATGAACTATAATGTTGCAAGTTACATAACAGCTATGATTTACCAATACTATTTGCATACAGAAGATGTTGAATTCTTAAAAGAAAAAGGCTATGAAATTGTTGAAGAAGCAGGCTATTTTTATGAAGACTTTATGAGCATAAATAAGTCAACTAAAAAATTAGAAACAACTTTTGGATATTCACCTTATAACACTCCAAGCAATGTAAAAACCGATGATAGTTTTAGCATAGCTTCAAATTGTACTGCCGATTTTGTTTGTGCAAAATATGTTTTTTCAACTCTTGTGGCATTAAGCAAAGTTTTGTTTAAAGATGATGAAGAAATTTCAAGATGGCAAAAACTTTTAGATAGTGTTCCAGATATTGAAATTGATAGAAATGGTTATATTAAAGAATATAATTCAAACGCATTTGAAACCAATCATTCAAGCCCATACATTCCTCATTTATTCCCTTATAACATTGGGTTAAAGCCATTTGAAAGCACAAAAGAATTTGAAGATATTGTTTCAAATTCCATTAAATATCGTTATATTAATTCTTTTGGTAAATTTAATTCTGGCAATTTATGTGATATGTCAACTGCACTTGCCACCTGTGGAGATAGTGTTAATAGTTATGAAATTATAAAAACAATGTTAAAAACTTTCTTAACCAGTAACCTAATTTTATCTAGTGGAGATAATAGTGGTATGGGAATTGCTGAATATGAACCATACACAAGTTTTGAAATAGACAAAAATATAGGCTTTTGTAATGCCCTTCAAAATATGTTTATAAATTCTGGTAAAGATTCAATAACCTTGTTTAATGCTTTGCCTTCGGAATTTGTTAAGGGAAATGTTGAAAATGTTGTGTTAGATAATCAAATAAAAGCAGATTTAGATTTTAACATAAAAAGAGGAATTGTGGTTTTAAAACTAAAATCGCCTAAAACAACTCTTGTAACATTAAATTTGCCTAAAGGACTTAAAAAGGTTAAAGGAGTTAACATTTCTCAAGTAGATTTACAAAACAATATTGTTAACGACCTTAATTTACAAGCAAATAAAAATTGTGTTTTAAAAATTTATTTCAAAAATACTATTGAAAGTTAAAATTTTAAGTTTTAAAAGTATATTTACCTAGTTTAGGTAAATATACTTTTTTTGTTGTTTTAAACTACCATAGTTAATTGAAATAGGAATGTTTTTGTTAATAAAACTTAAGTTTGAAATGTTTTTAAATAATAGGATGTTTAAGGTTTAGAGTAAAATAAATAATAAACAAATTATATTTTTATGCTAACAAAAAATAAAAAGGTTATAATTAATTTATAACAAAAAATATAAAAAGTTAAAGACATTTTAATTTTGATGTGTTATAATTATAACAAGATTATAAAAAGGGGAAGAATTTATGGCGGACTTTTTTAAAGGCTATAAAAGTTGGGAAGAAAAAACCGAACAAGAAAAAAAGGAAATTTTAGTGTCTTGTGCAGGATATTATGAAGAAAAAACTATTGATTATATATTAGAAGGGGTTTCAAAAGAAAGGCGTAAAGAATTTACTAAAGACCCTGTAAATGTTGCTTTTGTAACTTTTCCACAAAAAGAAAGAGATGTTGCTTTTGATAACAATGTTGTTTATGTTCTGGAAAGCTTACTTCAGGACCCAGATAAAAAAGCTCTTTTCTTTAAAGTTGCTCGTAACACAATATGTGCGGTTTTTGTTAATATTTTTTATGATGTTGCTTCCGACCCTAACAAAAAAACAAAATTTGGTAGCATAGCTAATGGTTTCTTTGCTTCTATTACAAACGAACTTGGGAAAGGTAAAGATTTTGAGGCAGATATGATGCAAGCATATGAAGAAATTTTAGGCAATGTTTTGGACCTTGGTCCTATAATGGAAGGATAATTATTTTTTTAAATAACCTTATAATCAAGTTTATTTAATAATTTTATTCTTTAAAATTATTAACATATTTAAATTATAAAAAATTTCCTATTTTAAAAATAGGGAATTTTTTTTTAATTAATTTTAAAAAAATAGAATAAGTTTTAAAAACCATTTTTAAATTAAAATTGTTAAAATAAACAATAAAAAAATTATTTGAGTTTAATATATTTTTATAATATTAAAAACAAATTTTTAGTTGTTACAAAATTAGCAAATATAATTTTTAAAGTTATTGTTTATTTTTTTTCTGCAACTTTTAAAATTTCTTTATAAATATTTTCGGCACCATTTGTTACATTTGTTGCCGATTTCATATTTAAAATATACTTATCTTTATTGCTGTAAAGTAAATTAATTTCTTCTATTAATTTTTCTGTAGTAATATTTTCTTGTAAAAGTGTTTTGCTATAACCTAAATTTTCAAAGTAGTTAGCATTGTCTATTTGGTCGCCACGAGAGGCATCTTTTGGAAGTGGCACAAGTATCATAGGCTTTGTAAGTGCAAGCAATTCGTAAATGGCATTAGAGCCAGCACGAGATATTACAATGTCGCTAATAGCAAAAATGTCTTCAATATTATAGCAATACTCAATTTGGCAATAATTATTATAACGCTTAGTTTTATCTCCTTTTCCTTTACCAACTATGTGCACAACATTAAATTGCTTTAGCAAAGTAGGTAGGGCAGCGTATAAGGCCTCATTTAAACTTAAAGCCCCTGTTGAACCACCCATTACAAGAAGTGTTGGGCGAAGTTTATCTACACCTGTTTCAATATATCCTTTGTTTTTATTTCCATTTAACACGCTTGGTCGAATAGGAGAGCCCGTATACACTGCTTTTTTTAAGCCTTTAGCAGTAATTGGAAAAGTTGTGCAAAAGGTGTTGCAAAATTTGTAAATAATTTTATTGGCAAGCCCCATTGTTAAGTCAGATTCGTGACTAACAACTGGAATTTTAAGTAATTTTCCTGCAATACAAACAGGAACCGAAACAAAGCCACCTTTTGAAAATATAACATCTGGTTTGTGTTTTTTAAGCACTTTTTTTGCTTCTATCACACTTCCAATAACCTTAAATGGGAGCAAAAAATTGCTAAAAATTTTGCTTCTGTCAAGTTTAAATGCACTAATTTTTTCAAATTCAATGTCTTTTTCTCTTCCAATAATTTCATATTCAAGCCCTTCTTGAGTGCCTATGTAAACTATTTCTTCAAAACTATTTTTTAAATGTGGTTTAAGGCTTAAATGAGGGAGAATATGCCCTCCTGTTCCGCCTCCAGTTAATATTATTTTACTCATAAAAGTAGTATATGCACAAATTTTATAAAAATAAACCGCGAATAATTATTTACAAATATGTATATTTATTTACAAAATTTTAAATTATGGAATTATAAACAATTTTTTTTAATTTTTTTTGCATAATTGTTAGGAGAATTTTTTATTGTGTGTTAAAATTCTATAACAATAATTGTATATAAGGGGGCTTTTAGAAAGTGGCTAAGAGTTATGAATCGAAGGATTTAGTTGTTTTAGAAGGGTTAGATGCTGTTCGTCTTCGTCCAGGTATGTATATTGGTTCAACAGGCAGCAAAGGTGTGCACCATATTTTATGGGAAATTGTTGATAATAGTATGGATGAAGTTGCAAATGGGTTCGGTTCTAAAATAACTGTAATTTTGCACGCAGATGGCAGTGCTACTGTAGAAGATGATGGTAGAGGCATTCCTGTTGATATTCACCCTACTTACAAAATTTCTGGTGCAGAACTAGTTTTTACAAAGTTGCACGCTGGTGGAAAGTTCGACTCCAGCAACTATAGTTACTCTGGCGGACTTCACGGTGTTGGTGCTTCTGTTACAAATGCACTTAGTGAGTATTTAAATGCAACCATTTGTAAAAATGGAAAGATGTATGAAATTAGTTTTGCAAGTGTACAAGATGATAAAGGCAAAGTTCACGGTGGTGTTGTTAGAAAAAGTTTAACTGAAATAGGCAAAACAGATAAAACTGGCACAACCATAACCTTTTTACCAGATAAGCGAATTTTTCAAAACAATATGCTTGAAAGTGGCGTTATAAGAAAGAGATTAAGAGAACTTGCTTTTTTAAATAAGGGTGTTACTATAGATTTTATAGATGAAAGAGAGGGAACCACTCAAACCTATAAATATGATGGTGGTCTTGTAGATTTCATTTCCTATATTAATGGTTATAAAACTCCTCTTTATAAACCAGCAATTTATTTTGAAGCCGAAACAGATAAAATTAAATTGTCGGCTGCAATTCAATATACTGATAGCTACACTGAAAGCTTTTTTTCATATGTAAACAATATTCCTACAAGTGAAGGTGGAACTCACGAAGTTGGTTTTAAATCTGGCTTGACAAAGGCTATGAATGACACAGCAAGGAAATTAGGTTTTTTAAAAGATAAGGAAGATAACCTTTTAGGTGAAGATTATAGGGAAGGTATTACTGTTGTTTTGTCTGTTAAAATGAGAAACATAGAATTTGAAGGGCAAACTAAAACCAAACTTGGAAATCCAGAAGTAAAAAGTGTTGTTGAAGGTATTGTTATAAGAGAACTTGATAGCATTTTTTCTAAAAAAGAAAACGAAAAAATTGCTAGCATAATAATGGAAAAAGCAAAAGGTGCTGCAAGAGTAAGGTTAGCTGCTAAAAAAGCAAAAGAATTAACAAGACAAAAAAATAGTATTGAAAATTCTAGCTTAGTTGGCAAACTTGCTGTTTGCACAAACAGAAAGGCTGAACTTAACGAATTGTTTATTGTTGAGGGTGATAGTGCTGGTGGCAGTGCAAAGCAAGCAAGAAATAGAGCTTTCCAAGCAATTTTGCCACTTCGTGGTAAACCTTTAAATGCAGAAAAAAAGCGTTTTGACCAAGTTCTTGCGAATGAAGAAATAAGAACTATAATTGCTGCACTTGGAACTGGAGTTGGTGAAGACTTTGATATTTCAAGTTTAAAATTTCATAAGGTTATAATTTTATCGGATGCGGACCAAGATGGTGCGCACATTCGTGCTATACTGCTAACTTTCTTTTTTAGATATATGAAAGATTTAATAACAAATGGTAATGTATACATTGGTATGCCACCATTATATAAAATTTCAAAACGCGACCAAGTTGAATATGTTTATAGCGATAAAGAATTGCCAGAAGCAATTAAGCGTTTTGGTAAGGGGTATGCAATTCAACGTTATAAAGGTTTAGGAGAAATGAACCCAGAACAATTGTGGGATACAACTATGGACCCTAACAAACGCACCTTAATGCGAGTTGGTATAGATGACCTTGCTAATGCAGAATTATTAATAACAACGCTTATGGGTGATGATGTTGATGCAAGAAAAAAATATTTATCGGAATATGTAGACTTTAACAAAGTAGACACATTTATGGCAATGGGAGAAAATTAAAATAAAAAATGAGTGATGACTATTTTATCAATAACGATGATGAATTAGATGAAAGTTTAAATCAGGAAAACATACCCGCTATTGATGGTCAAATAGGAATGGAAGAGTTACTTGTTAGAGAAGATGAAAATAAGGAAGAAGATTCTGTAACTTACATTCCTCCAATGGATAATCAAATTTCTCTTGAAGATTTTGTTTCCGCTACGGATGTTTTAAAAGAAAAAGATGAACTTTTAAATGGCGATAAGTTAGGCATTTTTAGCAATGAAAAAACAGAAAAATTAGATGACTTTTTTAAAACTGAAGATGGCGAAAATGAAAATAACAAGGTTTCAAATTCTAATCAAAACGATAATTCTTTTAAAGAAGATAATACCTATTTAAATAAAAATAATGAAGAAGATGATTATGAAAGCCCAAAAAACATAGGTAAAAGTTTAAGTAACTTTTTTGATAGTAATGATGATTTTGATGAAAATGAAGAAACTGAAATGGAAGAAAATTTATCTGTAAATGACCTTATAGGTAGCGAAACAAAGATAGATTTAAACAATAATAATAAATTTGAAGAACAACCTAAAAATGCTAAATTAAACGCTGATGAGGCGTTTTTGGGCTTAAATGAAGGCTATAGAGATGATAATCTTCAAAATTTAAATATTGAAAAAGATGGTTTAATTAACTCAAACGATACTGAAAAAGAAGAAGGTTTAAGTGTTTTGGAAGATAATAATATGAATAACAACAATAATTTTAATAACGAAAATAACCAAAATTATAATGGCGAAAACACAGAGAATAATAGCAATAATTATTATGATGTAAACAATCAAAATAACGGTTATAATGATAGTGAAAATAACCAAAATTATGGTGATGTTTATAATAATTCAAACATTCAAAGTGGTGAAAATTTTGGAGATAATAATAGCCAAAATGAAAACTCTTCGAGTGATAGTTTTGATAATCAAAATAACGATGACTACAATTCTTTAGAAAGTAATAATAGCCAAGATGATAATGGCGAATTTTCAAATAATTATATTAATGATACTAATAACGAAAATGATAATTCTTCCAATAGCGAAGCATATAACAATAACTTTAGCGATGGTGATGTTAACAACCAAAATGTTGTTTATGACAATAACTCCAATAATGATGGAGATGATGATAACGCTTTAAATAATTTCTTTAGTGATGAAACTTATGGTGGTAACGCATCTAGCGAAGACACTATGTTTAGTTTTGATGGAAATGTTGATAGTGAAAATAATTTTGAGAATGAAATTGATAATAACAATAACGAAGTAAGTTATAATTCTGATGACGAAATAAAAACAGAAAATGAAACTTTTGAAGATAGTAGTGAAAACAACAATAATGATAATATGAATGATGAAGTTGATGATTCTGCCGATAGTGATACGAATTTTGACAATGCAAGTTCAGATGATAGTATTATTAGTGATGAGGGAGATAACTATCAGGTAGCACAAGTTTCAAATGAAGAAACTTTTGAAGAAAGCGATAACACCAGTGAATTAGACAATAAGGAAAAAGTAAAACTTGTAGAGAAACAAGTAAGAGCAAAAGCACCACAAAAAGAAAATTATTTTGAAAATGAAGAGAATGCAAAAATAATTGAAGATGTAGATGCTATAAATAAAGATTATGAAGATGTTGAAGTTGTTGTTGGTAAAGATGCTTTTGCAGATTGTGATGATGCTAGCCTAGAAACTGGGAAAATAGAAGAAACTGAAGTGTCTATTAAAGAAAAGGTTTATAACGAAAATGATGGGCAAGATGTTGTTGATGGAATGCTTTATAAAAATTTAGACACTGTTTTGCACGAATCTATGATTCCATACTCTGAACACGTTATATTAGATAGAGCATTACCAAGAGTTGAAGATGGTTTAAAACCTGTTCAGCGTAGAATTCTTTATTCAATGTTAGAACTTGGTGTTACACCAGATAAACCATACAGAAAATCTGCCCGTATTGTTGGTGATTGTTTAGGTAAATACCACCCTCACGGAGATACTTCCGTTTACGATGCTATGGTTAGAATGGCACAACCTTTTAACACAAATATGCTTCTTGTAAGTGGTCACGGTAACTTTGGTAGCATAGATGGCGATGGCGCAGCTGCTATGCGTTATACTGAGGCAAGACTTGCCCCAATCTCTATGGAATTGTTAAGAGATTTAGATAAGAACACAGTTAAATGGGGTTTAAACTTTGATGATACCTTAAAAGAACCTGAAATTTTACCAGGCAGATTCCCAAATTTACTTGTTAATGGTGCAACTGGTATTGCTGTTGGGCTTGCAACTAATATTCCTCCTCATAACCTTGCAGAAGCAATAGATGGTGTTGTTGCTTATCTTAATAATCCAAGCATTAAATTAAAGGAAATGCTTAAAATTATTAAAGGTCCAGATTTCCCAACAGGAGCTTTTGTTTTAAATTCCTCTGAACTATATCAAGCTTATGAAACTGGCAGAGGCAAAATATATATGCGTGCTAAAATGCACATAGAATCAAATGGTGCAGATAAACGCTATATTGTTATAACAGAATTACCTTATCAGGTTAATAAATCTTCTTTGCTTCAAAAGATTGCATTGTATAAGGATGAAGATAGATATGGGCTTGGTGGCATAAGTGAAGTAAGGGATGAATCGGATAGGGAAGGTTTAAGGGCTGTTTTAAGGTTAAAGAAAGATGCCGACATTAAAGCCATTTATAAATCTTTGCTTAAAAACACAGAATTACAATCTACTTTTGGCATAAATATGGTTGCTATTGCAAATGGTAAACCAAAGCAAATGGGGCTATTAGATATAATTTCTTACTATGCAGAATATCAAAGAGAAATTATTTATCGCCGCAGTAAGTTTGAACTTGAACAAGCAAAGGAAAGGGAACATATTCTTTCTGGCTTAATTATTGCAATTAAAAATATAGATGCTGTAATTAAAATTATTAAAACTTCTCAGAACACAACTGAAGCTAAAAAACGCTTGAAAGAAAAATTTAATTTAAGTGACCGTCAAGCTCAAGCAATTTTAGATATGCGCCTTGCTAAATTAACAAGTTTGGAAGTTTATAAATTAGAAGAAGAACTTAAACGCATAAGAGAATTAATAAAGAAATTAACTGCAATTATTGCTTCTAAGAAATTACAAAAAGATATTGTAAAAGAAGAAATGCTTCAAATTAAACGCCAATATAAACAGGAACGCAAAACTAAATTTGCTAAAGCTGAAGAAGACCTAGGCTCTGCACCAGAACCTAAGGAAGAAGCTAATCAAAAAGTGGTAATTTTAAAGAGTGTTCAAAACAACTTTAAGTGTGTTTCTTTAAAACAATATAATTATGCACAAAAAGATGTAACAGATAATAGCACATTGCTAGACACTCATACCTTAAAATTTGAAACAGAAACAAATAACACAATAATTGCTTTCTCATCTCTTGGCAATTGCTTTAAAGTTAATGTTAAGGCATTTACATTGTCTAGATACAGAGACAAGGGTGTGCCAGAACAAAGCATATTTAGAGAATTATCTTCGAACGAAACAATCGTTGCAATTTTTGATAATAACTTAACCAATAAAGAAGGTAACTTTATTTTCTTAACAAAATATGGAATGATTAAGAAAACCGCACACACGGAATATTCGTTACTTAAAAAGTATTATCAAGGTATGAAACTAAAAGATGATGATGAAATTATTGCTGTTTATGAAGAGCCTAAAAACTATACTTATATTTTTGTAACAAAACAAGGTATGGTGCTTAATGCTGAAAATACAGATGTCCCACTTCAAGGCAGAATTTCTGGCGGTGTTAAAGGTATAAACCTAGCTAATAACGATTATTGTGTAGGTGTTGGGTTAGCAGGTGATGGTGGTGAAATTTTAGCAGTAACAAACAAAGGTTTTACAAAACGAGTACTTGTAAGTAATGTAGATAAGAGTGCCCGTTATCGCAAAGGTTTAAAATTCTTTACCTTTACTGGTGATAATGGAAGAGAATTAATATATGCTTCTGTGGTTACTAATCCGTTTACTTTGGGGTGTGTTGACAACGAAAATAATCTTCACTATAGAAGTACCGACCATATTCCAATAGAAAGCAGAACAGGCAAAGGTAAAGCAGTTGACAGAATGAAGAAGAGTTTAAACATTGTTAAAGCTTTTGCTGTAAATAACTAAAATAATAAAAAAATATGTCTAAATTTTTTAGGCATATTTTTTTTATGTTTAAAAATCATAATTCTGCATTTTAAAAAATATATTTGTATTATAGCAAGTTTTAATTTATTGGTTTTATGGCAAAGAACAAAAAACATAATTATAAAATATTAGTATACTTTAATATATTTTAACCTAAATTTTTTAAATTTTAGTTGATAGTTTTTAATATATGTTAATAAATTTTAAAAATGCTTTAAGATATGTTTTTGCTTTTAGACAATAAAACCCATAAATGTAAAAAAAAAGATAATTTAAAATTGTTACATTGAATTAATATAGTTAGCGAGGAGAAAATGCACTTTCACATTATAAAATTAAGAACCATAAAAATAGTAGCCTTTGTTCTTTTAGTGTGTGTAACACTAGCAGTGAATTGGGGCGGAAGTGGCGCACTAGCAACAGTTTTCTTTTATAAACCACTTCGTAAAGTTCCTATTTATTGCGTAGACACAAACACTAAGAATATAGCAATTTCATTTGATGCTGCTTGGGGTAGCGATAAAACTGAAGCTATTATTGATATTTTAAAAGGGAACGATGTTTCCGCCACATTCTTTTTGGTTGGTATGTGGGTAGATAAAAATGAAGCTTTAGTTAAAAAAATTGATGAGGCTGGCTTTGAAATAGGCACTCATAGTAATTTGCACCCAGATATGAGTAAACTATCTAAAAATCAAATGGAACTTGAATTAACAAGTAGTGTTAAAAAAATTGAGGATATAACCAATAAAAAGGTTAAAGTTTTCCGTGCACCATATGGGGCTTACAATAACACCTTGTTAGATACTGCCGAAAGTTTAGGGTTAAAAACTATTCAGTGGGATGTAGACTCTCTTGACTGGAAAGGGGTATCGGCTTCTCAAATTTGTTCTAATATTTTAAATAAAGTTAAATCTGGTTCTATTATATTGTGTCATAACAATGCAGACCATATTGTAGAAGCACTTCCAAGTTTAATTTCAACCCTAAAAGCTTGTGGATATAACTTTGTTAAAATGAGTGATTTAGTGTATAGCGATAACTATACAATAGATGCAACTGGAAAACAAATTAAAAACTAAAGTTTAATTGCATAAAAATTTTTATTAATGTTAATTAAATTTTTAAAAGTTAAGGCTTTATATTCTTTTAACAAGATTTTAAAAACTATGTTATTGCAAGTAACAATTTTTAAAAACAAATTTAAATGCAATTAAATATAATCGTTTTAAATGCAAAACAACCAAATTTAAGAAACAAAAAAAAGTAAAAATTAGTTAAAAAACAATGGAGGTAAATTAAAAAATGAATTACGAATTGATGGAGAACAACAAAGTATTTTTAAAAGGAGAAGTGTTATCTGCACCTGTTTTTAGCCACGAAGTGTTTGGTGAAGGCTTTTACGAATTAAATTTAAAAGTTAAAAGACTATCTAATAATTTTGATATTATTCCAATAACCGTTTCGGAAAGATTGCTTGGAGATAGTTCCTTTGATATTGGTAAAACCGTTTCTATAAAAGGTCAGTTTAGAAGTTATAACAAAGTTGTTGAAAATCATAGCAAACTTTTACTAACAGTTTTTGTAAGAGAACTTATAGAACTTGATGATAGTGTAAATCCAAACATAATAGAACTTTCTGGTTTTATATGTAAAGAACCTATTTATAGAACAACTCCTTTTAAGCGTGAAATTTGTGATGTTTTGCTTGCTGTCAATCGTGCATATAATAAATCCGATTACCTTCCTTGTATTGCTTGGGGCAGAAATGCCAGATTTGTTAAAAACATAAAAATAGGGCAAAGAGTAAGTATTATTGGTAGAATTCAAAGCAGAGAATATCAAAAGAAGGTTAGTGATAGTGAAAGTTTGGTAAAAACTGCTTATGAAATTTCTATAAGTAAAATAAAATTAGAAGATGAAAACTTAGAAAATAACACAAGTTTACTTAACTTGCAAGGTCAACCTATTGCAGACACAAATTTAGTGGAAGCAAACGAAGGTTAAATTTATCAAATTATTTAATATTAAATAAAAATTAAAATAGGATAATAAAATTTATTTAGCAAAATATTTTAACTAAAAAAAATGAAGATTGTTATTATTTTTCTACTAAAAAAGGAAAGAGTATAAAATTTACTCTTTCTTTTTTTTGTAGGTTTAACATAAAAAACTTGCCAAATATTGCTTAATATGACACACACTGTCATAATAAAGGTGTTATTATCAAACATATGTTCGATAAAATCAACTTTTAATTGGAACGCTAAAAGGTTTTTTACCGAAGTATTTGTTTTGCATTTATATTTTTTTGTTAAGATGCTAATAAAAAAAAATAAAACGAAACAGTTAAAAGGAGTTAAAAAAATGAATATGGAAATATGGTGTAAATCTTTTTTGTCTATTTATAATATTATTCCCAATTTAACAAACTCTATAGACAAACTTATAAATGTTAAAAGTGTGGCATCTTCTGGTTTTTGTTTAACCTCAACTTCAAGCACTTATGCTCAATTAGAAAACATTGCAATTTTAACGCAAAAGAAAGTAAATTTAATTAATTTAAAACTGTTGTGTGATGAAGTTCTTTTAGAAATGAATAATGCTAGTGCCAAACTTATAATGCTTAAATATATAGATGGACTTGCGTGTGAAGAAATTTTAAAATTAACTGCCTTAACAAGAAGAACTTACTTTAGAAAGTTAAAGAAAGCCCTTAAAGATTTTGAATTAAGGTTATATACTAAAATTTTAAAAAATAATGTATTATATAAAAATTTTGTGAACGATAGTTTTTTTAACAATATATTTGAAAAAATTAATGTTATTGAGCAAAATTTAATAAGTAATAAAAAAGAGGTTAACATATCAAATTTTTCTAGCGGGCTTTGTAATATGATTTTAAAACAAATGAAAAAAGCTTTTTAGATTTCTTCATCATCTATTATTTTTTGAATTTTATTAATGGTTCTATTTTTAACTTTTCTTCGCTTATTTTCTTGTGGTTTTAATGCAGGTTTATCTTTTGCTTTAACTTTTATGTTAAAAGGTTTTAATAATAAATAAACAAGCAGAAAACAAGGCAGAGTTACCAGCAAAACTAAAATAATTTTAAGTGCAGGAGATAGTGAAACTAAGTTATATAAAAAACTATCATCTCCATCTAAATAAGGTTCGCTAATTTTAGTAACAACTTCATCGTTCTCTTTAAAGTTTTTAGATACATTGCAAAGCCCTGCGTATAAATATCCACTTGCGTTTTCGGTTTTGCAATAAAGCCATAAATAGCCTCTATCTTTTAAAATTTCATCTCCTATCATTAACCCATAGTAATTTAATTCTTGCATAACAGCAACAGTGCCAACTCCTTGTGGATTGTTGCTTTCAAAAGTTGAAGTTACAATTTCTGTACCATCACTGCTATAGGTCCAAAATTTAACCTCATCAGGATAAGGCTTTTTTGGTTTTTCCGCAACTGGAGAAACTTCACTTTTTTTAACATATCCAACAATATCTTTATATTGTGCTTTATAAAATTCGTTATCGATGTTAGAAACTAACAAAACGAAATAACTTTTTGGCAACTCAAAATAGGCATTATTTAAGTCTGCTGAATTTGCATTACGATATAAATAAACTCCACTAGTTTCTATTCTTGCGTAAACAAAGTTTGTGTAACTTGCTGCGTAGGTAAAAGTGGGGTTAAAACTTAAAAAAAGTAAATTCAAAAAAACAAAAAAATAAATTTTAAAAAATTTTAGTTTCATTTAATTTAGTTCCTTTAAAAAGTTAATAGGTGAATAAGTTGTTTAAAATTTAAAAGATAAAATATAAGTTTAGTAACACAACCTTGCTATTTAGGTTTTAAAACTAAAAATATATTTTTTAACACAACTAAGTATAAAACAAGTAACAAAAAATAAATTAACTTTTATTGTCATAAAGTGGTAAGTTTTAATGAAAGATATTATTTACAAATTACAAAAAATTTATAACGAAATAAACTTAAGGTTTACTAAAAACAAATTACTAAGATATAACACTGGTAAAAAGGTGCATAAAAAACAATTAGCGTTTCATAAATGTAAAAAGCGCAACAGGTGGGTTTTTGGTGGTAACCGCAGTGGCAAAACTGAATGTGGGGCGGTTGAAAGTATTTATTTAGCAAGAGGTAACCACCCTTACAAAACAAACAAAAAAAATGTTGAAGGTTGGGTTGTAAGTTTATCTACCCAAGTGCAAAGAGATGTTGCACAACGCAAAATTTTGTACTATTTAAACCCCGATTGGATTTTAGATATTGTTATGCTTTCGGGAAGAAAAGACTATGCTGAAAATGGTGTTATAGATTATATAAAAATTAAAAATGTGTTTGGCGGAATTTCTAAAATTGGCTTTAAAAGTTGTGACCAAGGCAGAGAAAAATTTCAAGGAACAAGTTTAGATTTTGTTTGGTTTGATGAAGAACCACCCAAGGAAATTTATCAAGAATGTAGAATGAGAGTGCTTGATAAATGCGGGGAAATTTTTGGAACAATGACACCGCTTAAAGGTTTAAGTTGGGTTTATAATGAAATTTATTTAAACGAATTTAATAACGAAGAGGTGTGGTATGAGCAAATAGAATGGGCAGATAACCCTTTTTTAAACGCTGAAGAATTAAAACTAATAGAAAGTAGTTTAAGCCCTGAAGAACTAGAAAGCCGCAAATATGGGCGTTTTATGGGGTGTGATGGGTTAGTGTATAAAGAATTTGATGAAAATGTTAATGTTATAGACCCATTTTTAGTGCCACACGAATGGTACGATAAAATTGCTATAGACCCAGGTTTAAACAACCCACTTTCTGCCCACTGGTACGCCGTAGATTTTGATGGAAATGTTTATGTTATTGCAGAACATTTTGAAAGAAATAAAGATATAGAATATCATTCAAATTGTATTAAAGAAATATGCAGAAAATTAAATTGGCACACAAATTATAACGGAAAAATATCTGCATTAATTGATAGTGCTGCAAACCAAAAAACTCTTGCAAGTTTAAAAAGTGTTGCAGAACTTTTTTACGATTATGATATTCAAGTTGACACTAATGTTAATAAAGATATGTTTTCTGGCATAGCACGAGTTAAGCAATATTTGAAAAATGCAAAAGGTGAAAGTAAACTTTTTATTTTCAAAAATTGCCCAAATATGATTAGAGAATTTAAAAGCTATTTTTGGGGAGATGAAGATAAACCAATAAAAAAAGATGACCATTGTTTAGATGAATTAAGATACTATATTATGACAAAACCAAAACACAATTTACTACCAGAGCAAAAAAATATTATTCAACAGCATAAAGAAAAATTAATAAAAAAATTAAAAAGACAACGCTAATTTTTTTTAAATAGTGGTTGTTTTTTTAA
>CAJUBT010000002.1:57025-65150 GCA_910584815.1 uncultured Christensenella sp. | reverse complement strand
TGGAGGTTAAAAAATGTGAAATCTATAAAAAACTTAAACAAAAAATATGAAGTGATAAATGCTCAATCTCAAGAAGAAATTTTAAAAAATTCACTTCTTAAAAAGGCAAGGGGGTTTATTGTAGAGGAAATTATTGAAGAAAGTGTTAAAAGCGAAAACGCCTCCAATTTAAACCTAGTTAAACGCAAGGTAACAACAAAAGAAATTCCACCAGATATGAATGCAATAAAATATTTGATGGAACTTGAAAATTTAAATCAGGATAAATATTCAAATTTATCGGATGATGAATTGCAGCGGGAAAAAATAAAACTACTAAAACTATTAAAGGAGGAAGAAGTTAATGCAGATAATTAAAACTGATGGTATGTGTTTAGAATGTAAAAAAATTTTTACAGATGGTTATGAAATAGCATTTTGTAAAAGAACAATTAATAAGCAAAAATTATGTTCTTGTTGTGCAAATAAATTATATTCAAAATTAGCAAGTGCTTTTGTTCCTAAAAGTCCTAAGAATATAATTAATTCAAAAACAAAAAAGCAGGAAAGTATACAAAGTAAAATAAAAGCTTTAATTTAGTTAAAATAATAAAATTATAAATGAAATGTTAGATAAATTTTTAAAAACAAAAATATTGAATTGTTAATTATTTAATAAAGTAAGATTAATAGTAAAATATAAGTCACCTTTTTATGTTTAAATAAAAAGGTTAAAAGGTTATTATGAAAAAGAAAAAATTAGATTATATAGAAGATATAGTTGAAGAAGTTAAACAAGATTTTTTAAAACGCCAAAATGAAAGAAAAATTTTTGAAGCCAAATGGCGATTAAATAACAATTTTATTTTAGGCAATCAATATTCTTCAATTAATTTTTTGGGGGAAGTTGAAGAATTTGATAAACAGTATTTCTGGCAAGAAAGAGAGGTATTTAATCATATTGCCCCTATAATAGAAAGTAGGCTTTCAAAACTTTCAACAGTAAGGCCAAATATGAATGTTGTGCCATCAAGTAGCGAAGAGGCAGATTTAAAAGTTGCTAGATTAAGCAAAGATATTATTTCAAGCGTTTATGAAAAATTAAATTTAAAAAGCGTAATTGCACTTGCAACTCAATGGAGTGAAATTACAGGCACAAGCTTTTATAAAATAGTTTGGAATGGTGATGGTGGGAAAGCTGTATATGTAGATAATGGTAAAAAAATTAGAGAGGGGGAAGTAGAAGTTATTGCCGTGCCTCCTTATGAAATTTATCCTGAAAGTAGTGGATGCAGCAACTTAGATGAATGTTTTAGTTTAATTCACGCAAAGGCTTATAATGTAAGAGATATTAAAAACATATGGGGAATAACAGTAGAAGGACAAGATGTTGACACTTTTAGTTTAAGCCAAATAAATAACATTGGCGGATTAGGTTATAAAGGCAATGCAAGCAAAGTTGTTAATAGCGTTAAACATAATCACGCAATTGTAATAGAAAAATATATTTCTCCAACTCAAGATTATCCTAATGGTAGGCTTATTGTGGTTTGCCAAAATAAACTTTTGTTTGATGGAGAATTACCTTACATAAATTCAGCAGGCAATAAAAGAGGTTTTCCATTTATAAGGCAAGTGTCGGTTGAAAATGCAGGCTGTTTTTGGGGAACAAGTGTTATAGATAGAATTATTCCTATTCAGCGTGCCTATAATGCAGTTAAAAATAGAAAACACGAATATTTAAACCGCTTAAGTATGGGGGTTATGACCGTTGAAGATGGAAGTGTTGATACCGAAAATTTAGAAGAAGAAGGATTATCTCCTGGTAAAGTGCTTATTTATAGGCAAGGTAGCAACCCACCAAAAATGATGGAAACACAGGAAATTCCCGCTGAATTTGAAAAGGAAGAAGAACAACTTTTAAGTGAATTTAGTGAAATTAGTGGTGTAAGTAGCATTTTGACTTCAACAAGTTGGAAACATAGTTTAAGTGGAACCGCACTAGAACTTATGGTAGAACAAGATACAGCAAGATTATCTGCTACAATAGAAAACATTAAAACCGCAGTAGAACAAGTTGCAAGGCAAATTTTAAAACTTTATAAACAGTTTGCAATAACTCCTAGGTTACTTAGAATTTCTAACACAAACGGGAATTGCGATGTAGTTTATTGGAATAACAGTAACCTAAGTGGTGAAGATATTGAATTTGCAAGTGAAAATGAAATTGGTGCAAGTTTATCTACAAGGCAAGAACAAATTTTACAATTATTATCGCTTGGTTTGCTAAATAATGTAGATGGCAAAATAAGTGATAGTGTTAGAGTTAAAGTTTTGGAAATGTTTGGTTTAGGTGAATGGGAGGGAAATACAGATGAGAGTGTTCTGCAAAAAAATTATGCAGATAACGAAAATTTGAAACTTATAAGTAACGATAAGGATGAGGTTGAAGTGCTTGAAATTCATAATCACGAAATGCACATTTCAAGACATATAGCATTTATGTTAGACAAGCAATTTGAAAATGCTAAACGCAAAAATTTACAGCTTAAAGAAATTTTTTTAAACCATATAAGAGAACATAAAAAATTTTTAAAACTTGGAAATTTGCAAGAAAATGTTAACTTAAACAACTAAGTATATTTAAAAATTAAAATTAGAAAATTAAAAAACCTAAATAAAAAATTTACAAAATGAAATCACAAATTTGTGGGTTTCATTTTTTAAACAAAAAATTTTGTAAATTATTAACTTTTACAAATAACATTAAATTTAATTATATGAATTTTAAAATTTAAGAAATTTGCATTATAAAAAATATAAGAACATTATAAGAAACATTTATAATAAAAAATTTTATTAACAATTAACTTAAACAATTAAGGAGAAATTTTTATGAATAACGATAACAAAAACTTGGAACAACTTATGCCTAACATTTCTAGCCAAGGTGAAGATTTTTCACAATTAGAAGAGAATAGGGTGGAAGATAATGAAGTGCAGGGCTCCAAGTTTGGTAAGTTTAAAAATGCAGATGCCCTGTTGCAAGCATACAACAACTTACAAAGCAACTATACAAAAAAATGTCAGGCATTATCTCAGTTTCAAAAGGAAGAAAAAGACAACAATAACTTTACTTCAAATTTTGCTAATTACAATTATGAAGAAAATGCTAAAACATTTTTTGCAAACAATTCTCGTGCTAAAAAATACGAAGAAAAACTTGTTAAAATAATTGTTGAAGATAAGGAAGTGGCAAATAGCCAAAACCCCTTAAACAATGCGTGGAATAAGTTTATAAATAATAAATTTTTAGATGAGGAAGAACTTGCAAATAATCAAGAATTTTTGCAGCAATTTATTTTTAATAACGATAATATTAAAAATCAGATTATACAAAACTATTTTAATTCTTTAAATATGCCAAAAACTCCAACCCTTATTTCAAGCCAAAAGGGCAGTGAAAGTGTGCTGTCTCCTGTTGCAAAACCTAAAACAATAAAAGAAGCACGCAGGCTTGTTGAAGATATGTTTAAATAATTCATTAGAATTATTCTTTTAAAAATAACTTTAATAAAAATTGTTTATTAAAAACTTTATAAACATTTTTTTAATAATAATTTTTAATTTTCAATAATAAAAACAGATAAACATTGTTTTAACTGTTACTTATAAAAAAGGAGAAATTTAACAATAATGGTAACATTAACAAGTGCAGAAAATGCATTGAAATCGGTTTACTTAAATGTTCTAAGTGAACAATTAAATATTAATTCTAATTCTTTTTTAAGTAGAATTAATCAAACCAGTAAGGATGTGTATGGTAAAGAAATTATTAAACTTGCACCATATGGTTTAAATGGCGGCATTGGGGCAGGCACAGAAACAGGAGCATTGCCAAAAGCCAGTGGACATAATTTTTTACAATTTAAAACAGGATTAAAAAATTTATATGGAACAATTGCAGTTAGTGATAAAGCTATTAGGGCAAGCCAATCTAATACAGGGGCATTTGTAAATTTATTAGATGATGAAATGGAAAGTTTAATAAAATCTAGTGCGTTTAATTTAGGCAGAATGTTATATGGCGATGGTACAGGAAAAGTTGCAACTGTGGAAAGTATTACTTCTACCACCGATAAAGTTCCAAATTTAGATAGTGTTCGAAACCTTGTTGAAGGAATGAAAATTGATATATATAATGGAGACACTCTTGTTAAAGCGGGGCTAACAATTACTTATGTAGATAGAAAAGCAAAACAAATTTTATGTAATGAAACTCTTTCTAATATATGTTCTGCAGGTAACACTATTTATGCTTGCGGTTCTAAAGGTAATGAAATTACTGGCATTGCAAGAATATTTGATAAAACCGATGCAAACAAAGTTTTATATGGTGTTGATAGAAGCCAATATAAATGGTTATACCCTTATATTGAAACACCAACAACTGAAACAAGTATTTCAGATTCAGTTATTCAAAAAGCAATAAACGAAATAGAAGAAGCCACTGGTGCTCAACCAGACTTTATTGCAATGGCAAACGATGTAAGAAATTCTTATCAATCTTATTTAACATCTTTCCGCAGAAATATAGATGTTACAACTCTTGAAGGTGGCTATAAGGCAATGACTTATGCAGGAATACCAATTGTGTTTGAAAGATTTGTTGAAAAAGGCACAATGTATCTTCTTAATAGTAAAGATTTTAATTTACATCAACTTTGCGATTGGGAATGGATTACTGGTGAAAATGGCAATGTTTTAATTCCAAGTGCAACAACTCCAACTTACACCGCAACTTTAGTTAAATATGCCGAACTTATTTGTGATAGACCAGCAAGCCAAGGTAAAGTATCTAACTTAAAATAAACAATAAAGTTTAAACTATTTTAACTTTTTATTTATAAAACACTAAGCCTTGAAAAGTAAAACTAAAAATTTCAAGGCTTTTTGTTTTAATTTTATGTTCAAAAAAATTTGTAAAAGGGTTTGTTTTTATAATATTATAATTTATTTTTTATAAAAATATAAAAGCAAAATAAAGCAAAAATTTAGAACTTATAATTTTAAAAGGCAAGATAAAATGAAAAAAATTACTAACGATTTATTTAACATTGCTAACAGAATTAAACAAATAGATAGAAACTATTTTATTGTTTTTAATAAAAAAAAATTAAATTATGAAGTTCACAATAAAAAGCAAATAGGTGGAACTCTTGCTTTTTGTATAGGCAAAGAACTTAATGCTTTTGCTTTAAAAAAAGCACAACTAACAAGTTGCAAATTTGCTAAAAAAATTCTAAAAAATTTGGAAGAAGAAAATTTTTCCTTGCAACAAAAGCAAGAACAGAATTTTATAGATAAACATTTAGAAACTCTAAATAGTTACCTAAACTATGCAAATAACAAAAATACAGATGTAACTTTTTAATTTATTAAGTTTAACCTTGTTTAAATAGTTATAAAAATAAAGCTTAATAATTTTCTATTTATTAGAAATTTGCATACTTTTATTTATTGCTTTATGTAAATAATTTAAGGATTTCAGTTAGTAATGGTTTCAAAATAATGCCTTTTAAAAAAATTTAAAAGGAGAAAAATTTTGAAAGTATTAGATATTATAAAACCTGTATGTGCATACCTTGGTTTATATCAAGATTATTTAAATTATTATATGCCTAGTGCAAAGCCTCCACAAGAGGTGTTACAAAATCAAATTTCTTTGCAAGACCTTTCTATGCAAATAAACGATGAAAACACAACTCAACCAACAACTATTCCTCAGGAGAAAAAAGATGTTCTTTCTCTTTTAATTTTAGCAATTAATAACATTCAACAAAAAATTTTAAAAACTATAAACCTTGTAACTGAGGAAGAAATTTCATTAGAAAATAACGAAATTAATATTTCTAGTTTATCTAAAAAGTTAAATAAGGTTATTAACGTTAAAAGTAGTGGTAAAAAATTAAACTTTGCAATTGTTGATAATTGCATTAAAGTTAACAATTCACTTAGCACAAAAAAAACAGTTAAAATAAAGTATTCTTATTTTTTACCCTTTATTGAAAGTTTGGATGATGATTTACCTCTTGAAGTTGTTGTTAAAGAAAGAACCATAGCTTTAGGTGTTACAAGCGAATATTGTTATATAGCAGGTTTATTTGATGATGCAGAAATTTGGCATAAAAAGTTTTTACAAGAACTTAATGCAGATAGCCTTAACCTAAAAAACTTTTCAACCCCAAAAAGAAGTTGGAGATAGAACTATGGCAAAATCTTATAAAATACAAAGAATATCTTTTTCTAATTTCTTATGTGATATGAATGTAGATGATGATGAATATAGCCTAAATGCAAATTCGGCAAGATTATGCTATAACACAAAAACCGATGGTGGCGCATTAATAAATGGTAATGGCTTTGAAGAACTAATTTTACCAGCAAGTAGGGTGTTTCAAATTTTAACTAGAAAGTTAAACTATTCACCAGATTATATTGTAAAAAAAATATGGCGTTATGCTTACTATAGTGAAGATAATGAAAGAGAAGACTATATGATAGTTGCTTTTGGCTCTGATTATAAACTTTATTATTCTAATATGTTTGCAGGTTATAAGGAACTAAAACCATTAAGTGATTATGTTTTTGAAACAGAACCAACTGCAATGTCTTTTAGAATTGATGGCAGAGATGTTATAGGTTTTGTGTCTCCAGATGACCCTATGCTTGTGTGGTATTGTGATGATTATCCATATCAAGTGTCAACCACTCCAAAGTTTATGTCTCTTTGCTATCATAACAATCGGTTGTTTGCAATAGAAAAAGATAACAGCAATTTAGTTAGATATAGTTCTAAACGCAACCCATTAGATTGGACAGCCACAATTTTAGAAACTGGAGCGGGAAGTGTTGAGTTAAACGACTATAAAGGTAAATTAAGAAATTTAATTAGTTTAGCTGATAACCTATATATTTTCCGCGACTTTGGTATATCAAGAATAAGCACCTTCACATCAAAGTCTAATTATAACGCTGTAAATATATATTCTTCCAGTTGTAAAATTTATTGTTCAACTGCCTGTGTTTGTGGTAGCAGTGTTTATTTTTTAGCAGAGGATGGGCGGTATTATTTTGATGGCTATAATGTTTATAACACTAACATAAAATTTATGAGTTTAATAAAAAATGTCAATCAAGATAATGCTAACACCTGTTACCATAATGGAAATTTATACATTGCTTGCAAACTAAATTTTAACGATAACAATTTAATTGGTGCAGAGAACGAAGAAGAGTGCATAAATAATGCACTGATTGAATATAACATAAGCACGAAAACTTATAACATAACTCGCGGGGTAGATATTTCGTGTATGCTTTCTGCTAAAGATTTGTTTATGTCTAAGTTAATTATTTGTATGAATGGTGAAAAATCTACTAAATTATGGCAACTAACTAATAACGGAAAATTAGACACGCAAAATTTGCCTAAATTGTGGCAAGGTGGAAAAATTAACTTTGAAACTTTTGATAAAGAAAAAATTTTAAAGGAAATTAATCTTATTTGCAGAAAGCCTTGCTATATAACTATAACAAGTGAATGTGGAACAAAAACAATTTTAATATCTGCTAAAAATGAAATTCAAAGAATAAGAGTCAATTTAAAAGGTAAAAACATAGCTATTCAGTTTTCAAGTGATTTTGATGATTTATACATACTATCACCACAGTTTGTATTCAATGTAGAAAACTAACATTTTTTAAAAGCGAATAATGTAGAAATTTGATAACATAAAAACATATGTTTATATATTAAAACCCTTTAAGTTAAAAGTTAATAAAAATAAAGTTATTACAAGCTATTAATACATTTATAAATTAGTTTAATTTTAAAAGGTAAAATGCTAAAAAATTTTAAAATAAAAAAAATATGATAAATAAAAAAAATTATAAAATAATTAGCAAAAAAGCTTATAACCTTAAAAATCCAATTATAAAAAATAACATTATAATTTTTAAAAAATTAATAGTTAAAGGAAACTTTAACTTAAAAAATTTATTTAAAAAAATAAATATATTAAAGTTATTTAATAATATAAATCATAAACAAAAAGTTAAAACTTTAATAGATGAAAAATATTTG
>CAJUBT010000002.1:46959-56925 GCA_910584815.1 uncultured Christensenella sp. | reverse complement strand
TAGTAAATAAAAAACATAAAAAGGAACCATTAACCCTTTAATGAGTTAAGCGTTCCTTTTTTTTGTTTAAAAAATTAAAAATAATTTTAAATCTACAAATCAAATTTAAATTAAAGTGTTTTTTATATATTTAAAAACCCTATATAGAATTTAAATTTGTTATTATACAAATAAAAAATTATAATTTAAAAAATAATTTAAGAGGTAAACAAAAAATCAATGTTTGACATTAAATGTTTATGTTTAATTAAAATAAATTTATAAAAATATTTTAAAACAAATTGTTTATGGGTAATTTAACAAAATAAAAGTAGTATATTGCATATATAAAGTATTTAGCGTTAATTAGTTTAAAAAATTTTCTTGCAATAATAGCAAAAAAACATTATAATAATTATATTAAATTTAAATTTTAAAAAACTTTAAAAGTTTTTATTATATTTTTTAATCATATTTAAAAAGGAAAAATAGTATGATATTTAGGAATACAATGAGACTACTCCTATCAAATTTTTCTAATGTATGGAAAGTGCTAGTATATTATATTATTTGCATTGCCTTAACAATAGGGGTTTGTTACACTGTTGCAACCCCAATACTTTCAAAATTATCCGAAGCAGGAGTTTTTGAAAGTTTAGGTAATTTAATTAATAGTTTTTTAAATGCAACTCCAACTGCAAATGTTTGTTCGCTGAATCAAATTATAGACACTTCTTGGCAGGTAATAGCAACAAACATTCAATTTAGGTTTAATTATGTTTTTTTAATAGTTTGGTTGGTTTTTATTTTTCCTTTCACACTAGACCTTGCTCAACTTGCCCTTGGTGAAGTTTTTTATGGTTTTATGACAAGTCAAGTAAAATATGGTTTTACAGGCAGATATATAAAAAACATATCTAAAAGTTTGCTGTATACATTAGTTAGATATTTTGTTCAACTTGTTTTTAATGTAAGCATTGTTTTGTTATGTGTTGGCATAATTAAATTGGTTGCCCTTCGCACAATAGGTAACATATTTTCAAGTTTGTTTGTTTTTGCCTTTACCTTATGTTTTATTGCACTAAAACACACTTTATTTTCTTGCTGGATGCCAGCAATAGCAGTGTTAGATTGTGGAGTTATTAAAGGTTTAAAACAAAATTTTAAATGTGTGTTTAACAAATTTCCAAGTATTTTTTCAAACTACTTAACTCTTGTTCTATCTGCATTTGTTGTTAATGCAATTTTTGCTTTGGTAACTTTTAGTGTGTCTATAGTTGTAACAATGCCATTAACTGCTGTTGTGTTTGTAATTTGCCAAATGGTAAGTTATTTTTCAAGCCAAGGTATGCGCTTTTATGTTTATCAAGATGTTTTTATTAGCCCAAAAAGAGTAGAAGAGCAAGACAAAATAACAAAATTAAAACATTTAATTTAGTTCTTATAATGTTAACTTAAAACAAAAAACTACTTTCAAAAACAAAAAAATAACAATTTTTTAAAATTTCCACTAGCAAAATTTTTTTAGTTGTGCTATACTATTTTTAGGTAATTAAGTTTAGTTTTAAGGCAATAGTCTTATAAATATATATTTTTTAAATATTTTTTACTATGCTAAGGCAATAAAAAACTTAGCATAGTAAGTTAAAAAATTTTTTAAAAGGTTTTAAAGTAAAATAAAGTCTTTTCAAAAGTTTTTTATGTAAATTTGTTTTATTTTTTACACAAAAGATTATTTATTTTTTATTTAACCCTATTTAATAAGGCTTAAAGACCTTGTTGTAAATAGGTAAATGTTTTTTGTGCGAAAAACCGTTTAAATCAATTTTTTATTATCTAATTTAAAAAAAAATAAAACAAATTTAAAACAAAAAAAATTTTAAAATTATTTTTCTTTTTATAAAATTCAATTATTAATTTTAAGTTAGGTTATTAAACAAGCAAAATGAATTTAAAATAAATTTATTTTTTTCTTAGGGTTTTTAATTTACCTAAAAAATTTATCTAACAAAAACATTTTAAATGTTAAAGTAGAAAATATAACTATTAAGTTAAAAATTGAAAAAATTTATTTAAAGAAAAATGTTTATAACATATTAAAAATTTAGGAGAAAATTAATGGACAATTTAAAAATAAGTTTCTTGGGTGGTGTTAACGAAATTGGTAAGAATATGACTGTTCTAGAGTACGGCAAGGATATGATTATTATAGATAGTGGGCTTTCGTTCCCAGATGAAGCAATGCCTGGTGTAGACCTTGTTGTGCAAGATGTTTCTTACCTTGCTGCAAATAAATCTAAAATTCGTGGTATTTTTATAACTCACGGGCACGAAGATCATATAGGTTCCATATGCTATTTATTAGATCATATTAAAGCACCAATCTATGCAAGTCGCGTTACACTCGGTTTAATTGAAAACAAGTTAAGAGAAGCAAAAAAAACAAATATAATGTTAAAATCAATTAAAAGTGGTTCTGTAATTGTTGCAGGAAATTTTAAAGTGGAATTTATTTCAGTAACTCACTCAATTCCAGGGGCAATGGCCCTTGCAATAACAACTCCCGCTGGTATTGCTGTTCATACAGGCGATTTTAAAATAGATTTCACTCCAGTTGGGAATGACATTTGTGACCTTAAAAGGCTTGCAGAAATAGGCAAAAAGGGCGTAACCTTGCTTATGTGCGAAAGCACTAATGTGGAACGAGAAGGGTTTTCAATGAGTGAATCGGTAGTTGGCAAAACAATGGATGGTTTGTTTGCTAAACTTAAAGATAAACGCATTATAATTGCAACCTTTGCCTCTAATGTGCACCGCTTACAACAAATATTAGACCTTGCAGTTAAATATAAAAGAAAAATTGCCTTTACAGGTAGAAGTATGGTTAATGTTAGCGATATGGCAATTAAACTTGGCGAACTTAAATGTGATAAAGAAATTATTGTAGATATAGAAAAAATAGAAAAGTATGCCGATAAAGAACTTGTAATTTTATCTACAGGTAGTCAGGGTGAAAATATGAGTGCTTTAACCCGTATGGCTAGTGATAATTTTCCAAAAGTTAAATTAAACGAACACGATGCTGTAATTCTTTCTGCAGCTCCAATTCCAGGCAATGAAAAAGCTGTAAACACCATAATAAACAATTTATATCGTAAAGGATGTAAAGTTATATATAACGAACTTGCAGATGTTCACGCTTCTGGTCACGCTTATAAAGAAGAACTTAAAATTATGCATTCTCTTATAAAACCAAAATTCTTCATTCCAGTTCACGGAGAATATAGACACTTAAAAAATCATCAAATGTTAGCAAAAGAATTAGGAATGAAAGAGAGAGATATTATTATTCCAGAACTAGGAATGAAAGTTGAAGTAAATAAAGATGTTATGAAAGTTTGTGGCACTGTTCCAGCAGGAGAGGTTCTAATTGATGGTACAGGGCTTGGAGATAGAGATAGCAATGTTATTAGAGACCGTTTAACTTTAAGTCAGGATGGTGTGTGTGCTATCGTGGTTACAATTTCTAAAAAATCTCGCCAGATAGTTTGTCCGCCAGAAATTATATCGCGTGGTTTCATATATCAGCAAGAAGCAACAGATATTATAACAGAGGCAAAAGAAACTATATTTAAAAACTTAAAAGCAGCAGATTTAAAAAGTTTAGACCAACAAGAACTTAGAAACACAATAAGAAAAGTTTCTACAAACTTTTTCTTCAAAAAAACAAAGCGTAAACCTATGATTTTATCTATAGTAACAGAAGTGTAATTTTGTTAAAAAAATTAAATTTAAAATAAAGGAGAAATACCTATGGTTATAAAAGAAAACTATAACTCAATACTAGAAACTGAAAGGTTAATTTTAGCCCCTTGGGAACTAAGTTTTGTGCCTAAAATGTTTTCTAATTGGGCAAGTGATAGCATTGTAACAAAATACTTACCTTGGAACCCTCATAAAAATCAGGAGGAAACAAAGCAAATTGTTTTAAATTGGATGGGCGAACCAAACTATAACTGGTGCATATTAAACAAACAAACAAAAGAGCCAATCGGTTCAATTAATGTGGTAAGGCGTAACGATGCGAACTTTAATTGCGAAGTAGGCTATTGCCTAAGCAGAAAGGATTGGAATAAAGGTTACACCACAGAAGCATTAAAAAAAGTTTTAGAGTTTTTATTTGATGAAGGTTATTATAAAGTAGAACTAAAACATGTGGTAGAAAATGTTGCATCTGGCAGAGTTATGCAAAAAGCAGGGTTAACATTTCAAGGTTTATCTCCCGTAAGTTGTTATGTTAGAGGTGTTTTTTACGATTGTAATGTTTACTATGCTTTAAATCCAAACAAAAAAATAAAAAAATAAATTTAGAAATATGAATTTAAAAACATTATTTTATTTAATTAAAATAATGTTTTTTTATGTTTAAATTTAAAACTATAAATACATTTAGTTTTACTTTTTTAGTTTTTAACAACATTAAATCAAAAAATTAGGTTAATTAAAACCTAATTTTTTTATAAGGACAGGCAAAATTCTACATTAACCAACATATATATACACTATGCAATAATATTTTTTATAAAATATAATTTTAAATTTAAAACTATAAAATTTGTAAAACTTGCAAAAGTAAAAACTTAAAATTAAAAATACACTTTATTCAAAGTAAATTTAATAAAAATACATTTAAGATTTTTTTAAAAATAAAATTAAGTAGTTTTTTGTGGGAGAGTGTAAAAAATGATTATTGAAAGTTTTATGAATTTTATGAATAAAATTATGTTATTTTCTGCTTATGTTAATAATGCCTCTAACTTTCCAAAACCGCTAACTCCTCAACAAGAAAAAGAATACTTTGAAAAGTTTTGGGCAGGAGATAAAAAAGCAAAAGAAATTTTAATTAGCCATAACTTAAGGTTAGTTGCCCATATAGTTAAAAAATATAGCTCTAGCGGAGAAGCTGATGATTTAATTTCCGTTGGTTCTATAGGCTTAATTAAAGCAATAAACACTTTCCAATATGGCAAAAACACACAGTTTTCTACATATGCAGCAAAATGCATAGAAAATGAAATTTTAATGCTTTTAAGGGTAAACAAAAAACACACAGCAGTGCTTTCTTTAAGCGAAACTTTGGGAAAAGATAAAGATGGTAACGAAATTTCAATTGGAGATATAGTTAGCAATGAAGAAGAAAATGTAATAGAAAATGTAGAAAATAGTATATTAACAGAAAAATTACTTAACATAATAAAAGAAGTGCTTAGCGATAGGGAATACAAAATTATATGTATGCGTTTTGGGTTAGGAGGAACGCCCGCCTACACTCAACGCGAAATTGCAAAAAAACTAAATATTTCAAGGTCCTATATTAGTAGGCTAGAAAAAAAAGCACTAGAAATTATGAAGGAATATGTGGATAAAGAAGATGTTTATAATTAAATATTGTTTATTATTTTTTTTAAGTTATGATATTTTTGTTCTGCTATTATTCTACTGTGCCAGAAAAGTGCAGAAATAATACTTTTTAAAAGTAACATTGGTTTATTATTCTAAATTTTTTTTATAGCATTTTAAATTTAAATTAATAATAAAACTAAAAAAATTAGACAGTAAATTTTTTTAGAAATTTTTTACAAATATTTATTTTATTTTTATTAAAGTTAAAATTTAGTTTAAATTTATTATTAAAAAATTAATTTAATTATTTTTAAAAGCGTTACAAAATTAAAAACTATAATATATTTAAAAATTTAAAAAATATTTTTTCAAATAATTTTTGCTATTTTGGTTAAAAACTCTTATAGCAAAATTTATTTTTTTTGCCTATTGAATTAATAAGTTAATTAATATATAATATTTAATATAATTGAATTTTTTTTTAAATAAGGTTTACAAAGGAAAAATTTATAAAATGAATAATGCAAGAAAACTTGGTAGAGTTTTATTATTAAGCACTTTAACAAGCACCCCAAATTTAATGGAAAGTGTTTCAAGTAGTATAGAAAGAGAAGAAGATGATTTTAACACTGTTTTTTCAGTGCTTTCTGATGCACAACTTTATTCAAGGTTGCTTACAGATATCAATTTTTCTAAATTAACTGAAGAACAGAAAAATTCTTTTTTAATGCTTAAACCTGAAATGAATGGCGAAGTTGATAAAGAAAACTTATATGCAAATGAAATGCGAGATTTTGTTCAGGAAGCCCATAACCGAACCAGCAAAGCATTAGGCGTTAAACCTACAAAAGTTATTGTTTGCAATTTTGCAGAAAATCCGTTAATGGACCCTTGGGCATTTAGTAGTTATAGTGTTGAAAATGGAAATATTTACATAAACAGCCAAGCAAACTATTCTGAAGTACGCCCATCGTTTTTGTTAGAAAGCATTAATGCCAGAACTTATCAACACTTCACATTTCAAAATTTAGCAAAAGCTGTTACAAACCCAGATAAACTTAACGATGTAAACTTTTACTTAGCACTTACTTCAGCAGTCAAAACATATGTTTATCAGGAGAACAGCGAACCTCAAACTGATGGCAATTATTTAATAGATGATGATGGCTATACTCCAAGTTCTATTGCTGCCCAAATTTATGCTTTTGAAAAAACTCGACAAGATTTACAATCGGCAGGCATTTATGGTCTTCATTTAAGAGATGGTTTACGAGAAGCAGAAGAAGATTTCCACAGAGATTTACAAAACTACATTGGTAACGATAGCCTGCTTAATAGCGAAGATATGTTTGCTTTTTATAAAGGTTCCAGTTTAAATGCAAGTTCTAATGGTTATTTAGGCTCTATTTTAAATAAAATGGATAGTTTATATTCTTCAACTTTCTATAATTTAATAGGTGCAACAATGGAGAGTGGCACATCAGTAAAAGAATATTTAGACCAACTTGAAGGGGATGTTTTTAATGAATATGGCTTAACCCCGCCAACTGATGAAGAACTTGCTGAACTTATGGCTATAGAAGAAGCTCAAAGGGAATTTTATAGAGAGCAACAAGAACTTGGCTTATTCCCAGAAGAAGATAATGAAGAAAATGATGATAGTTTTCTACAAGATAATTCTCTTGAAGAAGATGAAGAATATAACGATGGCAAGCAAAATGATAAGGGCGATGAACAAAAAATAAATTATAAGCCATTTAAAAGCGTTTTAGGGCAAGAGGGAAATGTTGATTTAATAACATCTTTGCCTTTCCATCCAAATCAAGATGCCTGTATGTTTGAACAATAGGAATTAATGTTTTAAATAAATAATAATATTTTTAAAATAAATTTTAAAGGTTTTCAATAATGTTATGCCACTATTTAAGTGCAATTGTTCAATATTGTTGCAGTTAAAAATTCTAAATTGACAATAGGTTAAAAATAATATAAAATATAATTGTTAGGTAGCCAGATGGTTACAGCTTAAGCGTAATAGTTTGAGATGAGGAAAGTCCGAGCTTCACAGAACAGGGTGCTGGATAACTTCCAGTGAAGGCGACTTTAAGGAAAGTGCAACAGAAATAAACAACTCAAGTTTTTCTTGAGTTAAAGGTGGAAAGGCGAGGTAAGAGCTCACCGATAAATTGGTAACAATTTATGCCCTGTAAACCCCACCCGAAGTAAGATTAAAAAGAACCGTTTTAAAGTTGTTCGCTAGGTTCTTTAAAAACATCGCTTGAACCAATTGGCAACAATTGGTCTAGATAGATTACCATCTAATACAGAACTCGGCTTATAGACTACACTAACATCTTTAATAAATTAGGAACTGAAAAGAAAAGTTTTCTTTAGTTCCTTTTTTTTATATACTACAATAATAAAAAAAGTGTGCAATTATATATATTATTGCAAGCCTACCATTAATTAATTTATTAAATAAATTAATAGAATAAGAACCTATTATTTAATTAAAAAGGTGGCTTTTTGTTATATATTTTAGTTTAAAAGTTAAAAATTAATAAATAATTATATTGTGGTTATTTTATTTATAATTTTTCTATTTTTATATTTATTAAAACATAAGCATTTTATTGTAAAAAGCGAGAAATATTCTTTAAAAAATAAAGTTAAATTAACAAGGCTTGTAACAATTAATGTTGCTTTTTTTTGCTATAAAAATTTAGAATGCGAAATTGCTAATAACATAAAAAATAATTCAATAACTTTTAACAATTTAACTATGGCTAACACAACAATAAAAACCTTAAAAAATGCAGGTTTTAATTTAAGTCTTCCTATTTATAAATTAGAGTTTTACACAAAAAATAAACATAATTTATTCGTAAATAATAATCTAAAAACTGCTGAAACTTTTGCTAATAATGCTACAAAAATTAGCAGAAATAAAAATATCAAAATTTCTAAATTAACTAATAATTTTAAAACAGTAAAACAAAACAAAGCTACTAATAACAATGTGGGTGAAACTTTATTAACTAAAAATTTTAATGTATTGCAAAATATATATAAAAATTTGCAAGCAATTAAAAACCTGCAAAATAAAAATATAAATGCAAATTTTCTTATTTTTTTAGATGAAGAAAACCTTTATAAACCCGTAAATAAACTTATAAATTATTTTAATGTTAGCATAAAAATTTATATTAAAAACGAAGTTGATTATAATCTCTTAGGTGCTATAAATGCGGTTAACATAAATAAAATTAACAACTTATTAAATTCTAAAACTGAAGTAAATATTTTGTTAAATAACTTGAAAAATAGTAACCTATCTTTAACAGAATTTAAAAATAATATCAATAGCAAAACATACGAAAATGCTAATTATTTAAACTCTAACTTACAAATTGTAAATAAAAATAATATTCAAAATTTTGGTTTAAATAACTTTTTTTTACAAGTAAAAAACGATGTTTTTTCATTCAAAAATTTTAATTATAATAACTATTTTTTAAGTAGTAATTTAAATACAAATTTATTTTTAGCAACACTAAATTGCACGCTAAATTTTACCGAAAAAGTGCAAGTATTTAAACTGAAAATTACAAATAAAACAAACAGTAATTTGCAAATAAATTTTATGTTTTTAAGTTCATCACCCTCTAAAACCTTTAAAAATGCGGTTTATTTTGTTGATAGTAGTAAATACCACATTTATTTAACTAACTTAATTAACAATAATTTGCACACTTTTTTAGTTGGTAAATTTAGTATTATGCAGGCAAATAATGGTGTAGTTTTTTCACAAAAAAAAATAAATATTTTAGCAAGTCAAACTGCAGAATTTTACTTTGCATATTCCAGCAATCTTCAAAATAAATTGCAAATTTCTAATATTATAAATTCCAATAACTTAACTCAAAAAACTTTAAAAATTAACGCACTAAATTTAGTAAATTCTTTACAGGATTTATATCAAAATCATAATTATAATAAATTAAAAAATACAAAAATCTTAACTCAAAATAAAACACTTAACACCTTAGTAAATTCATATTTACCTCAAAAAATAATTAAAAATTATATTGTAAACAATTTTTATAATTCATTTATGTCCTTGCAAAATATAGAGGCTTATAATGAAGATTTTAACAATTTAAAAAATAATGTTTTTAATATAAATTTGATTGATAACTTTTTTAATAAAATAAACTTAAATTCAATATTTTTAATAAATAAAAATTTATATAAAACTTACTTAAACTTAATTTATTTTAAGTTAGGTTTTTTTGCATCTAAAAAAGGTTTAAACATAAATCCAAACAAATCGGAGGTTGAGCCAAAAGGTATTGTAAGTTTAAAACAATATGAAAATTTAGTTACAGTTAATGTTAGCAAAGTAAATTTATGCAATGAAATTAAAATTGATAATATAAAATATACCAATCTTAATTTTTTAAATATAACATCTAAAACAAAAAACTTACATTTACAATTTTAACCAAATATGCTAAACTAACTTTGTTATAAATAACTTAATAATGCTAAAAAAAATTATAAAATAATTATAGAAATTTTTTA
>CAJUBT010000002.1:1373-46859 GCA_910584815.1 uncultured Christensenella sp. | reverse complement strand
AAAATAAATTTATTAATACCTTCTAACAAATGTAGAAACAGGAGAACTGTAAACAATGGATAATTTATTTAATAATTTACATAACGATAAAAAGCCGCTTGCTGAAAGAATGAGACCAACTTCGCTTAATAATTTTGTTGGTCAAAAACATATTATAGGCGAGGGTAAATTGTTAAGAAGACTAATAGAAGCAAGGCGAGTTCCAAGCGTAATTTTCTATGGACCTCCTGGAACAGGCAAAACAACCTTAGCACGAATTATTGCAGATACAAGCAATTCTAACTTTGTAAAAATGAATGCAATATCAAGTGGAGTAGCAGAAGTAAAAGAAGTTATTGCCCGAGCAAAACAAGACTTTGAAATAGAAGGCAAAAGGACCTATTTGCTACTAGATGAATGTCATAGATGGAACAAAGCACAAAGCGATAGTTTACTTGCCGCCTTGGAAAATGGCTACCTAAACTTTGTTGGTTGCACAACAGAAAATCCAAGCCATAGTATGACAAGAGCAATAGTTTCTAGATGTTCAGTATTTGAGTTTAAAAGGTTAGGAGAAGAAGATATAAAGGAAGTTTTAAACAGAGCCATAAAGACTGATGAAACATTAAAGAACTTAAATATAAAGATAGACAATGATGCACTCTCGTATTTTGCAACTGCTTGTGGTGGCGATGTAAGAAGCGCATTAAATGGGCTAGAAATAGGTGTAATAACAACAAATATTAATAAAGATAAACAAATACTCATAACAAAAGAAATTGCAGCAGAATGTTTGCAACGAAAGGCTTTGAGCCTAAATGAAGATGTGTACTATGACTTATTAAGTGCCTTCTGTAAAAGCCTTAGAGGAAGTGATAGTACAGCAGCATTGTACTATGCTAATAGACTAATCGAAGCTGGAATTGAACCACAAGTGCTTGCTAGAAGAACAATTTGTCATGCATCGGAAGATGTTGGAATTGCCGCACCGAATGCACTAGTTCAGGCTTGTTGTGCTTTGTATGTTCTAGATAATGTTGGTATGCCAGAAGGTAATTTAGCATTAACTCAAGCCATAATTTATGTGTGTGAATCTCCAAAAGATAATAGGGTAGTTATTGCAAAAGATATGGCTATGGATGATGCTAAAAATCATCCAGATGATAACATTCCACCATATTTGCGAAACCATACAGCTGATAGTAAAAATTATAAATACCCACACGATTATGGTGGCTATGTTAAACAACAATATTTGCCAAACAGTTTAAAAGATAAAAAATATTTTATTAGAAAAGAAAATAAAAAATCAGAGTGATTTATAAGGAAAGATACTGAAATAACAGAAGATATGCTCATAGTAGCACATAAGCATTGCTCTAATAATAAACAAGAGATAGAAAAAAGGTTTACTTGTGGATGTTTTTATTGTAGAGAAATATTTGATCCAAAAGAGATTAAAAATTGGGTAAATGGTAACGAACAAACTGCTATATGTCCGTATTGCTATGTTGATGCAATATTAGGAGATGCAAGTGGTATTAATATAAGTAATAACTTACTAGTTAAAATGCATAATAAGTGGTTTTAACATGAATCAAGAAAGTGCATAATTCTAAAATATTTGAATATAATCAAAAAAGGAGGAATTATGGATAAAGAAGTACTTATAGAAAAAGGATATAAAGGAACAATAGAATATCACGAAAATTATTTTTATTATCAAGCATCTAAAAGGTATAGTTTAACTATAGAAAAAAATGGAAAACAGTACATTCATCGAAATAATTTAACAGGCTCAGGAGCAAGAACATTTTTTTATAGATGGGTAGCAAAACAAAAATAATTTTATATAAAAATATTATGAAATAATATAAATATAGATTAAAAGACTTCGCAGGAGAAGTCTTTTTTTATTGTAAATTAAACCTAAAATATTAGCACTAATTAGCACCGATTAGCAAAAGTTAGAAAGCATTAGAATTTATATGAATTATACTTATAGGTAGGAGGTTAAAAATAAAAATTAAAGTCGAAAAACAAATGCATTAAACAATAAATAATTTAGCAAAACTAAATTTAAAATGAAGTAGAGGTGAAATATGGGAATTATTTATAATAATAATTACTACAAAATAATAAATAACAAAGTAGATTTTGAAAATAATCAAACTATTGTAATGGTAAGAATATATGGATTTTTAGAAAGTCGAGAAAGAGAAAAATTATTACAAAATGAAGTAAACCTATTAAAGCAAAATATATTATCGTATATAAAGATTGAAAATTCTAACTTATTAAATAAAATCAATGAAATTCAAGACTTTAAAACTATATCAGATATTGATAGGTTTAAGATGGATAATCCATCAATTAAAGTATTAATAGAAAAAAATGAGAAGATTAATGAAGAAGGAATGAAATTAATATCAGATATACTCGTAAATAATGTAGATATTGATAACTACCTTTATATAGATAAATGGAAAGAATTAGGTCTTACAGATTTAATGTTAAAAAAGATTGATATAACAGGCGAAATGTCTTTAAGTTTTGATTCTATAAAATCAAATGATTTATCTTCACTATATAATGCTTTAAAAGAAAGAATATCCGTTGCGGTTATAGATTGTTAGGTGGCGTTATGGGAACTTTAAAAATAAATGGTATAGATATATTAACTTTGTCGACACCTATATCAAGCGATGAAATTGGTACTAAACAAGATATAATAGGTTCTTCAATAAAAGGTTTAAAACCTGAACTTGATAATGGAACTCAAAAGTTATTAGATGCAGGATATAAAGTTAATGGCGATTATTTAATAGACAGATATTATGATGCCTCTAAGTCGAAAATTAGAAAGAATGGTCATGTTATAACCATAGCATATAATGGAACTAGACCAAGGAACATAAAATCTTTTTCATTAAATATGAGTGAAAGTGTAACCAAATATATAAATAATATAGATGGAATATTATATGTAGCAGATAACCCAAGGGCAATTGGAACAAGAGTATTAGATGATTTAATTAGCACTGACTTAGAAAGTAAAACATGTATTTTTAATATGAGTATGTGGGGTGCAGGTGGTAGAGGCGGCGGTTCAGGTTATTGGCTATTTGCAGGTAATAAAGGTGGAGTCGGTGGTGCTGGAGGAGGAAAAATCTTTTCTCATATTGAATTAGAAAATGGTGGATGTATAAAAATTCACACGAATTCAAACCCTGGTAGAACTACTCAAGCTCCTGCTGATACTGCTGGTAATATTAGGGCGGCAGATATATTCATGACAGCAAAAACACTTGCTGATGATAATGATGATGCTAGAGAGATTGCAAAATGTACTGGTGGACTTAATGGTAGGACATATAAGGGAGGTACATATGACAACCATGGAGATAGCACTGGCGGGGGAGGTGTTGTTTCTTATACAACTCCAGGAATGGCTGTCACAAGTTGGATGCCACATGATACTTTCTATTGTGGCATTATCCAATATCTATTGAAGGCAAATGGAGGAAATAAAAATCCAAACTATGGAAGTGGATTCGCAAGTACTTTTAAAGAGATAACTAGTTTTAGGGATTATGCTTGGGAATATACATATGGTAATCAAGAGAATAATCAAGGTGCATTAGTATTAATTGGGAATGGTGGTTCTACTGGTGGAGGACAAGGCGATGGCGATAGCGGTGGAGGAAGCTATGGTAATGGTGGTAATGCAGGAACACCTTATAGTGGGAGTGCAGGTTCTAATGGTGGCGGGGGCGGTGGAGCTGGTGCAAGAGGAAACGGAACAACAGGAAATGGTGGAAATGGTGGGTATGCAGGATTTGCTATTTTTTATTAAATAAAAAAATAAAAGAAGTGCTTTGTTTCTTTTACTTTAATCAATGTTTGAAATATAGAAGTATATATCTTTTTATTTTGTATTTTTAGTATAGATTAGCACGAATTAGCAAAAGTTAGAAAGCATTATAATTTATAGGAATTATACTTATTATTGGAGGTAAAAATAAAATTTAATTAGTCGAAAAAACAAAAAAAATATAGATAACATAAGGGAAATTCAAAAAATTAAGTTTAAAAGGAAAAATATAAAATGGAAAATTTTATTGATGAAATTAGAGATAATCCAAATAGGATGAACATTAAAATATTATCACAATCGGCAAATAATATAGTTGCAGATATTACACCTGCATATACAGTTGTTACTGCAGGAACACCAATAACTGCAGAAAAAATGAATGAAATAAAAAATTTAGTTGAAACAAGTGCTAATAATGCCATAACTGCAAATAGCACTTCAACACAGGCTAGTTTAACTGCTACAAGTGCCTATGAAAAGGCAGAAGAAGCATTAACCAAATCTGAGCAAGCTGTAGGCATTGCAAATGATGTAAGTACAAAGTCAGATCAAACTCGTTCATATGTAGATGGCGAAATGACACGACTATCACAATTATTAACTGAAAAACAGGGAAGTATTGCATATGAGAATGGACAAAAAATAGATTCATTTGAACTAACAGATAAAGCAAATCAAAGTGACTTGGAAACATTGCAAAATTTGTTACAAAATCAGATTTCTTCTCTACAAACTGCTATGGCTAATTTACAAACTGAATTAACAAATTTGAAGAATGGAACATCCACATTTACCTTATTAAAGGCAAAGACAATAGATTTAGTTGATTAGGAGAATATTATGGCAATAATTGTTGATAACGAATATAGAAAAATAACTGATATTAGTTATTCTTTTGAAAGTAACAATAGCAATATAACGATGAAATTATATGCTTCAAAAGAAGATAGAGATAAAGAAAAAAAATATTTAGATTATATTAATAAAATTAAATCGAATATAGCAAATTATATAATACAAGAAGAAAATAACTTAAAAGAACTTGAAGAAAAAGCAAAAGCTGAAATGGAATTATGTAAAATTACAATAGAAAAATATCTTGAAGAACATAGTGAGATAATACAAAAGGCTAATAATTTCGAAAATATAAGAAAAGAATGGTGGTATATTAGAGATACATTACCTTATTATAACCTTGATTATAGTAAATTAAAATATAAGGAACTTTGGTTAGGTTTTGGTTTAACAGAAAATATGTGTATTCAAATAAATATTATTGGTCAAATAAATCAAACATTACCGATAAAAACACTTGAGCTTAACGAACTTTATAATGAAGTTAAATCTTATTATATTGGTAAAGTAGAAGATTGTTAAGGAGTAGTTATGGATAAATTATTAATTAATAGTGTAAATGTAAATGCTTATATAGGAGATTTATATGATAATAGTGATGCAAGAACAAAAGCTTCTAGTGTAATTGGAACTAAAATAAAGGGCTTTAATCCAGAGATAGATAGTCAATCTAAAAAAGCGGTAACTGGAGATGTATGTGATGCATTTCAAAAAAAGTTAAGATATAAAGGTTCTACAATTACTATTGCACCAAATGGCACAAGACCATTAAATCAAAGCGAAACAAGGATTGTTGGCGATAACATAAATAAATATTTAGTTAATAAAAATGGTTTATTGGTAATAAGTGATTCTAATCCTGCAGATGTAGGAATTGATGCGATAACAGGACTTCTTCCTAATGATAATAGGGGTGTTATATCTACCGATAAAGATAAAAAAGTTGTTGTTACAGTAGCCTTATGGGGAGCAGGTGGAAAAGGCGGAGGTGGTGCTTATTACACAATTTTTATGGGGCCAGCAGGGTATTATGGGGGAATAGGTGGAGGTGGCGCAGGTAAAGTATTCGTTAAATTAGAAATAAATAACAATGCATATTGTAGAATTGCATCATCCAATAAATATAAAGGAAGGTATACTAACAATGATACTGAACCTTATCTTGCTGATGAGTGTCGTATGTTCGATAGTTCAGATAATTGGATAGTAAATTGTACAGGTGGATATTCTGGTATAGGTGCTGAGGGACATTCAAAAACAGATTCACAGATTAATAGCGGTAATGGTTATTGGGCATTTAATTCTCTATCTTATATTTATGAAAAAAATGGGATAAAATGCACTTTATGTATGGCTGCTGAAGGTGGTGTAAAAGCAAATCATGGCTTGGGTTATAATAATAGTAGTGAGTTTAAAGACAAGAAATCACCCTATTATGGTAATCCTGAAAATAACAATGGCAAAGTTGTTAGAATGGCGTGGGGTGGTAAAGACACAGGATACACATCTAATAAGTCAAATGGCTCTAGTGGAGGTGGTAGTTATGGTACTGGAGGGAATGCGGGGGATACGGGTAGTGGTTCTGCTGGTTCTAATGGCAATGCTGGTAGCGGTGGAGGTGGTGCTGGTTCTCCAGCAGGTGGTGCCAATGGTGGATTGGGCGGCTATCCAGGATTTTCTATTTTTTATTAAGTATGTTAAAAGTAAAAATGCTTTGCTTTAAATTAGGAGAAAATCAATTTTACTAAATTATATATATTCTCTAGCAGAAATATCTTCGCAAAAAATTGAATGTAATCCAAGTGAAATTATAAGTAACACAATGAATGTAGTTAAATTCCTTTATAAGTTTAATGAATGTAAACTGTGGTAAAGTATTAAAGAATAGTGTTAGAAATAAAAACGGATCAAACAAAGGTTAAAACTTGTAGTGGTGAATTGGGCTATAAAATTAAAATATAATATAGTGTTATTAAATGAGTTTTATAATATAAAAAACATATTAGATTTTCTAATATGTTTTTTTGTTTAAAATATTTTCTTAACCTATTCGTTTCCATATATATACAGCAAGATAAGGTGGCATATTTTCGTGTGGCTGTCCACCGCCTTTTGTATCTATAACTAAGTGATGGTATCTAACATTAGAGCCACTTGAATCTCCACAGCTCCATCCAAAATTATCGTTATTGTTTCTCATACCAAAGTGAGTTGCAATATTAGCAGTTTTTCCAGAATGGCTATGATTTGGCATTTCTTCTTCACTTAAAGTGTGCATTGCTTCTCCGCCTATTTTCCCAGCAGGGTAAATAGTTCCAGCTCCAAGTAAAAATCTGTCTTCAATTTTTTCCCAAGACCCTCCAAATAGAATTTGTGGGTTAGTAGAATTAACAGACATATAAATACTTCCAACAGGATAAGCAAGATTTAACATTTGTGATTTAATAGTAGCCCAAGAGCATTTTCTATTATTTGAGTTTGTTGTTTCTTTAATAGCAAACATAACCTTTTCATTTAATGAATCAATGCTAGTTAGCGATTCGAAATCTTTAGTTAATTTTGAATTGATTTGCGTTTGGGGATCTAATTGAAAAGATATGCTCGGTTGCACTTGAGAATCAACATAAACAGAAGTCCCTCGATCTCCAATGTTTGTGGCAAGCTCTTTCACTTTTTCTTTAGCATATGAAGCATCGTTTATTGCTGTTTCTGAATTTGAAAGAGCAGTATTTGATTTTTCATTTGCAGAGTTAGCTGTTGTTAGGGCAGTAGTTGCATTGGAAGATGCATCACTAGAGGTGTTAAGTGCATTAATAATATTGCTTTGAAATTCGGTTAACATTTCGGCATTTACTGGTGTTCCTTCTTTTCCTTCTTTTGGATTATCAGATAATTCTACATCTGCAATTATTTCGTTAGCATTTTGTTTTAAAATTGTGATTTTTCTACGATTTGGATATTGACTTTCACGGTCTTGAAAAATTCGTTCTTCCATAATTTTTTCTCCTTTATAGATATAATTAATTTCTAATTTTTTTCTAATTCAAGTTTATACTTTTCAAGTTTAGTAATTTCTTCGTTAATATCATTAATTGGTATTAAGCTATTTGTTGTATTGCTTATTTCAATTGATTGTTTTAAATCATTAAGTTCTTGTATTTTTTTTATTATTTCATTAACTTTATTGTTATTTGAACTTAAAACATTAGATAAAGAAGATACTTCTTCTTTCACTTCAGTTATTGTTTGAGATGCTTCTTTTGAATTTACTTTAATCTTTCCACTTGCTATGCCTTTTATAAGTATAACGAGTCTTGAAAAAATTGCATAAATTGATAAAGATAATAAATATGAACTTATACAAGTATCAAAAGTAGATGAGCAAAACCATGATTCTTTTATTAACCCATAATATAGAATTGAGAATGATAGAGAAAGTAGGGCAGGGATAAAAACAATTACAGTATTTATGGCTTTTCGTTTATTCTCATTAAAGTTAGAAGTGAATTTTTTAATAGGCCACTTTAATAGCATTGTTAAAGAGAAAACAATAAAGGCAATAACTAAAGTTTCAATTGATATGTTTTTTAATGCTAATAATATATCGTTTTCCATTTTTTTCTCCTAAAATAATTTTCGACTAAGTTAAAATATTTACCTCCTTACATATTAATTATAATTCTTATAAATTCTAATGCTTTCTAACTTTTGCTAATTGGTGCTAATTAATGCTAATGTTTATATTTATAATGTTTAAATTTGATAATAAAAAATACACTTCCTTTTTATTGTACTAATTTTAATAGTTTAAATATTGTCTAAAAACTATTTTGAGTTTTCAATAATAAAAATACACCTTAAATATAAAGGTGTATTTTTAAATATAAATGAGATTTATTTTTTTTTATTACTTGGAGTTATGTAAAAATTTTTATTATTTGTTATACTATCATTTATAGATGATGAAATAAGGGAGACTATAATAATTAGGATAAAAGAGAAACCAATATAAAGCAGAAATAAACTAAGAGTGATAGTAAATAATATTTTATTTGAAATGAATATACAGATTACAGCCATTATAAATAATAAAATAGATAAGATATAATGTACTATTTGAAAAACAAAAGAAGTAATTCCGATATTATTACAATCCTTATTTTTGTATCTCATATTTGAGTATTTAATTCCTATGTTATCGCCATTCTCATCTTTATATCTATTGTATTTTATAAATAAATATCTAAATTTTTTGATGCTTATTAGTCTTTTATTTTTTGCTTTATTAATAAAATCCAAATATTTCAGTGATGGCAACGCGAAGATCTGAATAATTAAAAATAATATTGAAAAAACAATTATATCTCTTAACAAAATAATCTCCTTAAAGTTGGATTGATATTCAATGTAGGCTTATATCTAATTTGATAAAACTTCAATTACATTCATAATTTTATTGAATATACTTTCAGTTATATTTAAACCTATACCTAAAAATAATCCCTTGATTCCTGGTATTGAACTTGTTCCTCCAATAAAACCGAAAATAAATGAAATTATACTATCGGCTATTGTTCCTTGAATTGATGTTAAAGTTGCGGCTATTCCTCCGTTTATAAGACCTTGAACTAACCAAAAAACCTGTTTTGAGAGCTTAATTCCGACACTACTTAAACCTTCTCCTAATAGGCCTCCAATAAATCCAGTTAAAACCCCAGAATAAAAACCATCTATCGCACTATTCCAATCCCAACCGATTTGTCCGTTTTTATCAAATGTAATTCCTCCAGCCACGAAACCTATTGTCCCAGATATAAGTGCTGTCGTAGCAGCAGCGGTAAGCAGTTTAGTTGCAACAGCCGCAGCCGCCGCCCCTGCAGCTCCACCTGATACAACAGTTAATACTACACCAGCCACAACTACTATAGCTGCTACAAGCCAATGCCACCAAGCATTGCCATTTTCATCAACATTGGTTATAGGGTTATTACAGTAAGCGAAGAGATTTAATCCATTGACGAATTCTTTTCCCTGTTCAAGCATTGAAATATCATCAGCATTAATAAACCTACCAAGTTCTGGATCATAGTAACGGCTATTTAGATAGTAAAGATTTGTTTCACTATCATAGTAGTAGGATCTATAACGGAAAGGATTGACTTCTGCAACCTTTCTATAATCATTATCACTTGAAACTTTAGAAATGTCAACATAAATTCCATTGTCTAAAACCTGAATGTTTTGGTTACCTTAAGTATCATAGATATTTTAAAAGAACAAAAAGTCTTTGAAAATTCAAAGACTTTTTGTTTATACAAATTAATATTTTATTTATCACTTAATAATATTATCTTTTTTATGAAAACATTTGTAGCTATTAATATTGTTTATGGCAAATTTTATACTATTAATTGGGCAAATTAACATAATAGTATTGTATATTTTTTTTGTTAGGCTTATATCAATTTGATTATTACTAGAAACAAAAGATAACCAATTAATTGCATTGACACGGGTTATTTCCTTGATACGCACTATATCATTCCAAGCTATGAAAGTTATGCTTTTTTTAAAGTGAGTTACTTCTATTCCTTTTTCACTGAATATAACCCTTGATGTAAACTTTTTTTCAATAAAGAATATATTTATAGTCAAATATATTATACTTATAAAGCCGAGAAGAATCAATGATGCAAAAGCAATATTTTTTACTATAGTTAAAATAATTCCTGCAATAAGCACTGCTAACGAGGCAATAAATAAAGACATCCACGCAAGCCATAATTCAGTTGTATGCTTCCAAAATTTTATTTTCATAAAACTCCTATTAAAATATTTTTTTTAAATTAACAACAATGTTTCTAACTACCTTTTTCACAGAATCAAAAAAAATCGGATTAGCCAATTCAGCCCAAATTGTTACACCTATGAATAAATCAAGATTATCAGCTTCTTTCAATATTTTTGCAACTTTTCCAAATTTGAATGCTCCAATAGAAACCAAACCAGCTAATATACTATCAGCAAATAAGTTTAAGATGTAATTATTGTCCATATAAACCCCATTAATAGTATCAGTAATTAGATTTCCTAAAGCATTTCCAAATAATCCTCCTAGAAATGCTCCAGCAGGTCCAAAAGACATACCAAAAGCCGTTAATCCAGTTGAAATAGCTCCTCCTAAATAACCAGCCCAGAATGATCCTCCAGATTGTTTACTAATAAATCCAGATACAAACCCTCCTATTCCAGCCCCAATAAGACCAGAGCCAATGCTATAAGCAGGGGTAGCAAGTAAAATTGTACCTACAGTCACCAAGACAGCACTTACAACAATGCCAACTGCAACATCCCATACTTTAGATATAGTATTTTTAAAGTTATTCCACCTATCCCTCAGCCAACTTGTTCCAGTATTATCTGTTTCCATTACAGGATTATTGTTGCAATAACTATAAAGGTTTAGCCCATTGATAAACTCTTTACCTTGGTTGAGAATTGAAATATCATCAGCATTAATAAATCTACCAAGTTCAGGGTCATAATAACGACTATTTAGATAGTAAAGATTTGTTTCACAATCATAGTAGTATGATCTATAGCGGAAAGGATTGAGTTCTGCAATCTTTCTATAATCATTATCACTTGAAACTTTAGAAATGTCAACATAAATTCCATTGTCTAAAACTTGAATGTTTTGGTTACCCCAAGCATAATAGATATTGTAAAAGAATAAAAAGTCTTTGAAAATTCAAAGACTTTTTGTTTATACAAATTAATATTCTATTTATTACTTAATAATATTATCTTTTTTATGAAAACATTTGAAGCTATCTAAATTGTTAACTGCGGTTTTTATTCTATTATATGGACAAATAAGCATAATAGTGTCGTACATTTTTTTTGTTAGACTTACATTTATTTTCTTATCTTTAGTAACAAAGCACAACCAATTTAAATTATATGCTCGTATAGTTTCTTCTACTTCTATTATATCATCCCAAGATATATAATCTATTTGCTTTTTTAATCTAATTATTTTTATGCCATTTTCACAATAAATTACTTTTGATAATAATTTTTTGTCTGTGAATAAATTTATTATCATAACTAAAATTAAAGTTAAACATACAAACACAACAAATAAGCAATCTGGACCATTTGTAATTGTTAATATTATCCCAAAAATAACTCCAAAAAATAAACTAACTAGTAATATTAGCCATCCAAACCATAATTCAGATGTATGTTTCCAAAATTTAACTTCCATAATGTTATAACTCCTATATAATAAATCCTGACCTTTTTCCAATAGATATTCCAGAAGTTCCATTTAGTGTATTGACAAAATCTCGAATCAATTCTTTTGCAAAATTAAAAGCCATATTTGATATGAATTCTGATGAAACTGTTAATCCTATAAATAGGTCTTTAAGCCCAATTGTTTTAAAAAATTTAGATACTTCACCAAATTTAAACGATCCAATTGAAACAAGTCCAGCTAAAAGACTATTGGCAAATGAATTTAAAAAGTAATTAATATTAAGAGTTTTCCCATTAATAGCATCCGTAAATAATGAACCTAAAAAGTTCCCTGCGAATCCACCAATAAATGCTCCTACTGGACCGAATGATATACCCAATCCAGTAAGACCTCCAGAAATAGCTCCTCCAAAATAACCAGCCCAGTAAGAACCCCCTCCAATTTTACTTTGCAGTCCGCCAATAAGGCTGCCAACTCCTGCACCTATTAGTGCTGCACCTGCAGGTAAACACGCTCCAAAGGTTGCCACTGTTAAGGCTACACCAACTACAACTGTTGCTACTGAAATAACTGTTCCTACAATAACATCCCAAACCTGATGGACAGCATTCTTTAATTGGTTCCATTTATCTCTTAACCAACTAGCTCCATTATTATCTGTTAGCATTATTGGGTTATTGTTACAATATGAGAAAGTATTTAAGCCATTAATTACACCATAAGTATCAAGAACTGAAATATCATCAGCATTAATAAATCTGCCAAGTTCTGGATCATAGTAACGACTATTTAGATAGTAAAGATTTGTATCACAATCATAGTAGTATGATCTATAGCGGAAAGGATTGAGTTCTGCAATCTTTCTATAATCATTATCACTTGAAACTTTAGAAATGTCAACATAAATTCCATTGTCTAAAACTTGAATGTTTTGGTTCCCCCAAGCATCATAGGCGTATTTTGCAATTTCTTGTCTGTTTGTGTCGTAAATTCCAATGATATCGTTTTGTAGGTTCTTTTTATAAATATAGTTTATATTGTTATATTCAAAGCTTGTAATATTATCTGCACCATAGTGGAAGTAGAGAGTAGTGCTTTTAGTATTATCTTTAGAGACAATATCTTGAGCAATAATTTTATTTCCATTTAAATAATATTTTGTAGATAATTCGTTTGTAATTTTGCTTAATCTTAAACCGTTGCCATCATAGTGGAATTCTATGTTATCAAATTTATCTAGTTGTCTTCCGTGAGACCAAAGAAGATTTTTTCCACGATAAATGTTAGGGTTTCCTAAATTATTATCATATTCAAATAATTCTTCATTAAACTTTAATAATTTATCTTTCCAGCCAACAGAAGGGTAGGCGTATTTATTTTCTTTAATAATTTCTTCATATTCTAAGTTGTTTGTTAAGGTAAATTTAAATTCAAGTTTACTTAAAATATTGCCACCAGCATCATAAGAATAAGTAAATGTTTTACCTAATTGATAATTATCTTCTCTAATTAATCTATGTAAACTATCGTATGAATATCTGGCAATTAATAAATTGATATGATTTCTAATTTCGGTGATATTGCCGTTTCTATCATATTTATAGTAGAGTTTATCGTTAATAATATTATTAGCAGAAAAAGATAGTGAAGAAACTAAGTTAGAAGTTCTGCTACCTAATTTTAAATAAGAAAATTGTTTAGAGTAAATACTGGTGTCTATTTTAGTTAGTCTTTCAAGATTATCGTAACTTAAATTTTGTTTAAAGTTATTTGGTAGGGTAATACTATTAAGAATTTTATCTGGAGAGTTAGAATAAAAATATTCATAATTAAGAGTTTTATTATTAACACAAATTTTTGTTGTTTTAACCTTATCGTGTTCTTCATCGTAACAATTTTCAAGTATAAATGGGGCAGTGGCAGTTTCTTCATTAGAAAATGAAACTTCTTCTTTATAAGTTTTGCCAAACTTATTTATAAAGTATTTGTGTGTTTTATGTGCATTTAAGTCGTTTATAGAAACTAAATTATTGTGTGTATCGTAAATATTATTTATAATTAAATCATTTTCAGTAAAGTCTGTTGTATCGATTTTTGATTTAAAATATAATTGTTGCAATTTGCCATTATCGTTCAACACTTTTTTATATCTTTCGTTATTTGAAAGTGTAATTATTTCTTCATTTTCGTTAAATGTTTTAGTTAAATAATTTTCGCCTGCTATATTAATGCCAGTGTTTCTACCTAGGTTATCATAGGAATAACTAATTTCAAAATTGTTATGTTTTAAACTTGTTAAGAAATCTAACATATATCCATAAGTATTTGCATTTTCTATTCCATCAACTGTTGTTGTCTTTTGAAGTAGTGTTCCACAATTATTGTAGCCAAAACTTGTTTTGTTGCCGTTGTAATCGGTTGATGTTTCAACTATGTTTGTGTTATTAATATACTCATAACTTTCAGTAGTTTCGCCGAATTCGTTAATTGAGTTATTTTCGTTTCCTTTATTATCTAAAGAGTGTTCTTCATAGAATATGCTTGCAGGCTCATCTTTATGATAGGTGAGAGTTTTAATTATTCTACCTTTATCATTGAATATATTTTCAGTTACAATCCCCTTGTAATTGATGGTCTTAAATAATTTACCATTTTTATTATATTCGTAAGCGTTTATATAGGTTGGGGAATTTGTAGAGTTTCTAACAGATATTTTTTCTTTAATTAAGTTATCATTATTATCATATTCATATTCGGTTTGCCATTTAGAATGACCAGAATATTTTATGCGAGGTTTATTATTGTTATCGTAAAAATCTATATGTTCAAAGTCGCCTTCGCAAAGTTCTAAATTGGTAAATTGAATTGTTCCAATATTATTAGAATAGTCTAAATAGCAAGTAATGCTTTCAATTTCTTGATTTTGCTCAAACTTTATTGGTACAGCACAATATTGCCAATTAGTATTTCGCCAATCAAAAGATTTTATAAATGGGGAAGGTTGTTTATCTTCTGGAATATTTTTATATTTAACATTTACCCTTAGTTCAAACTTTCGAGAAGTGATATAACTAGGGAAATTCTCAGATTCGTCAGTTATAATAAAAGCAGAATCTGCTTTTGCCCAACCAGAAACTATAAATGTTTTATGATTGCAAAGTTTTTTAAAGATATCAGTTTCATTAGAGTAATCTTTATTAAGTTCAACAATCATATTATTGCTTACATTAACACTTATACTTTTTTCTTGGTTATTTTCGTTTGGTAAACAAAAGAGATTTTCTTTTTCAATAGTTTGGCTCATTAAAGTTTGTTCGCTACAAATAGTAGTTCCTAGATAACAAGTGTTATTTACTTTTAATGAATTTTCGCTAAAGGAAACATCATTAAGAAAGTTTTTAGAGTAAACCAATTTACTTATTTTTTCGGATATTAAATTATTAGAATAATTATAAAAAGTGGCCGCAATACAGTTTTCATTATTCTCTTTAAAATTATTTTCATAGGTTGCTGTTGCGTTTCCATATTTATCAAATAAGTATGTTACACTTTTACCTTTAGAATTTGTTATGGTCGTTGATTTATAATTATTGTAATCAATTTCTATTTTGTCATCTTCAATCATTTGCCTATTATAATCTTCAATATTAGAAGTAAATTTACCATCACTTGAATTATATGTTATTTTGCCATTTGAGACCCCATTTAGTACGCTAAAGGATTCTACCTTTTTAACACATACTTTATTATATGTGAAAGTCGTTCCTAATCCATTTTCATTTAAGACATTAATTATTTTACCATCTTCATCATAATAAAAATAGGAAGAAGTATTATCTGTAAATTTTATTGATTCTAATTTGAAATTTTCAAAGTTAGAATTATCGTCATTATTATTTTTTAAGTTATTGGTGCCCTGAAAATTAGAATAATTCAATCTTGTAATTCTGTCTTGCATATCTTGAATAGATTCTAACAAATTATTTTCATTGTATGTAAAAGTAGCATAATTGTTATCAGCGTCACTAATAGATTCAATTTTTTTATCTTCAAGAGAAGGGTAAGAGATAAATAAATTATTTTCATAAGGATCTGTAATTAAAATTAGTCTAAAAATATTTTCTTTACTTGTTTTACCAAATCCATAAATAATATTATCTTCATCATATAAATAATAAACTGGAACTTGTAATTCAAGTTGTTCCTTTTGATATTCATATTTTTTTAGTTGATCATTATATTCTTTTAAGTTCTTTATTAAATTATACAAATTCTCATACAAAGATTGTAGTTGGTCTTTTTTGAGTTTATTACCAAATTCAAAATTAGAGATCTTTTCATCAGAATCTTTATTGTTTTCGTAAAAATCTTGCAAGAATTTATCAGGTAAAACGTCATACTCTTCATTTTCATTATCAGTAGTAATAGTGTAAGCATTATTAATAATTGAATTACGTAATATAACATTTCTAAAAGCATTAAAACTTTTTATTTCATATTTATTTGTATTTTCGCTATTAAATAATTCAAGAGCATTGAAGCAGTATTGTTTACGTGCCAAAGATATTGACACTTTAGTAGAAGTTATTGTATCTTTTAATTTAGATATAGATTTTTCTAATTTGGATAATTCTTCTGGTTTATAATCTACAAGGCTTGAACCTTTTAATCCTTCTATTGATGATATTAACCTAATTCCATCTGGAGAAGTTAATTTTGTAGTAACTTTTTGTTTATATTCTTTGTCTTCTTTAGATTTCGTTTCATCAATGTAAACCAAAGAACCATCTAGATCTACACAAATATCTTTTCTGTCCTTTCTTTCGTTGTTTACATAATAGCTTTCTTCTATTATGTGATTTTTACCATATTTGTCTATATAAGTAAAGGATAATATTTTTCCATTTTCAGTTTGGTCATTTTTTACTATAGGGATTCCGTTTCCAATGAAAATTCCCATATTAGGGTCAAAATTTTGATCAAAAATAAAATCTTCAGTACCAGGAAAACTAGGACCAGTAACCATTTTAGAACTTATCAATTTTTTTTCTTCGCTACTTTTGTCATCATTTCTTATTAAAAATTGATGAAAGTTTAAAGTCCAATTTTTGGGCATGCCTATATTTTTTATGAGATCATTTGGTTTTGTATTATAATTAGCATTTATAGAAAAAGGCAATGTTTTATTATTAGATGAAACAAGAGGGGTAGATATATTCATATCTCCTGAAACCAAATTAATTGTAGCAATGCCTGCTTTACCTAATTCTATTTGATTTTTATTTCCGTTTCCTTGAAATTCAGAATTTGGTATAAAGTCTATTTTTAAATTTCCTTTTAAATTAAATTTGATATCATCTGAAGTATTGATAAAAGACATGGTAAAATTGTTTATTGAATTGTTTACACAATACTGTATTTCATCGCTTATATTTATTACTACATTTTTGTTGTCTTCAATATTGGTAAGTTCATCAATTATCCATGGATTGTTATCTAGTTGATTTTCTAAAGCGGACAAAAATTTTACCTGAAAATTTGATGTGCCAACTGGTAATGTCTTTTGAATTTCCAGTGTTGCATCAACAATTTTTGCATTCTTGATATTATTAGGTATTATAAAATCAAGTTTTTTTTGAGTCATATCATAGGTTAGTGAGAGATCTTTAATTGTGATATTATTCATTTTTATTTTCTCCTTTTTTTTAATCACAATTAAATTATAATTCTCATAATTTCTAATGCTTTCTAACTTTTGCTAATTTGTGCTAATCAGTGCTAATCTTTATGAATTGTTTATTATATCTAAAAGTCTATTTAAAGCTTCTCCATGAAGTTGGTAAATTCTTTTAGTTGAATAATTCATCCTATCGGCTATTTGGTCAAATGTTAAAAAACTGATATACTTCAAATATAATAAAGTTTGGTAGGGTTGAGATGTTTTTTGTAAAAGCATTTCAATATCTTTTTTCTTATTTATGAATTTTGTTATTTGAGACTCTTCATATTTCTTTGTTGCTAATAAAAATTGAGAGTCATTAACTGATCGCATTTGCTTTTCAACAGAGTGAATTTCTTTTGCTTTCTCTTGGTAATATTGATAGTCATATTTATAGTCTTCCAAATACTTTATAATTTGTTTTTTATCCATTTTATCCTCCAATTACAACAATATGATATAATAATATCAAATTGTAGTTATAAAATCAAACAAAATACAACAATTAGTAGCAATAATACCATTTTGTAGTAAAAAATTGCTAAATTTAGACAAAATAAGATTGATAAATATAATAATATATAGTATTATATATATTAATTATATAATGGATGGGAGTTATTATGGAGATTGGATCTATAATTAGGGAATTAAGAAGAAAAGCAGGTTTTACCCAAGCGATGTTGGCCGAAAAGATTGGGGTAACAACAAGTGCTGTTGGCTTCTGGGAATTGAATAGAAGGCAACCAGATATAGATTCAATTACCAAGATGGCTGAAATCTTTAATGTCTCAACAGACTATATAATTAATAATCAGAATAGAAATGTTGTTAGCATTTTATGTAGAGATGGTAGTCAAATAAAACTTTTTTTGAATGATGAACAAATTGAAACTATAAAAGAATTTGCTGAAAAAATAATAAATGAAACTAAATGTAACAAATAAAAAAATAACTTTATAATGTTTGAAAATTATGAAATTTATTAGAATAGTTTAAACATTAATTTTATTATACAAAAATAAAATAAGTATTTAAGTTTTAATAAGTAAAACTATTATATTTAAAAGAATAATATTAAATTATTTTGCAGTTTTTAAGTATGTATAACTTGCACAAATTAATTATATTTTAAATAAACTAGTTAAAAAGATTTGATTAAATTACCAAATTTGTTAAAATATGTTAAGATTATTTATCTAAAAAGGAGAAAAAGTATATGGAACTTAAAGGAAGCCAAACAGAGAAAAATTTACAAACAGCATTCGCAGGGGAAAGCCAAGCAAGAAATAAATATACATATTTTGCTTCAAAAGCAAAAAAAGAAGGATATGAAGAAATAGCAGAAGTTTTTGCAAAAACAGCTGATAATGAAAAAGAACACGCAAAAATGTGGTTTAAAGCTTTAAATGGTGGTGAAGTAAGTTCAACCGAAGAAAACCTTAAAGCTGCTGCAGAAGGTGAAAACTATGAATGGACAAATATGTATAAAGAATTTGCAGAAACTGCCCGTAAGGAAGGCTTTAACGATATTGCTTTTAAATTTGAAGAAGTTGCAAAAATAGAAAAAAATCATGAAGAAAGATATAAAGCAATTTTAAAAAATGTAAAAGAAAATAAAGTTTTTGGTAAAGCAAAAAAGGTTGTTTGGGAATGCAGAAATTGTGGCTACAGAGTTGAAGGCGAAAATGCTCCAAAAGTATGCCCAGTTTGCGGACATCCACAATCATACTTCGCAGTATATTCTGAAAATTTCGACTAATTTTTTAAATATTTATAAAATTAACAAAATTTTAATAAGAAATGAAATTAGCCATTAAAAATTAAAATTTTGTGCCAAAACAAAAAAATAACGCACAATACTATGCGTTATTTTTTATTAAAAAAATTTTTGTTAAAAATATAAAAAATGTTATTTTTTAGGAATATATTAATTAAAATTTTTTATTATAAAGCCATATAGAAATGTAAATTTATGTTAAATTTTTTATTTGCCTTTGCTTATTTTTTTATAATAAATTTATGGGTTTTTATAAGTTAAATTCTTGGTTCAAAATTTTCAAAAATAATGTTATCGCAGTGGGAAACAACTTTCATATAAGCTTGTTGGCTAGGCACAGCCCAAACAAGAAGGGGTAAGTTTTTAAATTTTTTAACAAATCGATTTGGAACTTCATCCCACTTATAAGCAATAAATTGAGGTTCGGAAATATGTTTATTAAGTAACATTCTCTTAAGTGCAAATTTTTTTATTCTTCCCATATCTAAGTCGTTAAAGAAACTTGCAAGTTGCCCTCTAATAACTTCTGGTGCATTTTGTTTAAACCATTTTAAAATAAATGGATTAAAACTCATAATAGCATAATCTCCGTTATAAGTTTTTAACATTTCATAAACTCTTTTTAAAAAAGTCGTGTCTGGTGAACTATTAAAATCCTTAAACTCAATTATAATAGGAGTTTTGCCTGCTATAAGGTTTAATGCCTCCTCTAAAGTGGGAATAGTTTCATCGCCACCATTAAGTTTTAATTTTTTAAGGGCTTTAACATCTTTAATATTTTTAATATAACCATCTTCGTTTGTCATTCTTTTTAAAGTATCATCGTGAAAAACTACAGGGGTTCCATCTGCAAGAGGGTGTAAATCAAATTCAATTGTATAACCCTTTTCAACAGCCTTTTTAAATGCCCCCAAACTATTTTCTGGGTTTTTATCATCGTGCAAACCTCTGTGTGCAACATAATTATGTACAAGCCAACTATTAAATAAATCCATTTTGCAAAACCTTTTTTTATTTGAAATTGTAATTTTAAAAAAATAGAGAAGGTATTTTTAAAAAAAACTATAATTTTTGAAAATTAAACTTTTAAATATTAAACAAAAATAACCTTCTATTTTATTTTTTTGTGTTGTTAATTAAAATAAATTTATTTAACAACTGCTTAAAGTTAGAAATATAAGCCATTATAACAAAAATATTTTTTTTTACAAAATGAAATTTAAATTTATTTTGCTTTTATTATAAAATGTTAAATACACTTGCTAAATCTTATATAAATACTTTATAATTAATTATTAAATTAAATGTAATTTAAATTTAATTTATTTTAAAAATAAAATTTTTTCAAACTTTATAAAATGTTTAATTAATTAGTAAATAAAGTAGAGAAATTAAAATTTAAACAATAAACAGGAAAGAAATAAAAATAATGAACAGACAAAATAACATTAGAAATTTTTGTATAATTGCACATATCGACCACGGGAAAAGCACACTTGCAGATAGGCTAATAGAAAAAACTGGAACTCTTTCTAAAAGAGATTTAACCGAACAGGTTTTAGATAGTATGGACATTGAAAGGGAACGCGGCATAACAATAAAATTAACTCCAACTAGAATGTTCTATTCTTATCAGGATGAAGAATATATCTTAAATTTAATAGACACACCAGGGCATGTAGATTTTACATACGAAGTATCTAGGTCTTTAAAAGCGTGTGAAGGGGCTATTTTGGTTGTAGATGCAACGCAAGGTGTTCAAGCTCAAACTCTTGCAAATGTTTACCTTGCCTTAGAAAACGATTTAACAATAATTCCAGTTATAAACAAAATTGACCTTCCAAGTGCTAGGGTAGAAGAAGTTAAAAAAGAAATAGAAGATGTTATTGGAATAGATTGTTCCGATGCTCCACTAATATCAGCAAAAGAGGGGATTAATATAGATAAAGTTTTAGAGGCAATTGTAACAAAAATACCAGCCCCAAACGGAAAAGAACAAGAACCTTTAAAAGCTCTAATTTTTGATAGTTATTATGATAATTTTAAAGGTGCAGTTAGTTTAATAAGAGTGTTTGAAGGTAGCGTTAAAATTGGCACCAAAATAAAAATGATGAGAACAAATTTAAGTTATGAAGTAACTGAAGTTGGTGTGTTTTGCCCAAGCCCTAAGGCTGTAGATGTTTTGCAAGCAGGAGATGTTGGTTACCTTTGTGCAAGCATAAAAAATGTGGCAGAAACAAAAGTGGGAGACACCATAACCCTACAAGATAACCCAACTAAAGAAGCCCTTTCTGGCTATAAAGATGTTAAACCAATGGTTTACTGTGGAATATTTTTAATTGATGGTGCAAAATATAACGACTTAAAAGATGCACTTGAAAAACTTAAACTTAACGATGATTCCATTCAATATACTCCAGAGGTTTCAACAGCACTTGGCTTTGGTTTCCGTTGTGGCTTTTTAGGGCTTTTGCATTTAGAAATTATAACTGAACGCTTGGAAAGAGAATTTAACTTAGACATAATTACAACCGCTCCAAGTGTTAGTTATAAAGTTTATAAAAGTTCAGACGAAATGTTAGAAATTTCAAACCCTTCAGCCTTGCCACCAGTTACAGAAATAACCGAAATTCAAGAGCCTATTGCAAGTGTTTCTATTTACACTCCTCCAACTTATGTTGGTAATATTATGGAATTATGCCAAAATAAACGCGGGCTTTATTTAGATATGCAATATTTAGATAGCAATAGGGTGTTACTAAAATATGAAATTCCTTTAAACGAAATTGTTTACGATTTTTTTGATGGCTTAAAATCTCGTTCTAAGGGTTATGCAAGTTTAGATTATGAAATAAATAAATACGATAAAAGCGACCTTGTTAAACTAGACATTTTACTTAATAATGAAAAGTGCGATGCTTTAAGTGTTATTGTTCATAAATCGCAAGCTTATTCTCGCGGTAAAAAACTTGCTGAAAAATTAAAAGAAGTTATTCCTCGTCAACTTTTTGAATTGCCAATTCAAGCTTGTATTGGGGCAAAGGTTATTGCAAGAGAAACCGTTAAAGCAATGCGTAAAGATGTTCTTGCAAAATGTTATGGGGGCGATATTTCTCGTAAACGCAAATTGTTAGAAAAACAAAAGGAGGGTAAAAAAAGAATGAGGCAAGTAGGCTCTGTTGAAATTCCAAGCGAAGCTTTTATGTCCATTCTTAAATTAGATTAAGCAAATGAAAAAATTATCAATTTATATTCACATTCCATTTTGCACTCATAAATGTAGTTATTGTAATTTTGTGTCTTTTTGCAATGCTAACGATAGAAAAGATGATTATATTAAAGCATTATGTAAGGAAATTAATTTTCGTGGAAAAGAATATGGAAAATACTACGATATAACCTCCGTTTATATTGGTGGCGGCAGTCCATCTAGTTTAAAGGAAGGGCAAGTTGCAAAAATTATGGGGGAACTTAAAAATAATTTTAGGCTTTTACCAAGTGCAGAAATCAGCATTGAATTAAACCCAGAAACTATTACAGAAAAAAAACTGCTAGAATATAAACTAGTTGGAATAAACAGAATTAGTATCGGCGGGCAAACTATGAATCCAAAAATTTTAAATTTGCTTGGCAGAAAACATTCTGTTGAAGACACAAAAAATGCGGTGAAACTTGCCAAAAAAATTGGTTTTGAAAATATTAATGTTGATATGATGCTAGCACTTCCAACTCAAAAAATGAGTGATGTTAAAAAAATGGCAAAATATTTAGTTAAAAAAGGTATTCAACATATTTCTCCTTATTCATTAATTTTAGAACCTTCAACTCCACTATATAAAATGGTGTTAAATAAAAAAGTTTCTTTACCATCGGAAGATGATTCTGTTGAAATGTATAACTATGTATTTAAATTTTTAACAAAAAAAGGTTACTCTAGGTATGAAGTTTCAAATTTCTCTTTGCCAGATTATGAAAGTGTTCATAACCTAAACTATTGGAATATGGGCGAATATTTAGCCTTTGGGCTTGCAGGTCATTCGTTTATATCTAACACACGGCTTGCTAACACAGAAAATTTAGATGAGTATTTAAAAGAAATTTCTAAAGATAATATTCCTGTTATAAGCAAAGAAAAGGTAAGCCTTGCAATGCGTAAAGATGAAACTCTTATGCTTGCACTTAGAACCAAAGAAGGCTTAGATATAAAAGAATTTGATGCTAAATTTAACTGCCATTTAATGACAGACAAGAAGAAAGAAATCGAATTTTTAACAATACATAATTTTATTTCTGTAAAAAGGGGTTTCTTAAGAGTAAACGATAACGCTTTTTATGTTTTAAACAGCATAATAACAAAGTTAGTATAAAACATAAATTGCCTTATAACATATTTTGCTAAATATATCGCAGTTTAAAAAATTTTTGTTTAAATAAAAGGGAAAAATCCCTTTTATTTTTTTATTTAAAGTTTAAAGTTATAGTTATTTTTTTGTTTAAATTTAATCTTTTTTTTACTTTGAAATTTATTTTAAAAATAGGAAAGTAGTAAAAATTTTTAAATTAAATTGCTTTAATAAACTAAAAAAAATTATTATTTTTCTTTTAAAAAACTTTAATAAGAATTTAAGATTTTTTAAAAATAATTGTGGAAAATTATATTTATTTTGCATAAAAATAATGGAAACTATAAATTTGTGCAAACCTAACAAATAAATTATTTATTATTGTATTATATATATTAATTTAGTAAAATTAAGGTACAAAAATAAATTTGTGATGGCATTAACTAAAGAAAAAATAAAAGGGGAAAGTTTATGTTTGATAATGGTTTGTTAAAGTATTATAAACAAAAAGAATATCAAGATGGTGTTTTAGATGCAAAAGACCTTGAACTTGTAGAAGAACAGAAAATTACTCCCGTAGTAACAACTTGTGTTAGTGCTGATGGTAGATTTTATAAAAGAGTAAATGCCTCTAGGGGTGCAGATAAAAAAATTACAGATGGGCAGGTGTTGTTAAGCCAAATATATAATCGTGTTGGTTTGCAAAGTGCAGTTTATTTGCCAGCCCAAATGGATGGAAGGAGATTCTTACTTTCTAATGATGTGTCAAATGCATCAAACATTGTTTTGGCATATAACTATATTTCCCAAGTTCCTAGTTTTCAATCTAAGTTTCCGCTAGATTTTTTAAACGAAAGACATAGCGAAAACCTTGTAGAAAAATATTTTACAGAAAGAGCCCTATTACAACAAAGTAAAATGAGGGTATTCGACACCGCCAGTTTTAATAACGACCGCCACTATGAAAATTTCTTTTACACCTTAAATGGCGATAGGGCAGATGGCGTTGTTGAAATAGATTTCGAACTTGGCAGTTGTGATGTAAACCCAGAAGGTAAAGCAGGAGATGCTTTTTATAACGATTTTATTCCATTCCAAATGCCAAGAGATGAATTAATTGGTTTGTTCAGAGAAGATGAAAGCTTTGCATCTTTAGTAGATAAACAAGCCATTGCAGAGGAAATTGGCAGTGTAGACCCAGTTGCAGTAGCAAAAGATATAGATGAAACTATTGGTTATAAAATAGACCCAACTCTTCCACAATTCTTAGCAAGAAGTTTTGATGCAATGGCAGAAACATTAGTTCAATAAAATATAAAAGAAATATTATTAAAACAAATTTTAAACTTAAAAAGGTTAAATTTATGTACGACAATGGTTTATTAGAATATTACAGAACCAATGCTTTTAAAGATGGCTTTATAGATACCGAAAAAGTTGGAATTTTAAAAAGTTTAAATTCCATTAACCTTAAAACAATGCAATGCACAATAGATGGTAAGTCTTATTATTCTAAGGTTCACACACCAGATGGAATTTTAAAAGCTAATGCAGATGCAGAAATTTTACTTAGCCAAATTTACACAAAATTGGGTATTCCAAGTTCAATTTATGTTCCAGCCCAAAATCAAGGTAGAACCTTTTTGTTATGCGATGATGTTGAAAAACCAAATGTTGTGCTTGCAACAAATTATATTTCAAAACAATTCTCTTCAAACAAACCAAGAGTAATGCCTTTTTTGTCAAATGGGGCTTTGCAAAACTCATCAAGATTATACACTAAGCACGCAATGGCTCAACAAACTAAAATGAGAATTTCAGACACTGCAAGTTTTAACACCGATAGACACCTTGCAAACTTCTTCTATACTTTGCAAAGAGCTTTACCCGAAAAAGAACCTATTGAAGATTATTCCGTTTTAGGAAGAATTTCCAGTTATTTTAGGTCGCTTAATCCTAACAAAGCGGAAGATGTTGTTGCAATAGATTTTGAATCTAGTGGTAGAAATGTAGAAGCAATGTTAAATGGGGATGAATCTAGTTTAATAAATAATTATATGAACGATTTCCAGCGAGGAGTTATGTCTAGAACAGAAATGTTAGAGGAAATTAAAAGTAACGAAGCCCTTGCAACTCTTATTGATAAGCCACAACTTGCAGAGGATATTGGTTCATTAAACCCTGCTTCTGTAGCAGAAGACATAAAACAAACAACAGGCTATGAAGTTGATGTTAAGTTTGTTGACACACTTTCAAAGGCTTACGATGAAATGGCAGAGTGCTTAATGAAGTAGTTTTTTTAAATATTTTAAAAAAATTAATTAATGTAAAACAAAAGGATAAAAAATGTACGATAACGGATTAATAAAATTTTATAATAGCAAGAATGTACAAAATGGATATTTAGATGCAACTTCTCTTGATTTGCATCAATGTGTGTCAACAGATACAAGAAAAATTGAAAGAGTAAGAATAGATGGAAGTCCATACATTTTAAAGGCAGTAGATAGGTTAGCAGATTATAGTAAAGCTAGTAGTGATGCCGAAATATTGTTAAGTCAGCTTTATTGTAAAGCAGGTATTGAAAGTGCTTTATATTTCCCAGCTTATAATAGTTATGGGAATTTTTTAATAACCGATGACGTTTCTACCGATAAAAATATGTTAGCAGGCAGTTATTTATATCCTTATCTTACAGAAGCCGAAATTTATGGATTACCTTTTTTACTACCACCAAAAAGTTTGAAACTAAATCCAAGCAGAGTTTTAACAAAAAATGCTATGGAAGAACAAACTAGAATGAGAGTGCTTGATACTGCAAGTTATAATTATGATAGACATTATCAAAACTTTTTCTATAATTTACAACACTCTATGTATGTGCCATCAACAACAAATTCGTTAGAAGAAGATAAAACAAGTGCACAAGTTATGACCTTTTTTAGAAACCTTCTTCCAAATAAGGCAAATGGAGTGGTTGCAATAGATTTTGAAAGTAGTGGAGAAGTTTTAGCAAAGATAGCTGAAGGCGATGAGTATGCCGATTATTTAAATATTTACGAAAACGATTTTGATTTTTATGCTGTATCAAGAGATGAAATGCTAAATCAAATTAGAACAAATGAAAGTTTAGCAGAAATGATAGATAAATCTGAACTAGCGGAAACTATGGGAAATTTAAACCCAAAAGGTGTGGCAGAAGATATTAAACAAACAATCGGTTATCAAGTAGATCCAAAAGTTGTTGATGAATTATCAAGGTCTTACGATGAAATGGCAGAATTGTTAACACAATAGAAAATTAGAATTTTATATTTATTTAGTTTAACTTAAAAAACAAATTGTTAATTTTACTGCTTATTAAATATTATAATTTATGAATTTATATTTTTAAATAAAAAACATAAAATCCTGCTTATTGCAGTTAAAAGGATTAAATTAATATGTATGATAATGGTTTATTGCAATATTATCAATCTCTAAAAAGCCAAAAAGGTTTTTTAGATGCCACACAACTTGGTGTTGACATTAATTTAAAACTTAAAAATGGCAAGGTTAGAAGAGGAACTATAAACGGAAAGTCTTATTATTTAAAATCGGCAATTAAAGCCCATAAAGTTAACGAAAGTTTTTACGATGCCGAAATTTTGCTTAGCCAAATTTATAACAAAGCAGGCATTGAAAGTGCAGTGTATTTACCTGCAACTTTTTCGGATGGTGAATTTTTGGTTAGTAACGATGTTGAAAGAGAAGATGTTGTTTTAGCAAGCAAATATCTATACACAAGCTTAAAGGGCGCCAAATCTGTTTCTATTCCTTTCTTAGCAGGAGAAGAAGACCTAAAGGTTAAGCCAACAAAATTTTACACAAAACAAGCAATGCAACAACAAACTAAAATGAGAATTTTAGATGCAATAACCTGTAATTACGATAGACACAGAGATAATTTCTTTTATACTTTAAGAAGACCTCTAGACGAGCCATCATCTAAGGAAACAGAAGAAAGTGCCTTGCCAGTTGGCAGCCAAATAGTAAATTATTTTAAACACCTTGTGCCAAACAAAGCAACAGATGTTGTTGCAATAGATTTTGGCATTAGCGGAAATTTAATGCCTTTATTAAATTATGGAGAACAATACGCAAGTTTATTCGATTCTTATTACAACGATTTTTCAAGAAGAACAATGCATAGAGATGAAATGATAGATAGAATATCTTCAGATGAAAATTTGGCAAGTTTAATAGATAAAAAGGAATTTGCCGAAACTTTAGGAGGTATAAATCCATACGGCGTTGCACAAGAAATTCAAGATACAATAGGTTACACAATAAATCCAACATATTTAAATTTTTTAGACCATTCATTTAGTGAAATGGCAGAAAATTTATCTCGTTAAAAAATATTGTAAATATAAATTTGTATAATTGCAGCTTCTAATTTTTGTGATAATATTTTAATATAAAAGCAATTTATATAAGTTTTAATAAAGTGTTAATAACAAAAGATATTATTAATTTAAATTAAAATAATTTTTTTAAAAATATTATAAAATTAAAATGCAATATAAATATATTATAAAATTGATATTATAAAAAATAAAATTGCTTTTTAAACTAAAAAAATATAATAGCTAAAAATTTAAATATAAAATTTATATTAAAAAAGATACAAATAAAACATATAAAGGAATAATTAAATGTACGATAATGGGCTTCTAAAATATTATAAACAAAAAGCCTATAAAGATGGTGTACTACCATTAGAAGACCTTCCAGCACAACAACTTAAAAAAAGCGGAAGAATAAGGGTTTATAATATAAATGGTTCAAGGTTCTACACAAAAGCCCCAAGAGACTTTAACCTTAAAAGAGCCTTCGACCCCGAAATTTTACTTAGCCAAATATATGCAAAGGCTGGTATTTCCAGTGCTTTATATTTGCCTGCATCAGTTTTATCAAGTAACATTATTGTTTCTAACGATGTTGCTACAAACTCTTCAATTCAACTTGCTTGTAATTTTATAAGTTCTGTTATAGATAGTGAAGATAGAAACAATTTAGATTTTTTAAATCCAAACACAACATTTGTAGATTATTCTAAATACTTTACTTTGCGTGCCTTGCAGCAACAAACAAAATTGAGAGTATTCGACACTGCAAGTTATAATTCAGACAGACACGATGAAAATTTTTATTATAAAGTGCTTAGTTATTGGAATCAACAAGAAACTGTTGATGCTTTTGGACAAACTAGCAAAACCTCAACAATAGTGCAGAAAGCAGATGATGTGCTTAGTATAGACTACGAACTAAGTGGTTTTAATAGTTTTAAAAGAATGTCCCTTAGTGATGTGGAACTTGATATGCTAAACCAAAAAGGGTGCTACTATCATACAGACTTTAATGGAACAACTTTGCTAAGGGAAGAGGTGTTGGATGAATTTAGAGGAAATGAATTGTTTGCAAACTTAGTTGATAAAAAGGAATTAGCCGAAGAAATTGGCTCTGTAAGTCCAATGGCAGTAGCACAAGATATTAAAGATACAATAGGTTATGAAGTTGAACCTAAATATGCTGAATTTTTAGAAAGGTCTTTTGAAGAAGTTGCCGAAACTTTAATTCAACAGTAAAAAAAATAAAAAATATTTAAACTTAATTGTTTTAAATGCTAGCAAATTTAACCGCTTATAATATATAATAAAAATAATAAATTAAACTAATAAAATAATACTTAACAAATTTTTTAAATTTAAATTTTGTTAATAATTAATTTATAGCAAAAAAATATTTCTAAATTTTAATTAAAGTTTAAGTTTTTTAAAACTATAAAGGAGAAAAACTTTATGAAGGTATCTCTCATTCAAATGGAAAGCGATGGCAATAAACAGCAGAATATGGAAAAAGCATTAAACTTGCTTGAAAAAGCTAGTAATGAAAAACCAGACATAATTTGTCTGTCAGAACTTTTTTTGTACTGGGGTAGAGATTATGAAAGTGGAATTATTGAAATAGATGAACTTAAACCTTTTCAAACTTTTGCAAAACAAAAAAATATAAACATAATTTTAGGTAGTGTTGCTCTAAAACAAAAAAACACAGTTAAAACAACTAATACTGCCTTTGCCATAAATAGAAATGGCGAAATTGTTGGTAGGTACGATAAAAAGTATATGTATGCTGTAAACCGTCCAGATTTTAAATTTGATGAGGCCGATGAAGTTGATAAAGGAAAAACCCTTGGAATAGTAACTTTAGATAATACCAAAATTGGCATTGGCATTTGTTTCGATTTAAGGTTTCCAGAATATTTTAGAGAACTAACAAAAAATGGGGTAGAAGTAATTTTTCTTCCAGCTCATTTTAACTTAAAAACAGGAACTATTGCTTGGGATATTTTAACTAAGGCAAGGGCTATTGAAAACCAAACTTATTTTTGTGCTTGTAACCAAACAGGAAATAAAGTTTGTGGTGGCACAAAAATAATTTCGTTTGATGGCAATGTTTTAAATTCGCTAGATAAAGAAGAGGGTATTGTTACAGCAAAATTAAATTTAGAAGAACAAAAACTTTTCCGAAACGAATTCCCAGTATTAGAACAAATGTGAAAATGAAATATGGTAATAATATATTAAGTATATAATTATTATAATATATAATGATATTATAAAATTAAATATATAATATTATTAACATAATATAGTTTATAAATAAACCTTATATTTAAACTAACCTTATATAATAAAGTAAAGTTAAATTAATGTAGCTAGTTTAAAAATTAAATAAAGAATAAAATAAAATTAATAAAAAAATAAAAAAAATTAAAAAGTTGGCATAAATTTGTTGACTTTTTATTTTTTATGCATATAATAGTGCTAGCACTCATAAATAAAGAGTGCTAATAATTAACATAATTAACTGCTAATTTTTAAGTTGTTTAATTAAAATTTTTTAAAATTGAAGAATTAAAAGCAAAATAAATTTTAAGTAAAAAGTTTTAAGTAAATAATAACCATTAAATTTTAATATGAATTTTAAAAAAAGGAGTGTTATGGAAAACGATAATTTGCCAATGCTTTCAACAAGAAGGTCTAACATATTGTTTAATGCAATAGATAATTACATTAAGCAAGCAAGTCCCATAACAAGCCTTCTAGTTCAGCAAACAGAATTTCACAACATATCAACCGCCACAATTCGTAACGAATTAAACACCTTAGAGGCAATGGGCTACTTAAAACAACTCCACACCTCTAGTGGCAGAGTTCCAACAACAAAGGGATATAGGTTTTTTGTTAATCATATTCTTCAAACAACAGAAAGCAACACAAATGCTTTAAAAGAAATTAAAAACCAAATGTTTTCAAGAACACGAAACCTTAGCGAAATTGTAGATAGCATTTCAAAAACAATTTCTAACACTATAAATTATCCAACTGTTGTTATGATGGATGGGTTAGATAACTTAATTGTTAAAAGTGTTCAAGTGCTGTTTATGATAAGTAACCAAGTTCTTGTGTTAATAGATACAAATGTTGGTGCAATTTCTAACACAGTGTCTGCACCCCAAAACATAACTAGGCAAGATTGTGATAATGCTTCTCAAGTTTTCACCGACATATTTAAAGAAAAAAGCATAAATTTTATGACTCAAAACATTTCAACCTTTAACGAAAGTATTCAAAAAAGTATGCAGAAATATGAAGAAGTTTTTAAACTTGTGCTTTCAGTTTTAAGTTCTTGCCAAAACAACACAAACAGCAATGTTTCTAACAAAGGCTTAATAAAAATGTTAGAAAGCCCAGATTTTAGTTCAGTAGAAAAAGCCAAAAACATTTTACAAGTGTTAGATGATAAACAAAGTTTGCACGATGTTTTTGACACTACTAATGAAGAGGGAATAACTGTTAAAATAGGTTCTGAAAACAATGTAAGAGAGTTAAGCGAATGTGCAGTTATTAAAGCCCCACTTATACTAGATGGCAAAAAAGTGGCAACAGTAGGAGTTATAGGCCCAGAACGAATAGATTATGCAACTGTTGCTAGTGTCCTAAAATATATATCAGATGAACTTAAAAATAAAAGTTAAAAAGGAGGGATGAAAATGTCAAATAACAAAGAAGAAAAAGAGGAAATTAAAAAACAAAATAAAGAAAATTTTAAAAAATGTGGCTGTAATGAAGAGCAAACAAAAACACAAAAAGCACCCGAAGAAGAGAAGGGAAAAATGCACTCTAAATTAGACTGTGTGCCTAACGAAGAATATATAAAACTAAAGTATCAGTTTGCTGAATTTATTAACAAACATAAAGAGTATGAAACTGAATTTGAAAACTATAAAAGAAGAACTAGAGAAGAAATAAAACAAGCAAAAGAAGATGGCCTTACAAAAGCAGTTGAAACACTTTTGCCAGCGCTAGATTCCTTTAAAAAGGCAAAGAAAATAATAACCGATAAAGCAAGCATAAGTGGCATTAATTTAATTGAAAAAAACATTTTGCAAGAACTCGAAAAATTGGGCGTAAAGCGTATAAAATGCGTAGGAGAGCCTTTTAATGCCGAAATTCATAACGCAGTTGCTTTAGTTGAAGATGAAAATGCTGAATCTGGCACTATAGTAGAAGAGTTAGAAAGTGGCTATACAAAGGGCGAAAAAGTTATAAAATTTTCTCAAGTTATAGTTGCTAAATAACTTTTAAAAAACATTTAAATTTAAATAAAGAAAATCACAAAAAAACAAAATAAAATAAAAAATTTAAATTATAAAAATTGCTTTTTCAATATGTAAATTTTATAAAAAAATAAACATAAAAAATAAATTGGTTTTTAAAATTTTACACTTTAAAACAATTAAATAGTTTTATGAAACTAAAATAAAAATTAAGTGCAAAATTTTTAAAATATAAAAGTTTAATTAGGTTCTAATTTAAACTAAAAACTCAAACAAAAATTTTAAAAAAAGAAAATAAATTAATTTTAAAAACATTAAGGAGATTAAAAATTATGGGAAAAGTTATAGGTATAGACTTAGGAACAACAAACTCTTGTGTAGCAGTTATGGAAGGAAAAGAACCTGTTGTTATTGCTAACGCAGAGGGAGATAGAACAACTCCATCGGTTGTTGCATTTGCAAAAGGAGAAAGGCTTGTTGGTCAAGTTGCAAAACGCCAAGCAATAGTTAATCCAGAAAACACAATTATTTCTATTAAAAGAGAAATGGGTAGCGATTACAGAGTAGATATTGAAGGTAAAAGTTATTCACCTCAAGAAATTTCAGCAATGATTTTACAAAAACTTAAAAAAGATGCCGAAAGTTATCTTGGTCAAAAAGTAACCCAAGCAGTTATCACAGTTCCTGCTTATTTCACAGACAGCCAAAGGCAAGCAACTAAAGATGCTGGCAAAATTGCAGGGTTAGAAGTTTTAAGAATTATTAACGAACCAACAGCAGCCTCTCTTGCTTATGGTTTAGATAAACAAGATGGCAAAAACCACAAAATTTTAGTTTATGACCTAGGTGGTGGTACTTTCGATGTTTCAATTCTTGAAATTGGAGAAGGTGTTTTTGAAGTTATTTCAACAGCTGGAGATAACCGCCTTGGTGGTGACGACTTTGATAAACGAATTATGGACCTTATTGTAGATGAATTTAAAAATAAAGAAGGTATAGATTTATCTAAAGATAAACTTGCAATGCAAAGAATTAAAGAAGCAGCAGAAAAAGCAAAAATAGACCTATCAAGCGTTACAAAAACAACAATAAACCTACCATTTATAACAGCAGATGCAACAGGCCCAAAACATTTTGAATACGACTTAAGCAGAGCAAAATTCGATAGCATTACAAGCGACCTTGTAGAACGCACAAGCCAAGCTGTTAACAAAGCAATTAAAGATAGTAAACTTAACTTAAATGAAATAGACAAAGTTATTTTAGTTGGTGGTTCAACCAGAATACCTGCCGTTGTGGAAGAAGTTAAAAAAATAACAGGTAAAGAACCATTTAAAGGTATTAACCCAGATGAATGTGTTGCACTTGGTGCTGCAATTCAAGGTGGTGTTCTTGCTGGCGAAGTTAAAGATGTTTTACTTCTAGATGTAACTCCTCTTTCTCTTGGAATTGAAACCTTAGGCGGAATATTCACAAAATTAATTGAAAGAAACACAACAATCCCAACAAAAAAATCTCAAATTTTCTCAACCGCAACCGATAACCAACCAGGTGTTGATATTCACGTTTTACAAGGTGAAAGAGAATTTGCTAGCGGAAATAAAACCCTTGGAAGATTTAGCCTTGTAGACATTCCACCAGCACCAAGAGGAATCCCTCAAATTGAAGTTACTTTCGATATCGATGCAAACGGTATTGTTCACGTTTCAGCAAAAGACCTTGGCACAAATAAGGAACAATCAATAACAATTACAGCTTCTTCAAATTTAAGCGATAAAGATATCGACCAAGCAATTAAAGAAGCCGAAAAATTTGCAGAAGAAGATAAAAAGAAAAAAGAGTTGTTTGAAACAAAAAATAATGCAGAAAGTATGATAATTTCTCTTGAAAAAATGCTAAAAGAAAATGGCGATAAAATTAGTGAAGATGATAAAAACACTCTTCAAAATGCTATTGATAAATGCAAAAAAGACATTGAAACCGATGATGTTGAACAAATTAGAAAAGCACTTGAAGAACTTTCAACAAATTCAAGCGGAATAATTTCTAACCTTTATGTTCAAGCTTCTAAAGAAGCAAAAGAAAAACAAGAAGCAGAAAATGGCGAAAAAACTGAAGATAAAGATGAAGAAATTATAATAGATGACAAAAAAGACAAAAAGAAAGATAAAAAAGATAAAGATGAAAAGTAATTTTCAAAATTTCTAAACCTAAACAAAAAATAGTTACTAAATTTAATATACTTTAAGTATATATACAAATAAGGGGTAAAAATTTCAAAATGCCAAATAAAGATTATTATGACATTTTGGGGGTAAGTAAAAGTGCAAGCCAAGATGATATTAAATCTGCCTACAGAAAATTAGCAAAACTATATCACCCCGACTTGCACCCAAACGACCCAGAATGTGCCAAAAAATTTAAAGAAGTTAACGAAGCCTATGAAGTTTTAGGAGATAGTGGTAAAAGGTCTAATTACGATCAATTTGGTTCTGCTAGCGGCAATCCTAACGACTTCTTTGGTGGTGCAAACAATGGTGGCGGTTTTGGCGGAAGATTTAGCACTGGCGGTTTTAGTGGTTTTGAAGATATTTTTGATATTTTCTCTTCTTTCGGTGGCGGAAGCAGCAGAAAAACTGAAGTTCAAGTTGCTGGTGAAGATATAGAAGTTAATGTAAACTTAAGTTTTAAAGAAGCCGTTTTTGGTTGCGAAAAAACAATAAAAGTTACTAAACTTGATAAATGTTCCCATTGTAACGGCACTGGTGCAAAAAATGGCAGAGAATACGAAACCTGCCCAGATTGTAATGGAACAGGTCAGGCAAGATACACTCAAAACACAATATTTGGGCAAATGGTTAATGTTGGCCCTTGCAAAACTTGTAACGCAACTGGCAAAATTGTTAAAACTAAATGTCCAGATTGTAACGGCAAAGGCAACATAAAAGCAAATCAGGAAATTAAAATTAAAATTCCTGCAGGAATTGATGATGACCAAACAATAACCTTGCGTGGCAAAGGCAATGCTTCTGTTCGCAATGGCCCTAATGGAGACTTACTAATTAATGTTTCTGTAGAACAACATCCAATTTTGGTTAGAGAAGGGTATAACTTGTTGCTAGATTTACCAATTCCATTTACAACTGCTTGCCTAGGCGGAAAAATTAAAATTCCAACAACCGATGGTTTTTACGATTTAACTATTCCAGCCTTAACTCAGCCAAACACTGTGTTTAAATTAAAAAATAAAGGTATTAAATATCTGCAAAAAGATGTGTATGGCGATTTAATTGTAACCGTACGCATAGAAATGCCAAAAGATATTTCAAAATACGAAAAAGAACTTGTAGAAAAATTAGATGATAATATCTCTCTATCAAGTTACAAAAAGTTTAAATCTTACCAAGATAAACTATCAAAATTATAATTATTTTAATCATATTGCCATAACAAAAAATTAAAACAAATTATAACAACTATAAAAAAAAGACCACTTTAATAAGTGTTCTTTTTTTTGTTTTTATTGCCTTTAATGTTAAAAATTTTTTAATATAAAGTAGAGATATATTTAAAAAGAGACATATTTAATATAATGCTAAAAAAAGCATATTTAAAATAAAGTTAAATAATAAATATAAAATTACTGTTTTAAAATAAATATAAAAAATAAATATGTTAAAAAAAAATATAACAAACAAAATTTGCCATTAACATTAAAAGTTTATTTAATTATTATTAATTTATTATTACATTTTTTATAGAAATTTTTAATAAGTTGAATTTATTTCATTAGGGTTTAAAATTTTTACTTTAACGCCCGTTTTTTTAGCATATAAAATTGTGTTTTTTGTTCCACTTGGTTTTCCATTATAGCACGCAACACAGTAAGCGGAATTATCAACCATAAACTTGTTCCTATCATTCATACAAGTTGGGGTATATGTTTCATTTAAAATTATTTGCTTGTCGCAATGTTTTAAAATATTTCTATATCTAATTTTATAAGTTTCATTCCATTTAATTTCTTGATTTTTACAGGGTATTACAGCAACAATTTTAATGTGTTTATAAACCTTTTTTAATTCTATTAGCAATTCTGTTCCAAGCATATCAAAACCTTGTGCCATACCAGTTATAAAATTTGTAATTCCAAATTCTATTGCCGAAACGAAAATTTTTTTACAACTGTTTTTAAACAAAATGCATTTAGAATCATTTTCATTGTAACCCCAAGGTAATCCTTTTGGTCTATGTCCAGTTAAACATAAAGTTTTGCTTTTATCAAATTCTATTTTCATTTTTTCTCCTTAGTATAATTATTTGATTGTTAACATATTATATTTTCAATGAGATATATAACTTTTATATTATATCATATTATGAAAGTTATAACTTCTATAATTACAATATTTTTTTGATAATCTAATAATATAAATTGTTTTAGGAAGATATATGAAATTAGAAGTAGCCATAACAAAAAGAATATTTGACTTGTGTGCGGAAAGAAACATTACCATAAACAAACTTGCAACATTATCTGGCTTGCAAGTAGGAACAATAAGAACCATAACCTATGGCAAAAGTAAAAATGTGGGAACAAGAACATTGCTTGATATTTGTGAAGCGTTAGATATTACAATTTTCGATTTTTTTAACGATGATTTATTTAAATCTAGAGATATAGAGGGAAGTTATTAAAAGTTAAGGTGAAATTTATTACTTTAACTTTTTTTGTTTTAAATAAACCATAAATTATGTGGTTTAATATAATTTAAAACTGGCAATGTTTGCTTTATTAAAAAATTTTAAATTATTTTTATTTATTCCTGTTTTTTGTGTTTTAACTTAGTTAAGTGCTAAATAATTGTGTTACAATAAAATTAATTAAAAAAATAACATTAAAATAAACAAAAAAATATGGCTAGTGGGGTAGCCATATTTTTTACTATTTATTGTTTAAATTTTTTTGTTTCTTTTCTTGGTTTATCGTGTAATGGTTCGTTGTTCTTTTCAATTTCAGCAGGTTCAGTTTTTTCTCTCATTTTTTCACTTTCAGTGTAAACAAAAGGTTTTAGTTTTTCAATGTTTCTTTCTTCCAAACTCATAACACTTTTTGCAAGGTTAACAAGTTCTTTTTTGCATTTTTTGCTGTCTGCCAAAACTTTCATTAGGTCTATAACGCCCATAGTAGAGCCTAAAATGTTAATGCAAGCAATGTTGGTGTTCGATTTATCCATAAGCATTGCCATATTAACATTAAACCACATTTTTGCTTTTTTAAAAAAAGTGTTGTCGGTTAATTCAATTTCATAAACCCTTGCCAAATCTTCGCAGGTTTCACTAAGTTCATCATAATCTTTAAATTGGGCTTTAAGTTCTCTTTTTAAAGCATTGTCTGTAATTTTATCTATAACATTATTAACAGATTGTTTTGCTGTTAGCAAATTGTGATGAATTGAAAGCATCAATTCTGTATTCATTTCTTTTTGAGATTTTGGCATAATTTTTTTCTCCTAACCTTATTGTGTGAAGTATTTTAAAAATTATTCAAAATATTGCTAAAATAATTTAAGTTTAAAAATTTGTATTATTGTTAATTTATTTTAGTTAAAAAATTGTGTTTTAAGTTAACAAATGTGTTTTAAATTATAAATTATGTTTTAAACCAATAAATGTGTTTTATGTTAAATAAGCCAAACTTTAAATTTAACAAAATTTTTTATATTTTAATTTACAAAATTTAAAAAAAATTATTTTTTAAATAACATTTATTTAGGTTTTATATTTCCGTTTTTTAAAGTGCTTAGTTTTGCTTTGCATAAAAACTAAGGTTAAAATAATTTTAAAGTTGTTATATAGTAACTATAATTTTAAAAACCATTTAAAATAGTTTTTTAACATATTTAACATTGTTATAATAAACCACCTAAATGTGTTTTTTATGTTGACAAATTTATTGCATTATGTTATTATTCTCATAACCGCGTAGATTGGGTAAAAAAGCGTTTAAATTTAAACCACCTACATTTAGCGAGTTTGGAGGATAAGGAGGAAAAATCTAGAATGTATGCTATTATAACAAGCGGTGGAAAGCAATATAAGGTAACAGAAGGGCAAAGCATTGATGTTGAAAAATTAAACAACGCAATTGGCGATAAAGTTAATTTTGATGTTATGCTTGTTTCTAACGAAAACACCATAAAAACAGGTACACCAATCTTAAAAGATGTTGTATGTGAGGCAGAAGTTATTGCACACGGTAAAGACAGCAAAATTGTTGTTTTTAAGTATAAAGCAAAAAAGAATGAAAGAAAAAAACAAGGTCACAGACAACCATTCACAAGAGTAAAAATTTTATCAGTAAAGTAGGTCAAAATTTATGACTAGCATTACTATTACAAAAAAAAATGATGATATAGTTAAAGTTGTGTGCGATGGTCACACCAACTATGGCGTTAGTGGGGAAGATATTGTTTGCAGTGCACTATCAAGCATTGTTCAAACAGCCGTTCTTGGAATACTAATGGTGGTGGGTGTAAATTTAAATTTGGAACGCAACGAAGCAAAAGGTTATTTGTGTTTTGAAATGCCAACCGACATTTCAACTGAACAAAAGCACGATTGTAACATCATTTTAAACACAATGCTATGTGGCATTAGTGACCTAAGAGAAGGTTATTCTGATTTTATAGAATTGGAGGTTAAGTAAATGTTTATTATATTGCAATTATTTGCTCATAAAAAGGGCGGTGGTAGTACTAAAAACGGGCGTGATAGCCAAGCAAAGCGTTTAGGCGTTAAAAGAAGTGATGGACAAGGCGTTGTTGCTGGTAACATTATTATTCGTCAAAGAGGTACTAAATATTATCCTGGTGAAAATGTAGGGCTAGGTAAAGATTACACATTATTTGCATTAACAGATGGAACTGTAAAGTTTGAAACCAAACACGGTTCTAAAAAATATGTAAATGTTATTGAAGCAAAACAAACAAAAAAGAAATAATTTTTTAAAATTAGCTTTTATGTTTAAAAAAAAATAATAATAAATTAAGTTTATTTTTATATTTATAATTAAAAAAGGCACATAAAATGTGCTTTTTTTTAATAAAAAAACCACCAATTTAAAAGGGTGGCTTTTTTGTTAATTATTTATTTGGTTTTTTTTAGGTTTTGTTTATTTTTGTAAAAAGTTTTAACGAGGTTCTCTATAATTTTTGCTAGTTATTTTTGCACCACAACTTTTGCATTTTCCAGGTTTTTCTTGTTCGTTTCCACAATAATCACAAAAATAATAACCATTTTTAATTATAGGTCTGCCGCCTTGTTCAAGTGGGGCAAGTGGTGTTTCTTTTTCTTTCTCAGCTTCTAGCATTTTATCTAACAATCTATAATCAACATTTTGTGTAATAACAGCAACTTTGTTTATGTATTTAACTTCAAATCTTCCCAGTTTTTCGTAAAATTCGGCTTGCCTAATTGTGTATATGCTTGGGGTTTTAACTTCAATGGCAGCACCATCTTCATTAACAAACGAAAATTTAATGTAATATAGTGGAACTCCGTTCATAGAAACAGGAGAGGCAGAATCTAGGTACATTCCCATTGTTTGAGTGCCTTTTCTTTTAATGTGTTTTAGCCTTAAACTTTTAAGTATATTTCTTAAACCAACACCAAAAACAATTAAACCAATAACAACAAAAATCATTAAAAATGGTTGTTCTGAAATGCTTGTTTCGCCCGACACATACAGCCCCAAAGGAACGCCGCCAAATAAGCACCCCCAAACCATTAAAAATAAACTAACAAAGTTGTTCATTATTCCTCCTAGTTTTTTAGTTTTAGTAATTAAATTTAAAAATAAAAACCAAAAAAACATTCATTGTCTTTTGTGGTTAACATTACTTTTTTATTATATGATAAATCTTTACAAATTTCAATTATTTTTTAAAATATTTTATATTTTTGTTGCTTTAAAAGGTTGAATAATTATTTAGTAATATTTTTTTAAGTTTCATTTGTTTTAAAATTCTAAACATCACGCTTAAATCATATATATAAGTAAAAATAATTTATTCTATAAAGGTAAAAAATGTTTAGTTTTTTTGAAGAAATTGCAAAACTTTCTGGGCTTCCGTTTGAAATTTTTAACAATAATTTTAAACTTATTAATTTTGGCAATAAGGTTGTGTATATAGAAAATTTTAAAAACATAATTAGTTTTAATAGTTTTGACATTGAAATTAAATTAAGTAAAGGAATTGCCAAAATAAATGGCGATAATTTAAAAATTAAAAATATGAATATAGACACCATTATTATTGTGGGTGAAATAAAAAGTTTGGAAATTTCTTAAGTTAGGAGAATTATGTTCGGGAAAGTATATTATAAAGTAACAGGGCTTAATTTCGATAAATTTTTAAAACTTTTAAAAAAAGAAAACATTCAAACTTTTAAGTTGCAAAGGTTAGACTATAATGTTTTTACAATTGGAGTTAAAAAACAAGATGAAAATGTTTTTGTAGAAATAGCACAAAAAATGAACTATACAATTTCAAACAAGCAACAAACCCTATTGCCAAAAACATTACAAAACATAAAACAAAACTTGGCATTTGTTTTAAGTTTAGTTTTTATTTCCATAATACTTTGCATTTCTTGTAATATGGTTTATAAAGTAGAGGTTTTTGGGTTAGAAAATGTTAGCAAAAATCAGGTGTTACAAGTTTTAAACAAAAATGGTTACACTACAGGCAAACTAAAGGCTACTTATAATTTAAGCAAATTAGAAACTGTTTTAAAGCAAAACATTAACAACATAAGTTTTGCTTCTGCCATAATAAAGGGTAATACCTTAGTTATAAATGTTAACGAAAAAATAGATAATAGTAACTTAATTTACGATTATAAACCAATTATAAGCCCTTATAATATGGTTATTAAGGAAGTTAATTTAAAGTCTGGCACAGCCTTAGTTCATAGTGGAGATGTTGTTAAAAAGGGCGATATGTTAATTTCGCCTTATATAGAAAGTAAAGATGGCACAAAACTTAAGGTTGAGGCAAGTGCAGAAATAAAGGCTTATGCTGAACTTTCAAACACAATTACCTATCTTGAAAATCATATTGAATTTGTTAAAAGTGGTAAAAAGCTAGAGCAAAATCAGTTTAGTTTGTTTGGTTTAAATTTGGGTATTCGTGGTAAAAAATTAAATTTTAAAAATTATCAAGCTGAAGTTTCATCCACTTTTAACTTTAAAAATTTTTTCTTGCCAATAAAACAAACTAAAACTATTTATTATGAACTTATAGAAAAACAAGTGTTTGTGCCTTTTAATAAAGTTGTGCAAAATCTAATTGAAGAAAATCAAAATTTGTTGTATAATAATTTAAGCGCAAAAGTAGTAGAAAATGTAAGTTACGAAACCACAACCTTGCTTATTAACAACACCCATATTGTAACCACAATTTTAAAAGCAGATGTTACATTATAAAAAATTAACATTAAAAAAATTCTATATTGCGTTAACAATATTTTAAATTTAAAACATAAACATAGAAACTTTTATAAATTAAAATAGTTTTAAAAGGTAAAAAGATGAAAATAGAAATTAGCGATTACGCACTAACAAAAAATTTTAGAAAACTTATAATCAAACTAATTAAAACTGCAAATAAATATTCTAAATTCTGTCAAAAAAAAGTGCAGGTAGACATTAGTTTTGTTGATGCAAACAAAATTAAACAATTAAATAGAGATTGTAGAGGTATAGATAAGGAGACCGATGTTTTATCCTTTCCAAATTTAAATTTAACCCCAATGCAAACTATTAACATAAAAGATTATAAAGACGATATTAACCCAGAAACCAAAATGTTAATGCTTGGTGATATAATTATTTGTGAAGATGTTGCCAAAAAGAATGCAAACGAATATAACCACTCTTTTGAAAGGGAAGTATGTTATTTAGTTGTTCACGGGTTTTTACATCTTTTGGGTTTTGACCATATGGAAGAAGAAGATAAAAAAATTATGAGAGCTTTAGAGGAAGCAATTCTTAAAAAACACAAAATAACAAGAGATTTTTAAGTTTTATTTTAAATTTAAAAATTGTGTTTTAATTGATATACCAATTCTTTTTTTAAAAGGAAATTTTTTATGATAAAGTGTGGCTTTGTTGCCATAATAGGTAAAGCAAACGCAGGAAAAAGTAGTTTAATAAACGCAGTTATAAACGAAAAGGTTTCAATAGTTTCTCCAAAACCGCAAACCACTCGTAATAACATTTTAGGAATTTATAATGATGCAAATTCTCAAATAGTTTTTGTAGACACTCCTGGAATAAATAAAACCGCAACAGGATTAGACAACTTTATGCAAAAAAGCATAAAGGGTGCTGTTACAGATGTTAGTGCTGTTGTTTTGGCTAGCGATATAACAAAACCATTAAGTCAGCAAGAAAAAGACCTTATAAACAATTACCACAACAATAAAACCCCAGTAATATTAGTGCTAACAAAAATAGACTTGGTGGGCGATGATAAAGTTTTTAACACGCTTTCAACTCTTGGAGATTTAGCAACCAGTTGTGAAATTGTGCCAGTGTCTAGTTTAAAAAATAGGAATATATCAACACTTATTGAAGTTGTAAAAAAGTTTTTGCCAGAAGTGGAAGATAACAATAAATATTTCGATGAAGACTTGTACACCGATAAACCTCTTAAATTTATAGTTGCAGAAATTATTAGGGAAAAAGCTTTATATTTATTAAATAAAGAAATTCCTCACGGAATTGCAGTAGATGTTTGGAACTATAAAGATGAGGAAAATTTGGTAACAATAGAAGCAGATATTGTTTGCGATAAATCTAGCCATAAAGCAATTATTTTAGGCAAGGGTGGCGAAATGTTAAAAAATATTGGACATACAGCAAGGGTAAGCATTCAAAAAATTGTGCAAAAAAAAGTTGTGTTAAATTTATTTGTAAAGGTTAAACCAAATTGGAAAAATAATTTGGAGTTTTTAAACTCTCTGGGTTATAATATTAATGAAATATAAAGGGGAAAATAAAAGTATAATTTTTAAATTTTTACGCAATCTAAACATATAATTTAACCTAAAAAAAGGGGTAAAGAATAGTGGAAGATGAAGAATTTTTTTTAGATAACGGAGAGCCAAATTTAACCTTAGGCAAAGTATGTGATGGTCTGTTTTTTGGCACAACAGAATTTGCAGGAAATGTAGGCCTAAAAAATTTAGGATATATCATTTCTGCCCCTAATCAAGAGTTTGAGGCGTATTTAAACGCGGAAAACGCCCCTGTAATGCAAGATGATGGTATGTCGCAATAATTCTTATAGAGGCAAAAAACTTAAATAAAAGATAGTTTTAAATAATGGATACAAAAGTTAAAGGTATTGTTTTAAAAACAAAAGAGTATAAAGATAACGATAAATTGTTAACAATTTTATCGCTAGAAAAAGGCAAAATATTAGTTAAAGCAAAAGGCGTAAAAAAAGCAAGTTCTAAACTAAAAGCTTTTTGCCAAAGTTTTTGCTTTGCAGAGTTTGAACTTGCTTCAAGCAAGGCTGGTTTTGTGCTTACAGGTGTTAATGAAATTGAAAGTTTTTACGACATAACTTGCGATATAGATAGGTTCAGTTATGCCTTTTGTGTTTTAGAACTTGTAGATAAAGTTTGTTACGAAAATCAGGAATATGTTTCCATTTTTATAGATATGTTAAAATGCTTAAAACAAATTAAAGCTGGTGGCACAGATGTAAAACTTACTCTTTGTAAGTTTATTTTTAATGTGCTTAATTTTGAAGGTTTCAAAATAAATTTAAATAATTGTATTTATTGCAAAAAGCCTTTAACAAAAAATTTGTTTTTTAACATTTCAAAAGGTGAAATTTCTTGTGAAAATTGTAAGTCTATAGAAGATGAAATGTTAGATAATGCTATATTTTCGGCTTTAAAAATTTTGGTAAATAATTCTTACGACCAACTTAAAACAGTAAAACTTTCAAATGCCTTGCAAGATAAACTTTTAAAATTCTTAACTCAAAATATTTACTTCCGTTATGAAATTAAATTAAAATCATTAATTTTATAAATAAAAAATTTATATAAAAACATAAATAAATTTAGTTAAGTTAACAATTATTATTTGTTAAAATAAATTAAACTTTTTTATATTTTGCTATTACTTTCAAATTTTCTTCAGTAATATTTGTAGTTAAAAAACTGTAGTAAACTTATAATTTTTATATATTTAATAGGATAAATTTACAAATTTAAAAATTTAGATAAAACAAGTTAAAACTTATAAAAATAGCGTATAAGCCTAAAAGTTTGACTTGTTTTTTATTTTTTGCTATAATTATGCGTATGGAAAAACGATTTTATGTTCAACAAGCAAACATTGAAGGCAATAAAATAACTTTAACAGAAGATGAGCATTCCCATCTATCTAAAGTTTTAAGGTTAAGGGTGGGGGATAAAGCTGAATGTTTTTATGATGGAAGTGACATTTTAAATTGTGTTGTAGAAAGCATAACAAAAAATTACTCAACATTAAAAATTGAAAACACTTCAAAGGTAACTTCAAATCCTAAAAACAATGTAACTATTTTTCAAGGTCTGCCAAAATTAGATAAATTAGAGCTTATCACTCAAAAACTTACAGAACTTGGCGTAACAGCTTTAACTCCATTTAGTTCAACATTCTGTGTTGCTAAACAAAACGATAATAAAATTGAAAGGCTTAAAAAAATTGTTATAAGTGCTTGCAAACAATGTGGTAGAACTAAATTACTTGAAATTAAACCACATTTAACTTTTAAACAAATGTTAGATCAGTTAAAAACCTATAGCCTTGTTGTGTTTGCCAACGAAACCGAAAATTCCACAACAATAAAACAAATTTTTGAAAATAATGAAAATAAACAAAATTTAAAAAATATTGCTATAATAATAGGTAGTGAAGGCGGCTTTAGCAAAGA
>CAJUBT010000002.1:0-1273 GCA_910584815.1 uncultured Christensenella sp. | reverse complement strand
AAAAAAAATAATTTAAGTTAGTAAAGTAAGTAAATTGTGAATTATAATGTTATTTAAAATTTGTTTTAAAATTTATTATAAAGAAACTTATAAAAATTAAAAATAATATAAAAAAACTTAGTAAATTTAAAAATAATATAAAAAATAAAACTTAGCAAATAAAAAAGATATTCTAAATAATACAAAAGTTAATTATAAAGGATAGTATTTTTATGAAAAAAGTATGTCTATTAAATTTAGGTTGCAGAGTTAACCAATATGAAATTGATGGTATATTAAATTCATTAAAGGGTGGTTATGAAACCACAACAATCTTAGAGTTTGCCGATATTTACATAGTAAACACCTGTGCAGTAACGCAAGAAGCAGAAAAGAAAAGCCGTCAAATTTTAGCAAAAATAGAAAAAGTTAATCCAGATGCTAAAATATATGTTTGTGGTTGTGCTTCACAAAACAATCCAGAGCAATTTTTAACAAAAAAACAAGTTCAATGTGTTATTGGCACTTATGGCAAAGGCAAAATTAAAGATTATTTTAATGAAACAGGTAACAAGGTTACAAAAATTTCAAAGGAATATGAAGATGATTTACTTGCAACAAATGTGCGCACTCGTGGCTATATCAAAGTGCAAGATGGTTGCAATAACTATTGTTCTTATTGTTTAATTCCATACTTGCGTGGAAGAAGTCGTTCTAGGAAAGTAGAAAGCGTTGTTAACGAAGCAAGCATTCTTGCTAAAAATTGTAAGGAACTTGTAATAACTGGAGTAAATGTTTCGGATTATAGAATAGATGGCGAACTTGCACTTGGCAAACTTATGTGGGCATTAAAAGATATTCCAGCAAGAATAAGGTTAAGTTCTCTTGAGGTAAATGTAATTACGGAAGACCTTTTAAAAACATTAAAAGCAATGCCGAATTTTTGCCCATCTTTCCACTTATCGCTTCAAAGCGGAAGCGATAAAGTTCTTGCTCATATGAACCGCCACTATACAACTAAAGATTATCTTAACAAAGTTAATTTAATAAGAAAATATTTCGATGAACCATCAATTTCAACCGATCTTATTGTTGGTTATCCAACAGAAACCGACAAGGAATTTGAAAATTCTCTTAACTTTATTAAACAAGTTGGTTTCAGTAATGTGCATTATTTTCCTTATTCATCTAGAAAAGGCACCCGTGCTGGAGATTTGCCTATAATTAATGGAAAAATAATTGCAGAAAGAGAGGCTAAATTAAAACCAGTTGTTGAAGATATGCGTGCCACATT
>CAJUBT010000001.1:130887-166520 GCA_910584815.1 uncultured Christensenella sp. | reverse complement strand
TAATTGCTATAGATATAGATGCGGACATCGTTACCAATATATACTGGGTCTTCAATGTTAAGCAAAGTGTGTAAATCTTCTATTGTACTATTACTTAGAGAGAATTTACCGCCATCTTTTATATAAATACCATATACTTTTTCTTGATTATCTTCTGTTGGTAAAGAAATATTGTTCTCTATTTTACCATAAGATATGTTTAATGAAGCATATCTTGAAACAAGAATTGGAACAATGTTTGCTGTTGCTTTATTGTTTGTTATTTCAACCCCAGTTCCTCCTATAGAAACAGAAGATTTTGCATTAGAACTAGAAGCTTTGATGAATATTGTTGAAGCTGTTGTTTCAACATCTTCATAAACTTTTATAGTTCCATTCATACCATTGCCAGTAAGTTTTGCATCACCACCAATTGTAACTTCACTATCATCAACATATAATGCAAGTTTATGGTTAATTATTCTTGCAGCAGTTGTGCCACCAGTTGTGCTGTCGCTACCATTTATAGCAAGCACACTGTTTTTAGCGTAAATACCATAAGTTCCATCGTAACCACTGTTTCCAATAATACCACCACTCATATTTGCATTTGTAACACTGTTAAGGTATACAGAGTAACTTCTATCGCTAGAACCATTATCGTAAATTTCGCCACTAGTCATTGTGAAACTTCCACCATTTAAATAAACACAATATTGACTATTGGTGTTATGAATAATGCTACCATTGCTCATATTGAAATTTGAATAAACAAGTTTAACAATTTCACTTGCTGAATTGTAAGAAATTACACTTTCTTCATTAGTAATGTTTATTGTTGAGCCATTTTCTAAACTGAAAACTGTATCCACATAGTTAAATGTTATTTTGCTACCATTAAGGTTTACAACACTACCATTAATTGAAGCAAGAGTTGTTGCTTTATTTGCATAAGATGTTGAACTTGGTAAAGAATTTTCGTTAGTATAGCCAACAACACCACCAGTTAGGTTTAAAGTTGAATTTGCAACTTTAAATATGAAGGAAGAAATTCCGTTATTATTATCGTAAATGCACCCTGCATTAAAGTTGAAAATTGCACTATTTGTTAACCATACTATAGCATTGGCTGAGTTATTATAAATTTGTGGAGCTGTTATACTTTCTGCTCTTGTTGAAGTTTTTTCAAATTGAGATTCGTTAAAGTTTAACACACCATTTGCACCAGTTACTGAAATTAAAGAAACTGGAGATGTAAAGCCTGTTATGTTAACGGCTCCATTTAAGTTAACTGTGCCTTGAATTTGGAAAGCATAGTTTGAACTATTGCTTGAACTACTGTTTACAGAACCATCTAAGGTTATTGTGCCAAATTCTTGAATATCTTCTCTTTCAAGAACTTCAGCAAAATCTGTAAATGAACCAAGATTTAAAGTTATGCCATTTCCAACCATAAACATACCATAGTTTAATGCCTCACGCTTAATTGTTACATTTTGGTTTGCAGAAATAAATATAACTTTATTTTGGTTGGCTGAAGCCATTATGTTAACAAGTTCAGTCAAGAAAATTTGGTCTGTGTTAATAACAAGTAAGTTGCCACTTTCAACACCTGCTATTGCTAAATTTATGTCTGTATATGTTCTAATAACTTCTAAAGTTTTTGCTGAATATTCTTTATAATCTTGTTTTCTTAAAACAAGGTCTTGTTCGTTAATTTCAAGAGTGAAACCAGAAGCTAAAGACACAAAGAATTTATCTAATTGAGGAGTGCCTGCACTGGCAAGATAGGTTACAACAACATTGCTATCTTTATGCATTTTTGGATTAATATTTAATTTAATTTTGTTTTCTTCATCATCCACATTTATAGGAGAGGTTACAGTTATTTTTGAACTGTTATTTGCAAAATTAACCTGGTCTATAATATTAACATTTCCTGCAATATTGAATGTTCCATTATTTAACATAATGCCAATAGAGCCAAACTCGTTTTCTATTGTTGTGCCATTTTTAACAGTAATTACACCATTGTCGTTATAGATTCCTGAATATTTTTCTGCTGAAGTTGAATTATTATTTGTTAGTGTTACACCACTTAAAATAACATTTCCAACATTAGCACCTTTAGTTGTTGCATATATAACTGCTTTACTGCTAGAAACAGAATTTAGGGTTATATTAGCATCATAAATTTCAAGAGTACCATTTTCACAATAAATTATGTTAGAAGCATTGTTATTAGAAATTGTAACTTTTGTTACACCTGTTGTTTCTTCTTTTGAAATTAATTTAAGTTTACCAGAACCAACCATATTAATTGCGGCTGGAGTGTTTGCTGTTAAAGTGTTATTTGTTATTGAAACACCGCTTAATAAACTGCTTAAACTTGTTGAATTATAGTAAATTGCTGTTGCATTATTACTTGTTAAACTGCAACCATATAATTTAATTATTGCACTATCTTTAACATCAATTACTCCACTATTAGTTCCGCCCATTTCGTTAAAGTCTATGCCAGAATTTGTTAAGGTTATGGAAGAATTTTCGCTAGCAACAATAATACCACCATTACTGTTGTTCCCTCTTCCATCTCTGCCTATGGTTGAAGCAGTTAAATCAACTTCGCTTGTTCCTGCCAAGTATATTGCGGCACCAACGCCTGCCGAGTTAGAGGTTAAAACAACACCATTACCAGTAACTTTGCCAGTTGTGTAAATTGCACCACCTTTACCACTTGCATCTGTAACACTATTTTTATAAATACCATCTAGGTTTGTGCCAGTAATTTCTATTTCACTGCCTAGATTATAAATAGCACCACCAGCAAGTTCTGCAATATTATTTGTAAGGTCTGTTCTATCAATAATAGCTTTAGTTGTTGATGTTGTGTAAATTGCACCACCTAAACCATTAGAGTAGTTATACGAAATGTTTGCTCTTATTATATCTAATTCACAAGAACCACTTATGGCAATAGCACCGCCATTTTCGGTTGCTGTGTTTCCAAGAATTTGGAAGGTTGTGGAAAGTGCATCAACACCAACACTAACTGTTCCACCTAATGCATAAATTGCACCACCAAGGTTTGCTGTGTTGCCAGCACGAATACCATTATCACTCTTACCTAAGGTTCCACCATTCAATCCGATTATGGCACCACTTGAATATATTGCACCACCATTTGTTGCAGTGTTTGCATATATTTCACCGCCATACATAATAACCCTACTTGAACTACCTTCTGCATAAATTGCGCCACCATTAATAGCTGTGTTACCTGTTAAAATTACATTTCCACCAACATATAATGTGCCGCCATTTATAACAGTAATTATTGCAGTGTTTCCTGTTGAATTTCCAACAAGGCGTAGTTGAGTTGAACCAGTATTTCTATTTAACCTAAATTGTGCACCATTTGAAACTTCAAATATAGCACCATCGAAGCCATTATCTTTATAAATATATGCATTAAGACTTGCATCTGCTGTGAATACAATGTTTTTATTGCCCCTAATTTTTGCTGTGCCAGCTACTGGAAGTTCAACAAGCAACCTTAAAACATTTTCTTCACCATTATTTGCAACGCCATTAATAGCATCCTCTACAGAACCATAAGCTTTGTTTAATGTGTCATTTTTAATAATAGCTTGAGCAATTCTAATATATTGTCCTCTTGTTGAGAAAATAATTTCTCTGTCTGAAGTAAATTTATCTTGATTTGCAATAACGCCATCAACATATTTTGCAACATCAAAAGGATTTGTAAAGTTTGTTTCCTCTAAGTCTAATTTAATTGTTGAGTGAATTAAAGAATTATATGCATCTACTATTGTTAAAATAACACCTTTCATTAAGTAAACTGTGTCTAAAATTGTTGCATTATTTGAAACTCTTACACAGTCTTCATTACTATTTTGTATATATAAACCATAACCATTTTCAGTGCCATTATAATTCATATTGGCAAACACACCATCTTCGGTTAAACCAATAAGGCCACTTTCAATGGTCAATCTTCCACCATCTGTTATATTTTGAGTGCCATCTGCATTTTCAGTGTAAACACCAGCAACAAATATTGCACCCTTTTCGCTTTGGTTAGAAATTATAGTTGCATCTTTAATAGTTGCAATTTGGTTTCTTCCATTTAACCTAGTAATGTAAATTGCAGCCCCTTGATAAGCCCTGTTATTAGTAAATGTTGTGCCTACACAAACATCTAAAATACCAGATAATATTGCAACACCACCACCGTAGTTATCTTCTATATTAGAGTTTGTTTCGTTATGAGAAATAATTACATAACTTAATTTCATTTCTCCAGAATTGTTAAGCAAACCAGCACCATAATTTGCAATGTTACCTTCAACATTTGCAAGTTTTGCACTAGCACCAGTAACTAACACTATGCCACCTTCGTTATATAAGCCACCACCATATTCTGCACTGTTACCATTACCTTCTTCACCTAAGAAGGTACCACCACCAATGTTAACATTTGCTGAATTTGTAACATAAACACCGCCACCTTGGCTAAGTGCATTGTTGTTTGTAATTAAAGCGTTTACAAAACTTACATTACTTGTGTTGCCTATTACAAACACACCAGCACCATTTGTTGCTTGGTTATTTTTAATTAAAGTTCCATCAAGACCAACGCTACTATTTTTAGCATAGATACCGCCACCATAGTAAGATTTATTGCCATCTATATTAACATTGTTAGAAGATAAAGTTAAATAAGCATCATCTAAATAAATTGCACCGCCTGTCCACTGATTATCTACATTTGTTGAAACATTTGCATTATTACCAAAGAATGTTGCACCAGAAATTTCGTTTTCTGCCCTTGTAGCTAAATATAAGCCACCACCAACATTTGCTTGGTTATTACTAATTTCTGTTGTGCCATTAATGTTAATTTTTGCATTAGAATCGGCATACACAGCACCACCATAAGTTGCTTTGTTACCATCTATTATAGCGCCACCAATTACAAGGTTTCCATTTCTTGTTGAAATTGCACCACCACGATTTGCATTATTACCACTTATTGTGCAAACCAAAACATCTAGGTTCCCAGTTGTGTGGTAAATTGCACCGCCTTCGCTTACTGAATAAGTTGTGCCTAGATTGGTTGTTATTTGGTTGTTATTTATAATAGAAACATTGCTACCATTAATTACGCTTTTATTTCCACTTGTTGAAGCAAAGTAAATTGCACCGCCATAGGTTGCGTAGTTATCTTCAATTAACACTTCGCCAGAAACATTGTTTGCAATGCTTAACTCGGTGTTACCGCCAACATATATTGCACCACCGCCATAAGCAGCATCTGCATTTATGTTTGCTTTATTGCCTTTTATTACACCACTTATTATAGATAATATTGCACCGCCAACTTCTTGTGAATTTGCAGAATAAGTGTAAATTGCACCACCCTTATTTGCAGTGTTGTTTTGTAAAACACCACCATTAACAACAAGTTCACCGCCAACACTTACAGCACCACCATTTTCAGCAATATTATTTTCTAAAATAGTTTTGCTGTTAATTGTTAATTTACCTGAAACATAAACTAAACTTTCTTGTTTTGTTTTTCCATCACCAGTTAAAATTAACTTGCAAGTTGAATAACCTTCTCTGCTAAATCTGCCTGCATCGCCAAAGTTAACATCTGTTGCATCGCTTGTAATTTCAAATAGATAATTAGTAAAGTTATTTTCTCTATTAATAGTTACAGTTCTTTCTTTACCATTTAAATAATCGTAAGCATCATCTGTAGGTTTAAGTTCGGTGTAGCCTGCAAGAATTGTAATGTTTTTATCTATTATAACAATATCGTTAAGTGTTATATTGCTCTTAACAAGAATTATATCTCCTGCAACTGCTTCTCTTATAGCACTATTTAAATTGCTATAATTTTTCTTAAACACATTTCTAGAATTATATAATTCAATAAGGTCATCAACAACAATATTATATTTTAAATAATCGTTAGAATTTTCTATTGAACTAAGTAGTAAGAAGAAATTAACATCTGTATAAATTGTTCCACAATCTCTAGCTTCTGCTTTTGGAACAATGCCAGTGTTATTTGTAACTGCTTCAAAAGCATCTAAAGCATAAAGCCTTGCTTCTTTTAAGCTATCACAACCACTAAAGGCATTATTTGTAACGGTTTCAACTGTTCTTGGAATATAAACATATTCTACATTTGTGTTAGAAAATGCGTTAGCACCAAGTTCTTTTAAATTGTTTGTAAAAACTAAATTGTTTGGAACAATATTAACACAACTATCAAAAGCGTGTGCACCTATGCTTGTTGCTTTACCAATGTTAAAAATTTCGTCTCCCTTAATAATAAGAGTTTGTAAGTTCTTGTTATTATAGAAAGCATAAGCACCGATACTTGTAACATCGTTTGTAAACTCTATTGCAGTTAAATTAATGCAATCTCTAAATGCATTGCTTGGAACTTGTGTTAAAGCTGTTACTTTAACAGTTTGTAAACTGCTTGGAACTAAACTGCTATCAGCATTGTTTGTTGAACCAAACATATAAGATAAATAATTATTATTATCTTTTGTGTTCCCAACAAAAGGTGTTGTTAATGTTGTTATATTGTTCATATCTTTTAATGCACCAAGCCCAACTGTTGTTAAACTAGGGGCACTAATATCAACTTCTTTATATTGGTTTTTATACAATGCAAGAGGTAAAATTTCATTTACAATAAAACCAACATTATTCAATGTTACTCTGCCAGTAACTTCAAATTTATTTACACCTACACTGTTGCTAATTAAGTTAGTGTGAAGTTTTGCATTAGAACCATTTACTTCATAAACATTGCTATTGCTATCAACTCTATATTTGCCATTTGTACCTTTAAAAGTAATAGTATCTAAATTACTTGTTGCAAAAGCACCTTTGCCTATGTTTGTGATAGTTGAAGGAATGTTTTTAATTGATTGTAAGTTAGATAAATCTTCAAATGCACCTTCACCAATTTCTTTTATACCATCAACATAATTAAAGTCTAAACTTAAAATTATATCGTTACTACCAAGCCCTGTTATGCCAGTAATTAAAGTTGAAGAATTTGGATTATTAGTATATCTTGGCAAAACAATTTCTGTAATGTTATTGTTTCTTATAGCAAAAACCCCTTCTGGTGTTAAACCTGTAATAACAGAACCATTATAGGTAAAGAAATTAGGGTTTGTATATTCTCCCCATACGGCGTAGAGAATTGTATCTCTTATAAATACAACAGTTTCTCCGCCTTTGTATTCAGGAGTGGTTGCATCTTTATTTGTAGACCATCCCAAGAAGTAAGCATAAACATTTGCATTTGTATCATAAATTTCCCAAACTTTGCCACCAAAATCACTAGCAATTATTTTATGTTTTGTGCCATAGTCTAACTTTCCAGTTGTGTTTACATTAACACCTAAAAAGTTATTTGGGTTACCTTTAACAATATTTCTTGTTGTATTAATATCGTAGGTGATGCTAAAGGCTGTACTCCAAGAACCGTATAGAGTTATTCCATTATCTTCATCAAATGGTTGCTTTGCTGCCATTTCGTTAAGTAAGTCGTTAGTCATTTCCATACGCTTACCAACTTCATAATCCATATTGCGACTATTTTTTGTTAGCGACCAACCAATTAAAGTATAAACAACTCCAACCCCTTCAAACACAACAGGATTATCTTTATTGCCATTTAAGAATATTAAATTGGATGTTACTGTTGCTGGAGTTCCATCTGGTAAGGTAATGTTTTTATCTCTTGGGTCCTGATAAGTATTATTCCCCACAACAGCACTTCCAAAGAAGTATATTGGGCTTGGATTTCTTTGATAGAAGCCTGTCATATTATATTCATAATTAATATGATAAACAGTAATCTTCCAACCTATATAAGCATCTGTAACTGTTTGAGAATTTGCATCTCCTAATGTTACTGTAACATTACCCATATTAACTGCAAAATCGTTATTGCCAAGCATTGTTTCTGCTATGTTATTTGCATTAATATTTGGGGTTCTGCTTAAGAAACCAACTTTAAAACCAAGATAACTAAATTCGTTTAAATCGTTAACATTAATAACAACTTTACCAGCATTATCGCCTGTTGTATCTGCAACAAACTCTAAAACATCTTCTGTGCCATCATTAGCGTGAACTAAAACTTTGTATGCTTCCCAATAAGCATAAAGTTGAACAACAGCACCATTATCTGAGCTTAAGTTCATTAAAGTATCGCCAGCATAATAAATTGTATCATCACCGTTAAATATCTTCCAACCAACAAAGTTGTGGTATTGTTTAGATATTTTTCCGCCGCCTTCTCTAACTTCATCACTGCCAAATTTATAACTAGCATTATCGTAACTGTAGTAAATTGTGGAAGAAACTTTATTGCCAAGAGTTCCGCTTATAATATCATCATAATATTCAACTAAAAATTGATTTGCTGTCCAAACTGCATATAAAGTTACTTGTCCTTCTGTTGCTAGGTTTACAACCCAAGTTCTATTATCATCTGGGTTTCCAAAAGGAATAAAGTTTTCATCATCTCTTGATGTTGTGTTTTTACTTGTACTCCAACCTATTTGGGTCCAACCTTTCAAACTAAAGCTACTGCTACTTACAGGGCTTGCAACATCATATTTATGGGTTGTAGAAGCAACAAAACCTGTAACTGTGCCTGTTATTTTTGGAACACCTTCACTTACTTCGCCTTCTATTGCAATGTTATCGCTAACATAGTTAACAGTATAGGTGTTTTGTTCAAACTTAGCCCATAATTCAATTATGGCTCCATTATCTTCAGCTAAATTTCTTACTCCTGCACCAAGTTTATAAGTAGCCAAAATATTGCCTTCAGCATCTTTTGCCACCCATTCAGTTTGAGTGTAACCTAACAAGGTGAAAGTTTTAAGTGACAATGTTACATATTCATCAAATCTGCAAACAAGGTCTACAACTTCTCCCTCTATTACACTTGCTGTGCCAATTGGGGCTTCGCCATAATACTTAATTGTGTAAGTATTAGCTTCCCATAAAACATATAAAGTTAAATCGTTCTCTGGCATTGCAAAGTTTGTAAATGGGCTAACATAACTAATGCCAACACCTTTTGAACTTGCTGTGCCAACGCCATAAATGTGGTAACCAATTCTGCTTAGTTTATCAACAACTGCATAAAGTGCGTTTGCACCATAACTTGTGGTTACACTATCGGCATAAACATTCATTATAACTTTATTATTTTCTATTCTAAAAATAACATTTTCAATTTCTAAATTTTCTAAAGCACTATAATTAACATTAGTAGTACCACTTGTTTTGTTAAGGTTTAAAGTTAAAACATAATAAACATTACTCCAACTTGCATAAACTTTAACATCATCATAAGGCATAGTATCGGTGTCACTTACTGGAGAATCTGCATTATTATCATAAACCCAATCTAAGAAATAACGATTTGTTTGACTAGCAGAAATTTTGCCTGCTATGCTATTTTGTTTGCTTCCTATTAAAGATGAAAGTTTTGTGCCATATTTAACAGGAACAACAATTTCATACTCGCTTATTCTTATCGCATTTAAATCTGAATCATAAACAATTTGCCCGCCTTGTGCTATAAAGGTTAGGTTAAACATACTTTCTGTAATGTAAATCTCCTGCCCAATAACCTTTAAACGATAGTCTGCTTTCTTAGCTTCTTCAATAGCAAATTTGCTTGCATCTGGTGTTAAACCGCTAACATATTCCACAACCTTAAGTTGTGTAGAAGTTGCAGGATAAGGAGAAGGAACAATAACAACTTTTGTCATAACACTAGAAGATGCTTTCTCCATAACCACAATATATGCATCGTTTGCTAACACAACTTTATCGGTTATAACATAGTTTGCACCAAGGTTTAGTTTGCCATAACTATCAACATAAATTGTTCCATTTTCACTGCCTACAGTAACAGCACTAGAATTTATAATAACTTTACCAAAACTTGTTGCATTTTGTGAACCTATATAAATATCTGTGCCAAGCTTTTCGCAATTATTAGCATTTATAGTTGCACCAAAATCTGTACCATTAATGTTAAAGGTTCCATTAAATACTGCAACGCCACCACCAGCAAATTCTTCGCCATTATCTTTTAAATATGTTGCTATGTTTCCAGTTATGTTACCATTTTTAAATTCAACTATATGAGAACTATAATTATTAGTTTTATCGCTAACACATAAGCCAGCACCATATCTTGCTTTATTGCCAACAATTCTTGCACCGTTAATAACAACATTTGTTTCGCTAGACAAGTTAGCACCGCAAACAAACACACCACCGCCATAGAAACTTGCATTTGCTGTTATTTCTAAATTTCCACCTAAAGTTAATTTGCCACAATTTAATTTTGTGTAAATACCACCACCACGATAGGTGTTGTCTATACTACTTAAAAGACTTGCCTGATTGCCCTCTGTGTTGTTGTAAACAATTCTACCACCAAGAATTGTGTTTTGTTTGTTTGAACCATAATACAATCCAGCACCTAATTTTGCCTTATTGCTTGTTATGCTGCCACCATTCATAACTATGGTTGAGTTATCAGATAAATAAACACCACCACCTGCATTTAACGCTGTGTTGTTATTTATTGTGCCATTACCTTCAGAAAGGTTAATTGTACCTTCAACATAAATTGCACCACCATCTTTTGCAGTGTTATATTGAATGTTTGCACCAGCATAATTTAATGTGCCTATAACATATACTGCACCACCACCTAAAGTTGATGTTATGTGATTAGATAAGGTTACACTGTTATTTAAAGTTAAAGTTGCTGAATTAGAAACTCTAATTCCACCAAAGTCACTATCTATATCGTTACCAGAAATAGTTAAAATGTTAGAAGCATCTGCCTGACCAAAAACTACAACTGCTTTAATTTCAAACATATAACCATCAACAAATTTTGCTCTTGTAATGCTATAGTTTCCATCACTATCTGCAATTAAAATTATGTCGCTAGAAATAGTTAAAGTTTTAGTTAAATTAATGTTTGTTATAACAACAACAGTATCTCCATCTTCAGCATTGTTTATTGCTTCTTCCAAAGTTTCATAATAAACATCTTTTGTTATATCTTCACCCTTTATATAAGCTTCTGCTTGCAACCAATAACAAGCAAACACAAGTTGGCTAGATTCAGCAAAAGAAATATCTATTCTATCATCTAAAGTAAACAACCTTTCGCCATTTTCTGGATTGTACACATCATCTGGGCCATTAAAGTATCCTTGTAATAAATGACCTTTCCAACTAAATGCATTAGCAATTTCAGAGAAATAGAAATATCTAGAACTGCGTGGTCTAACAATTTCAATAGTAGAACGCCCCGCACTAACAATTACATTGCCATCAGCATCTAAAATTTCGTTTGAAACTGCACCAACACCACGAATTGTTATAATTGCATTATCTAACTCAAACTCTGCAACAAAATATGCAGTAAAGTTATCTTCAACAATTCTATTATAAATTTCAAGTCGTTCTGGAGTGTTTAAATCGCTTAGTCTAAAATCGGTAAATGGGTCGTATGTAATTTCTGTTTTAACAAGTTCCCCACCATCTCTATAAGCTAAAATCCAATGTTTAAATCTCCAAAATTCTTTAAACGCAGATTCTAATTTAACATTCTTAGCCATAGAGAATGTGCCTAAGTCGGAGGTTGCACCTTCAACTATTGAATAAGCATTAAATTCCTTAACATTCCAATATGCTGTTAAAACAACTGCTTTTTTAGGAATTAAACTTGTTGAGGTATATTCATTACCTTTTGCATCTCTAAATTTACTATCTAAGTCAAAACCAAAGAATTCGCCAGTTAATTCATTTAAGAATGTAAATGGTTGACCATTTTTGCCCTTAATATCAATTTCAAAAGGTTCAGTGTGTTTAGTGCCATTATAAAAGATTGCACCTTTATTTGGGTCTATAGTAACAGTAGTTGCAATTTTTGTTAAAACCAAAGTACTACCATTAACTTCTAAATAATACTTTTCAAAGTTTTCTTCGTTTAATGTAAAGTAAACATCGGTTGCATCTACGCCACCATCAAACCTTACAATAACTTTATTTTCAGTATAATTACTTAAACTTACAACAATCTTAGGTAAAAGTGTTTCATAATCGCCAGCAAGTTTATTTGTTACAGCTATATGTGCACCATCTACAAGATAAACAGATTGTATGTTAGCACTATTACTTATTTTTAAAATGCCATAACTTGCATTATTTAAGTAGTCAACATAAATGTTTTCACCAAGCAACATATTACCAGTTTCACTATTTGGGTCTACACTTGCATTGTTACCACTCACACTGCCAGCAGTAACTTGTAAAGTTGCACCATTTGCAACATATATGCCACCACCAGCAAGTTTTGCAGAGTTACCTGTAATGTTTGTTCCACTTAATGTTAGTTCTCCGCTTGCAACATAAATTGCACCCCCACTACTTGAAGCACCAACATCTGCTCCATTACCTGAAATGGAACTAGATGCTAATATGCTTTGAGTGTTTCCAGAGTTAAAGTATATTGCACCGCCATAACTTGCGTGATTTTCTGTTATTTCACTGCGATTATATTTACCTTTAACAACAATGCTACTATTATCATTTAAATATAATGCTCCACCATTTGTGCTTGCTCTATTTTTATTTAGCCTGCTGTTTTCTGTTAAATAAACAACGCTATTACCATCTGCAAAAATTCCGCCACCATCAACTGCCTTATTGCCAGAAATTTCTCCAATTAAAATAAGCACACTATTACCAGATAAATATAAACCACCACCACGCAAAGTAATATCTGCACTTTGGGTACCATTGTTAATAATTTGTGTTGTTTCATCTATACCAACAGTTGAATCTGCTACTGCATTTAAACTTAGAGAAGCATCTAATAAATATAATCCAGCACCTTCAACAGCATAATTTTCTTGAATTAAAACATTTAAAATGTTAAAGGTGGTGTTAACTTCTATTGGTTGGTCTGGTTCTTCAGTTTCATCTACTTGTGTTAAAACATCACCAAGCACAGAAGCCCCATTTTTTACACTACCAACCTGATAAATTGCTCCGCCTTGTTTTGCACGGTTTCTAGAGAATGTTGTTCTTGTTTCAACATTATTCTCTTCGTATTTAATGCTGTTAATTTCTAAGCTACCAACGCTGTAAATTGCTCCGCCATAGCCACCTTCTCCAGCACTTTCAGCATTTGGTTTATTTTCAATTGCTTCATTATCTTTAAACATTCCAGCATAAATTTTTGTGCTGCCATTTTCAAGATATAAAGCTCCACCATTGTTTGCCATATTATTTACAAAAGTTGCATAAGTAACTGTTAAATTGCAATTTGCAAAAATTGCACCACCATTTCCACCAGCACTATTGTAGTTAAAATCAACATAGTTAATGTTGTTTTCACCTAAGCGAATAGAAGATAGTGTGTAAATTGCACCACCATCACCAGAACCTGCTAGTAGAGTGTTATATTTATTGCCATCTTCATCTTCAACTTCAACAATTGTTCCCGCTTTGTTGCTTATAAAGGTTGCTGAATATATAGAAACATTAGCAAATTTACCAACATATATAGCCCCACCCATTTCGTTAGCAAGGTTATAAGCAAATGTTGCTTTATAAATGTTTAATGTGCCAGAAACAACTTTTGTTCCAGAGCCTTCTGTAATCTCAACGCCATCTTCAATGTAAATTGCACCACCTATTAAAGCTGTGTTGTAATTTCCATCTTCACCAAACACTGCATTATCTATGCTAACACTACCAGTTTTTGCAATGAAAATTGCACCACCTCTGCCATATTCCGTAGCGTTGCCATAGAAATAAGCTCCATTAATTGTAACTTTACCTTCAACATATAATGCAGCGCCATCACTCATTATTTTGCAATTAACAAATTTTACGCCATTTAATAAGTTTGCACTACCGCGAACTATCATAAAAGAATTTGCTACATTCTGATTGCTTGTTGTAAAAATTATGTTATTACTTCTTAAATCTTGAGTACCAATGGTTAATGTTGCATTATTTTCAACAACAAAAGCACTTTCACCATTTTCGGTTATAATTTCTGATCCATCTTCGCCAATGGTAACATCTTTACCAAATTTATTTGAAAGCCCAATAGTAACATCTCCACTGAAAGATAACAATGTTAAACTTTGAGTTACTGTTATGCCACTATCTAAACTGATATTTTTAATTATATAAACTATATAAGTAGACATTAAAGTAGATGTATAAATAGGTAAATTTTCCTCATCATCTGGTGAAGATAATAAACTATTTCTTGCTTTACCATCTTTGTTAATATCTTGTATAGCATTATTTAAACTTGCATAGTAAACATCGTAATATGTTTCGTTTTTATTAACGGCATCCTCAACAAAGCAAACTGCTTCTTCCCAATTTGCATAAATTGTGTATAAACCAGTTTGAGTTTCTGGAACAACAATGCTTGTGCCATTAAACAATTCACCACCAACTGTATTACTAAAACCAGTTAAGGCAAAATTTTTATTGTAAACAAATTGAGCCACATCATTATAGTAAGTAACTGTGTTATAAACTGGCAAGTTGAATTGTTGCCCAACATAAATTGTGTGTTCAAAGCCACCTTCGCCACCATTTGCATTAACAATAACTGTTGCCTGCATTCTTTCAAATTCTAATGTTACTGTTAAACAATAACTAACATCATCACCTTCTCCTGTAGAGTTAAAGGCAAAGAAGAAATTATCAACATTTAACATAAAGTTTTGTTCACAATTAAATGCACCGCCATTAATTATAAAACGATTAAAAGTATAATAATCTGGACGATATTTTTGATAGCAGGTGTAAACTAAGCCATTATAAACAAAACTACATCTGCCATTATTGTTTGTTAAATCTCTCCAAACATTTTCGCCAGCTAAAAGTATTTGTTCTGGGAATAAATTATCATTATTTCCACTATTGTTTTGTAATGTAAATTCAACATCTAAAATGTGAATAAAGTCACCCAACGCTTTATTATAAGTAAAGGTTGTGCCACCTACTAATTCTCCATTAACAGTTGTGCCACCAGAAACAAGGGTATACACACCATTTGTTTCTGTTACAATATATTCTTTGTCGCCTTTTCTAACTTTTCTTGGAGCATCTAATGTACCATCAATAATTTCGCCACCAAAGTAAGAAATAAATTGATTTTCATAAATACTTGATAATGTTGGAAGAGTTAAAATTTGATTGTAATTTATTTGTTCGCTAAACACAACCAAGTTTTCATCTGTAACTTCATTGCCACCAATTGTATAATGTTCATCTCCAAAATCCTTAAAGGTGTCATCATAAACATAATTTATGTTAATTACATATGGCTTCCAAACTGCATAGAAATATAAATCGTAATTAGTAAGTTTAAATGCATTAGGATAAATGCCTCCAACCTTTTCACCAAGTAAGGTGTTTATTGAAGCAAAATCACAATTTTCAGTTCCCCATAAATCGTAAATTTCATTGCTTACAAATTCCTTATCGTATTCAACGCCAATAACACCATCTTCGTTTGTATAATATCCCCAATCAACAAAGTTATAACCTGTTCTTGTTGGTTTTAAGTTTTCATTCTTTAAATATTCAGCAAAAGGCATACCAACTTCTTCACCATCTACAACCCCTGTGAATGTGTCGCCAAAGCTTGTTCCGTAAGGAATTTCCATATCTTCTTCTATAATAGTTACTCTTTCATCTTCCGAAACATCTATAAAGAATATATGATATAGTTGAAGTTCAATAACAAGAGAGAAATCTGATTCTTTTGGATTAACAGAATATATAGTGCTGTTATAAACACTTATAATATTAAACCCAGTTTCAGCATCTATAGTGTTAACATAACTTCTATAAACTTCTTCCTGACTCTTTCTTGTGTTGCCTTCTTCACCTTTTACATAACCTTCTTCTTGAGCAAATTGAACAACTTTTTTATTAACTCTATATTCTTCAAAAGTAATGTAGATAGAACCAAACTTATTTCCATCAACACCTTTTGCATCATTTTCGTTATTGTAATTTGCTTTTGAAATTGTAATAAATTTATATCCGCCATTAGAACCATTGTCTAAATAAATGTTTTCCTTACTATCAATACAAGTGTCTCCAGCAATTTCAAAATTACCTGCATTATGTAAGGAACTTGTATTTGCACTTCCACCAAGAATATTACCTTTAATTATTAAATCTTCAGTGTTTGTTACACTACTTAATTTAACACTTCCAACATTATAAATTGCTGCACCAAAATTTGCAAAATTGCCAATTATTGTGCCACAAACCATATTAAAGGTTCCATAATTAGTTACGTATATTGCACCACCAAAATGTGCCATATTGGCAGTAATTTCGCCTTCGCTTGAAGCAACCAAACCAAAATAAGTATTTGAAACATTTACAACTGTTCTATCGTTAATTGTTGAACCAACATAAATTCCACCACCAAAGTGTGCGGCATTACCAGTAATTAAAACATTTCCTGTAATGTTTAAAGTACCAGCATTTATATATATTCCACCGCCTAACAACTTAGTGTCGGTTAAATATAAATCTCCTTCGCCTGCAATATTATTTATTATGTCTGTATTTGCAATATAGCAAACAATTTCTTCACCCGTTTCTGTTAAATAAGTTAATGTTTTTTGTGCTGTGTGCAAATATAAACCTGCACCTACTGTAGCATTATTGTTAGAAATTGTTGTGTTTGTGCTTGCACTTCCTTCAATGTAATGATGGTCTATTGTATAACCAACATAACTATCAACATAAATTGCACCGCCACGGCTTGCTAAATTGTGGGTAAATTCACTGCCAAAAACAACAAAGTTTACAACACTATCTTCACTGCCACTTATATAGATTGCACCACCTAAACCAGTGTTAGTGTTGGCAGTATTATAGTTCATTTTAACAAGTGTTAGTTCAACATTACCAAAGGAATATATACCAGCACCACTTGTTGCAATATTTGCTTTATTTTCTTCACCTATAATGGTATTAGCAATAATTAAACTTGCACCTTTGCCCGCATAAATTGCACCACCTAAACCTGTTGCAGTGTTACTTGTTAAAGAAGAATTATTAATTGAAATGGTTGCACTTTCGTTATAGATACCCGCACCATTTGTTGCATAGTTATTATTAATGCTAACATTTTCTAAAGCAATATCACCTTTAACAAAATATATTGCTCCACCTAAAATTTCATTTTGTGTTCCACGGAAGTTTGTGTTGTTATCTGTAAAAATTGCACCAAATATATTAATTGCTTTTAACTGCTTTCTGTTCTTTTGTGCAAGTCTTACAGTATTTTCTTCACCTTCCTCTGTAGCACTTTCAAAATAATCTAAATAAATTGCGCCACCTCGTGTAGCAGAATTACCATTAAAGGTTGTGTTTTCAAAGCCTTCTTCTTTTAAAACCTCAAAAGCACTATTACCTATAACAGCAACTGCACCACCGCAATTTGCAGAATTGTCAGTAAATTCTACTGCATTAATAGTTAGGTTAGAGGCATCAGCAAAAACAGCCCCGCCATATGCAGTACTTTCACCTGTTGCACTATTATTAGTAAATTTTGAATTGGTAATTGTTATTATAGAATTGTCAGTTACAGCAATTGCTCCGCCATAAACAGAATTTTCAGCATTGTTACCAATTATTGTATTATTGCTAAATAAAGAATTATTTATTGTTACAACAGAACCATTTGTTGCATAAATTGCGCTACCATAGTTGCTTAACGAATTGCTATTGTTTCTAATTGTAACATAATTTTGTAATGTAACATTACCCTTATTGCTTTGAATTAAAACACTTGTTGCATAAGATGCATTGCCATTAATAATAAGCTGAGCATTTTCGGTACCAACAAAAGTTAAAGCGTTTCCATTATCAACAACAAACAAAACATTTCCGTTGTTTTCTTCTAAAGATACATTAAATAGTTCATCTCTGCTTATTATAACTTCACCAAGTACACTATCATCTACCCTTATGGTTAAATCTGCACTTAACTTAATTGTTTGATGTAGCGATACAACATTTGTAAGCAACACAACTTCATTCTTTTCTTCTGCAACAGCTTCTAAAACAGCATCTTCAAAGTTAGAGAAAAATCTATGAACACCATTGCTATAATAATTAGTTATATAGGCATTTGCTTTTGCCCAAATAACTCTTATTTTTAAAGTTAAACTACTATCTAATCTAACTTGGTCTATTAAAATACTACCATCTGTATAGGTTTCATTTACTGAAAGGTTTTCATAACCATTTGCATAAAAACCAAATCTATATAAATCTTTTAATGGAATAAGTTCAAAATAACTGCCATATTGCAAATTATCTATTGGAATATATCTGCCTTCTTCATCGGTTACTATGCGTGTATACAATGGGTTAGGATTTGTTGTTGGCATATAAGCGCCATCTTCTCCAAGGTATATTCTTGCACTAACACTAGCTGGAACCCAAACAGTATAAAAACTTAAATAATACTCATTATAATCGTTTTCTTTTAAATCATAGTCAATGTCTAAAACAAATTTATCTCCAACTTTATAGGTCTTCCTTTGACCATTAAATGAATATTCCCAGCCAGCAAAAACATAAAATTCTCTATAGAAATTGTCGGCAGGTTGTGGTAATGCAATGGTTTCTCCGTAATTATAAGTATTATAAAATACACCAGCACCACTACCTCTTTTTACATAGGTATAGTTTGGATTATCAGTTGTTGCACTACTAAACATAAAGGTAATTTCATCTGGTTTCCAAACTGCATAAAGAGTTTTGCTTATAGGCCCTACTATAGAATAAGTAATTGTATTATTATAATTTTGATTATACAAATAGTTATCTTTATCTTCATCTGTTGAGTTTAAATATGAAATGTAGTCTGTATATTTATCACTCCATCCTAAGAATGAATACCCTTTTTTAAATGGTCCAAGTTTATCAGAACTATCGTAAGATTTTGGCAATAAATAAACTCTTGTGTCATCTTCCTCATTAACACTTACTGGATCATATCTTTCTATATCATAAATAACTTTGGTTTCGCCAGCCTCTTTTTGATAAATATAACCACCATTAAGTTCAAAGTATAAGAATACATCTCCCCAAGAAGCATATAGGGTAATAACTTCGTTATCAGCACTTTCAACAAACAATGTTTTTGTTGAGAAGTTAGATGTTCCATTAAGGTCTGTCCAGCCACCAAATCTTGCTTTAACTCCAGCAGCATCAAAACCCTCTGCCAAAATATCTTTTAAGTAGTCAATTCCTTCGCCATAGTAAGAAACAAGCATAATTGTGTTTGATTTGCTGTCTTGAACAAAATATTGTCTTTCACTTTCAAACCTTGTTGCTACAGAAAATTCACCAGTGTTACTTACAGGATTATAGTTATAAACATAAAGAGTTTTTCCATAAGAAACAAAGTTTTCATTTGTAACATCTAAGGCAAGTTTGTAACTTTGAGTGTTTAATGCGTGAGATGTTTCTAAAATGCTACCACTAGCTACATCACCAATATTTAAAACAACAAACCTAAAGTTACCTGTCCAAATAACATTAATAGTTTTATCTTCAGCTATATCACTATATGTTTTGCCACCAATTTTATTTTGGGAATTTAAATCTATATGATAATTTTCTTTTACAAAGCAACTATCAATATTTTCTGGTAAAGTTATAGTTGAATTTTTATATGTGAAAGAGTAAAGGTTTTCACCATCACTATACCAATTAGCAAGGGCGGTATCATTTTCTTTTATTTCATCGAAATTTGCAATAACACTGCCACCATTTGCATTTACAGTTACTTTAAAAATGTTCCACATTGCATATAAAACAAATGGATTTTTTTCTTCAAGAGATGAAGGGTCTAAATCTTCCTGATTTAAACCAGATAAGGTTATGGTTTCGCCTTTTACAAAATTCAAATGGTCTAACTTACTATCTAAACTCCAACCTGCAAAAGTAAAGCCATTTGTATCTGTTACAATTAAATCATCATCTATAGTCACAAGATCTTTTAAAACAACACCCTTAACTAAATCGGAATAAGTTACCTTAAATTTTAAGTTTAATGTTTTAGTATCTTGATTATAAATATAACTATATTTTTCACTTGTGCTTTGACCAGCATAATTACCTATAGTTAAATCTAAAGTGAAATCATAACTAATTTCTTGCCAAACAAGGTCTAGCACAATATTGTTATCGCCTAAGTCATCTCTAGTGTCAATAAAGCCACCATTAATTGTTAAAGCAAAAAGTAGTTCTTCTTCATTAGTAATTATTTTTTTGCTTTCATAATTACCATATTTATATCTCCAGCCAACAAATTCAACATAAACACCTGTGTTACCTGTAACGCCAACAGTTGCATCAAAAGTTAATGTTGTTAGCGGATTGTTTTTAAACACTTTGTCGTTTAAATTAAAAGTTTCATCATAACTCAAAGAAACATTATTAATATTGTTAACACCTAAAGCATCGTTAAAGGTTATGGTATAATTTAATCTTTCCCAAACAGGATAGAAGGTTATTGTGTCTCCCTTTTTATCTGTAAGGTTAAGAACTTTAACAGGATTATCTAAAGTGGAAATTCCAAAGAATATGCCTGTGCCATCTTTCTTTGTGTTCCAACCTATTTGCTTCCAACCAACAAGAGTGTAGAAGTTTGTTGGTAAAGCTACGCCACCATCAGCTAAACCTTGGTCATAACTAAGGTTCATTAAATTAATAGTATAGCCCGTTTCGCTATCACCAGTTGTGCCATCAATAGAATTAACACTTACACTACCCGATGCAGTTACATCGTAACCATTTTCAACTTCTGGTTTTAAATTGCTGAAAGTTAAAACATAATCTATAGCAGTCCAAACAACTTCTATGTTAATGCTAATAATTCCATATACACTATCTTCAGGAATACTAAACATTGCAAGCAAGTCGTTAAAATAATTTACATCGCCTTCTGCTAAGTATAATAATCCTAAGTCTATAATATCTGATGGTTTAAAAATAATTTCTTCTGTAAACGAATTTGAACCAACATTGTAATTAACAAAGTATTTATAGTTATAGGTATAACCTGTTCTGCTTGGAACAAAATCACCTAAATTAATTTTATCGTTAATGCCATATTGTTCAACCAAAGTTTTGGTTTCATAAGCTTCTTCCTCTCCATTTGCCTCAAATTTAAAGGAACCATCGCCTGCATCCAAAGTTACTACAACAGGAACACTCTTCCAATTTAAAGTTAATATTATATCATTTGCTGGCATTAAAAACTCTGTAGTATCAGCACTTAGTTTTAAAGAACCATTAATTTCAAAATCACTTGTGTAGCCATCATAGAAATATAGGTAATATTCTTTGCCGTTTTCACTGGTATAAAGAAGTTTGTTAAAATCATAAGTTAAATATTCGCTACTTGGTAATTTAACAACGCTTTGATAATTAACCGTTATTGCAATTTGAATAACTCCTTCCCCATCTTCACCATAGAAAACATCTCCGATTATATTGCCAGCTTCATCTTTAATTACAGGATAATATCCCTTAAACTTAGATTGTTCAAAGTTAAATATAACAGAATATTGTCTTGCAACCCAAACTGCAGTAACAACATAGTTTGTTGTAAATGGTAGGTTTTGTGAATTAAATATAAAACTTGAATCTCCGTGGTCTTCACTATTCTGCCCATATATATTTCTTTGAGTATCTACAAAATGGCAGAAAACCAAACCTTCATTTTTATCCGCCCTATCTGTTGGCAAGTAATTAGAAAGGTCTAAATCTAAACCATATCTTGTTTCTAAAACTAACTTTGTTTTTTCAACAGGGTTAGTACTATCATCATACTCTATAGTAACATTAATTGAAACTCCCTGCCATTGTGCATAAAGTCTTACTGAGTAATCGCTTGTAATAGGGAAATTTTCACTATTAAGGGTATAAGTGTTGCCGCTTAAATAAACCTTATTTCCGCCACCAGTTTCGAATTGACTGTAGGACATTAATTCATAATGATTTGCAACAAATGGAATTTCAATATCATTAAATTTATAAACTCCATTTTCATTATCACTAGTAAAGGTTACTTTATCATCTAACTTAATTAAAGTTTCAAAAGTTTCTGTATCTGTATCATTTAAGTTTCTGTAAACAATAACATTAATTAATTTAACCCAATCTGCAACAATTGTTAGGTCTTTATCTATTGAATATAATTCATTGAATTTATAAGTAATGTTATCTCTATCTGTATAAGAAATTAGTTCAAAGTTGTTATTATTAAACACATAATTACTGTCTGGCAACCTTAAGCCATAACCATCTCTAACATCGCCCATATACAATTCAACTGTTATTATGCCATTTGCATAACGCATACTTTTTACATTGTAAATATGAGTACCATTAAAGTCTATACCCTCTTCATTATAGAACAATTCACGAGTAATAACTTCATCGTTAGCATTATAGTCAACCCCTTCATTACTAAAGGTTCCTGTTCCTAAGTTAATTGTAACAGTTTTATATTCTCTTTCCCAATTAACAGTTATTGTAAGAGTATATTTATCTTGTATTTCATCATAAACAACACCATAATTAGAAAGTATTGAAATAGGGTCGCCAACATTAAAGGTTCTAATTTGTGTGTTAGCTCCACTTCCAATAGTTATAGTATAGTTAGCAATTTTGAAATATTGAAGCTTATAATCTGGGTCGGTTATAGTATATGCACTATCATAAACAGCAAATTCCGATTTATTGCTACCACCAATAATACCTGTACTTGCATCTGGATTATTAACTTCGTAAATAATTTCAACTTCTGCAGCAACATAAACTGCATATAATGTAACATCTCTATATGGAATTTTGTATCTAACATCATCATTATAAAAAGTTACATCGCCTATTTTATCTGGGGTAATAATTGTGTTATTAAAACCATCTTTAAAGCCTAATAGTTTATAACCAAAACGGGTTGGAAGTTTTTCCAACATTGCTTCATCTTCCCAAATAGCACCAAAGTTGTCGCCATCTTCACCCCAAGACCATTCTGTCCATTCCATACCTTTTTTAGCCATAAACACAGCTCTCTTGTAGGAGGATAAAACATCCATAGTTTTATTTCTTTCATAATTATAAGTTAAAACAACAGGAATGTTAAAATCTTTTCCATCGTAGTTTTTAAGATATATGTGAACTTCACTTTGCCCCCAAACTGCAAAAAGAGTGGATGGAGTTTTAACTGAATATTCTTCAATAACATCTCCACTAGCATTGTCAGACCAACCAACAAATCTGTAAGTATCGCTATCAATTGCAAAATAATAGTTTACAAGAGTTCTTGCATCTATTATTGTGTTTACAAAGAATTTTGCTGTAAACCTATGTTCTGTGCTGCTAACATCACCTGAAGGAGTTCCGTGCATTATAACTTTTGTGCCAGCAATAACATTCGCATCAAAAGTAACAGTAATTTCCCAAACAGCATAAAGGGTTATAGTGTTATCGTTACCATAAGTGTTCATCAATTCTTTGGTAATTTCAATAGTATCACCATAATTTATAAGGTTATTTTTATTGCTCTCTATGCCATTAATACCATTAACATCTTTTGTGTACCACCAGCCAACAAAATCTGCCCCCACATTAAAAGCTGGGAAATATATTGTGCCAAGTTCGGTATCTGTTGGAACAACAAAAGTTGCCATTCCATTTATATCAGCATCTTCTCTAAATTTTCTATCTACACTTGCAGTAAAAGCACCACCATTAGCATCAAAAGTTAGGGTATAAACTTCTTGCCAATTTATATAAATCATATCGCCATCGTTCATATCCATTTGCTTTGCAGTGCCAGTGTATCTGTAGGTATAAACATTATTAATAGCATCAATAACACTACCATCGGAATATTTATAGCCACTAAACCTGTAACTAATTTTTGAAAGCCCATTATTTAATAATCTTACGCCATCACTGCTTGCTTTTACTTGGCTATACTTAATGTTATAAAGTAAAATATTGCTTTGTAAATTTTCGTTATATTCATAATTTAATTTAGAAACATCATTAACAGTTTGGTCTATATAACCACCATCAAAATTAACAATTAATGTGTATTCTTTTTCATTCCATACTGTTTCAAAAACAACTTCGCCATCGTTAAGTTCATCGTTATTTAAGAAGCCATCATCACTTGCTGTTCTAAACACAAGCAAATCGTTAATGTCAATATATAAAATTTCGCCATTGCTTTTAACATATTTAAAGCCAGCAAAAGTTTCAAAATAATTATTTAATGTGTTATATCTTTCTAGGTTGTAACTAGATGCAATATCTGGGTTACTTAAATCAACAAAACCAAGTTCCTTTAAAGTTGCACTTGTACCATAATCAAAAGTTATATCATCAAATACTAAATGATTAACACCTTCCTCAAGAGCAGCATCATCATCTTCAAATTTTAAGGTAAAAGCCCCAAATCTCCAAATTGCATAGTAAGTAATATCGCCAAAAATTTCTTGCGTTGTGGCAACAGTTTCGCCATCTTCATTTTCTGTAAATGGTTTTAAAACAGTGTTGCTATCAGCAGTATCACTTGCCAAAATTGACCAACCAACAAAGGTTCTGAACATATAGGTAAAAGAAGGATTTTCAATTAAAGTAATAATATATTTGCTATCTCTTCTAAAAGCATTAAATTCCTCTTCTCCACTAAACTCAATTCTATTTTCGTTAGTTGTGTTAACACTTTGATATCTAATTTCTTTACTATCTGTTCTATTGTTTGCCTCGTAAATTATAGTAACTTTCCAAACTGAATAAATTCTGTAAACATAACAATCTTCAGCATCATTATATTCAAGCAATCCTCTTTCAACATTTAATAAACTAGGAATTGGTAATAAAATTGTTGCAACTTCATTTGTTATTGTAGTTGTAACAGTAGTAGGGTTTCCTTCACTATCTATTGAAGGATTAGTTTGCGTTGTTTTTTTGATTTCTGAAAAGAAAGCATATGCCTTTCCATCTGTAAAATAATCTACTTGCTTATTTGTTGCACTAGGATATTGGTTGTTATTTTTAGAAATTTGTATTGAACCATTTTTTGCAATGTCTACTCTCGAACTATAAGCTAACCCACTAGATTGCATTGCTTCGCTTCTATAAACTTCTAATTTAACATCTTTATAGGTCCAATTAGCCTTAAATAAAAGTGGAGTGTTAACACTGCTTTGACTTTTATCTATAATGTCCCAATGGCTAATTTCTTTATCTTTACCATCTTCACCTTTAACAATTGTAACCTCACCAAATGTTGTTAAGCCAACATAAGCACCAAAGTTCCAGTTGCTAAATTTAAAGTATTGGTCGCAACTATAATCAACCTTTTGTGGCAACTCAAAAGTTGCACCATAAGTTACATAAAAACTGCTTGGATTATTCCCTGTAACTCCAAATTCATTATCAGCATCATTACTGTCAAACCCAACATTGAACCACATAGCATAAAGCACTATGTTTTGAGTTAGCACCCAACCAGATTTATCTTCAGTTGTGGTTAAATATTCAATACCATCTCCAATAGGTGAAGTGTTAAAACGAGTAAATGTATAGTTATCAAATTCTCTTCCTGTAATATCAAAACTATTATCTCTATTGCTATAATTAATAACATTCTCAGTTCTTTCTGCATCAAGATATAATGTTGCACTATATCTATCACTCCAAACTGCATAAAGAATTATAGTTTTATCAAGTCCTATTGCAGAATGAGAAACAAATTCATCATCTACAATAAAATTCAAATCATCATATTCATAATTTATGCCATTGCCTTCGCTAAATGCCCAACCTTCAAACCAGTAACCAGTTTTAGAAACTTTATCTTCCCCAAGCAAAGTATAAGCATTGCCATATTCAAAACCATCAAAAGTTCTTGATGCTGTTGCATCACTACCCGCTGGTGCATCTAAATAAGAGCCACCTGTAAAGATATAGTTAACCTTAAATGCATTAACTGTCCAATAAGCATAAATATTGTTAAATGTTTTATTTACATAAAAATGAGTGTCCTCGTTATTTTCATCTCCAGGATTAATTCTGTTAGAAGGTATGCCACTTTCTTCATTAAAGTTCTTGCCATCATACCAACCTTTAAATTCGTGTCCTTTATATGTGTTTGTTATTGTGCCATTTGGTACGGTTGCCCCTGTTGATGCATATCTAACTGTTGTTGTTACAGTTACAATACCATTTATTGTGGTTGCATAATAAACAAGGTAAACCTTAACGCCATAGCCTACTGTAATTTCCTGAGGTTTTGATTGTTCATCACTATGGAATTTTAAAACAAATTGTTGGCCTATCCAATTTAAAGTTATAATAATTTCACTTGTGGCTGTTTCAAAATCGTTAGAAGTTGCAGAATAAACAACACCATTATCTGCATAATTTAAATCATCTCTATCTGCACGCTTATTAAAGTCGTAAGCGCGAGTGCCAAGATAGTAGTTGCTTCTTTTTATATCACTAACCCTTTGCACTTCTCCAGTAGCATTTCTTGGAGTTGTTGGTAATGTGAATGTTGCACCCTCAAGCAAATTGTAAATAACAAAAGCCCTAAGTTTACCATCAAAAATTATCGAAATTAATTCCCTATCATACTCATAAGTAATGGTTACTTCTTCTTGAATAATTTCACCATTCTCAGTTTCTTTATCTACAACTTTTGTATAGGAATAGAAATTTAAAGAATAGTTACTTGTAAAACCATCAACATAGTTTTGCAAGTCTCCACTTACAATTTCATCTATTTCATCATCATTCACATAAATGTATATAGCATCTATTATCCTTCTGTAAACAGGGTATAAGGTAATAGAATCGGTTGCTGTGTCATAATAACTGGCACTTCTGTCGCCATAAATCACGGCTTGTAAACTTATAATTTCACCAGTGCCATCTTGCTTTGTATTAAAACCTATTAAAGCATAACCATTTTTAAGTAAGTTCATTGTTTCAATAAGTTTAGGTAATTCTTGCATTTCACCGCTAGAAATACTGCTTTCCACACGGTCACCTTCTTCTGTGCCTGTTTTAAAGTAAAAATCTATAGGTCTCTCTTCCCAAACAGCATAGAAAGTTATTTCTTGTTCGTTATTTAAAAATTTTTCTGATAGAACTATTTCTTTATTTGTTTTATATAATGTATCTTCTTCTGTGCCAAATTTCTCATCACTAGGGTCAAGCAAACTCCAGCCTAAAAATCTGTGTACGGTTGGTTGATATGCACTGCTAAATAAACTTATGTAGTTTCTAACAATGTAGGTATCTTTAAAAATTAAATTTGTTTCAAGATATTCTGAGCTTACAATGCTATCTGCATCAACTTTCATAACATCATAGTAGTTTTTAATGTGGTCGTAAGTATTTTTTAAACTAGATAAATTAGAGTTGAACTTAAGTTGAACTCTTCCTGCATCAAAAACAACATATAAAACACTTTCAATACTTGGAGTGTTAATAATATCGTTTGTTGTATAAACCACTTCCCCATTTGGTTGAGTTGCAAACCCCTTAATGCCATAATATTTACTCATTAAGGAAACATAGTCTTCTTTTGCTATGTTGCTTAATTTAACAGAGTTTGCTTCCCCATTAACGCCAGCAACAAAGTTATAAACAAGTTCTTCTTCGTTGTCTATTTCATATCTTCCGCCATTAAGTTTAACAAGAACTTCTCTCAAATCATTTAAATTAATCTCGCCACGATGTCTATCACTATAATTTCCTGTATCTTCAAAGTATTTTGTAGAAACTTCAGTTAAGTAAATTAAATTATCACTATTTTCATTTTGATAGTTTTTAGAAACAAAAATAGTTTTAACACTGCTTGATGTATAATGGGCATAAAGGGTAATATCTCCTTCAACCTTTTCAACACCTTCAAATTTTTGTCCATTTTCTAAATACCAGCCATCAAAAGTAATTAAAACTTCGCCTTTTTCATTAACAATGTTTTCAATTGGCTGTGGAATGTTAAACGGTTCACCACCAATAATATTCGTTTCTTCGATATTAGCAAAAGGTCCAGTTATAAACTTTGCTTTAAACATTATTGTTCTTGGCATTAAAACAAGAAGTAAAACACCCGCTGTTGCACCAATCAATAAAAGCAAAAGAAGTAGCAATAGCCATTTCTTTTTCCCTTTCTTTTTTTGTTCTGGATTATTTTGTGCTAGCACCTGTGCATTAGCCCCAATAAAAGCTTGGTTAGAAGACATACCCTGTTGCATTCCAGCATTTTGCACTGGAGGAGTTTGAGCTTGTCCAAAATTAGAATTATAATTTTGACCTTGAAAAGCATTAGGGTTATAACTTTGACCTTGCTGATAAGGGTTGCCATTAGCATTTTGGTTTACTTGACCATTTTGTGCATTAGGCATTTGCATATTAGGGTTTATTGGAACTCTACCCTGTGCTTGTCCAATAACGGTGTTAATGTTAGTTGGTTGCCCATTTACATTTGGCACATTAGGTCTTTGAACCCCTTGCGGCATAGAAGCATTACCCCCAGCATTTATGCTAGGAGTTATAGGAGCAGAACCATTAGGTCTTACCCCTGGCGCAATAGGTCCAGAGCCATACTGATTAGGTTGCGACATTTGTGCCTGCTGATTTGGCGCAATAGGTGGGCTACCAGCAGGGCGTGGAGCACCAGCCCCTACATTTGCAGGTGGCACACTATTGTTAATATTTGGGTTAGAGTTATTAACTCCGTTTGGGTTAGGGTTGTTAGGTTCCATAATCCCCTCCTAAAATATTATTTATCTAACTAGTAAAAAATATTTGTTTTTATAGAACAAAAGTTAAATTAAAAATGCTTTTTATTTTGCATAGAAATTTAAAAACTTGTTTAATTAAATTCTTTCTTTTTTTTGCAACAAAAGCATTTGTAAATAGCAATAAAGATTATTCTCTCCTAACTTTAATTTTAAGGGAAAATACTCTTAACCAGTTGTACATTTTTAAAAGCTATTAATACCTTTAAACATATGGTTTCAAAAAAGATTTTTTATAGCTAAAATACATAGCATTTAAAAATTTTTTATTTATAATTTTTAGCATTTATATTTTAAAACTAGGCAATAAAATAAACAAAATTTTACAATAAAATTTAATAAAAAATATTTAATTTTTACCCCTTTTAAAATACACTATAATTGTACTATAAATGGCATTTTTTTGCAATAAAATATACACCATTTTTATGGTTTTTAAACCCTGTTTTCAGCATAAAAAAATGTTAAAAATTTGTTAAAAAGTTGTCCACAGATTGTCCACAAAATCACATATAAGTTATCCACACTAAATATTACTACTTTCCGCTAAATTCCTAGCAAATAGCAAATTTAAACAAGGTAAATAAAAAACAACAAAACAAACAAATTTTAATTTACTTTTCAAACTGCCACAGTCCTTTATTTACCTGCATTGTAGCATTAAAAATACATAAAAAAACAAGAAAAAAATACTTAAAAAAATTGCCAAAAATTTATTGAAAATTTTAAATTATTTTTGCACTTTTTTTACAATTAATTTTTTCTTGTTTTTGTTGATTGTGGACAAATTGTGGAAATCTTTTTAATAAAAAACAACATATTTTTTTTATTATTTTTAAACAAAAAAAATATGTGTTTTTCTTATTTTTTTATAAAGTTTAAAAGTAAACTAAAATAAATTAAATTACTAATTAAAATTAAACATATTCAATAGATTTTTAAAACAAAAATTTGAAAGCAAATTTATATTCTCTTTGTTTAATTTTATGAAATATATTTATAGTTACAACCTACATATTATTTAAAACCATTAGCATTTTAAAAACTATTTATATATCTATATTACTTACTGCATCTAAATCTACATCGCTAATTCCAACATTATTAATTAAATTAAAATACCCTAAACTTGCAATCATTCCAGCATTATCTGTGCATAATTTAAGGCTAGGAGCATAGACTTCAATTCCTTCTTGCTTACCCCGTTGAGTCATTTTTTCTCTTAAATAACTATTAGCCGAAACGCCTCCAGCAAGGCATATTTTTTTATATCCAAACTTTCTACAAGCCCTTAAACTTTTTTCTACCAAACCATCTACAGCTTCTGTTTGAAAGGAACAACATATATCCTCTATAGGTAGTTCTTTTCCCTTTTGGTTAAGGGTGTGAACATAATTTATCACCGCAGTTTTAAGCCCACTAAAACTACTATTAAAAGTGTTTTTTAAACTGTCTTTTGCAAATTTTATATTGTTTTTGCCTTGCTTTGCATAAGCATCTATTTTAGGGCCACCAGGGTAACCAAGCCCAATAACTCTGGCAACTTTATCGAATGCTTCACCTATTGCGTCATCTTGAGTTGTGCCTATTAAATTCAATTTAACATAACTTTCAACCTCAACAATAGCAGTATGCCCACCACTTACAATTAAGCAAATAAATGGAGGAATAAGGTCTTTATGTTCAATGTAATTTGCGCTTATATGCCCTTTTATATGATTAACAGCAATTAAAGGTTTGTTCAAAGCAAATGCTAAGCTTTTTGCAAAACTAACCCCTACCATCAAAGCACCTATAAGCCCCGCGCCATAGGTTACAGCAATAGCATCAACATCTGTTATTTTAAGTTTTGCTTGCTCTAAAGCTTCATTCAAAACATTATTTATAGCTTCAATATGGTTACGAGATGCCACCTCTGGCACAACTCCACCAAACCTTGTGTGAATTTCTATTTGGCTTGAAATTACATTACTTAAAACTTCTCTACCATTTTTAACAATAGCAATAGAAGTTTCATCGCAACTGCTTTCAATACCTAAAATAATAACCTCTTTTTTATTTTTAAGTTGTTCACAAACTTTAATCATTTCATCTTTATACATAAGTTTATCTCTCATTTTTCAATAAGTTTTTTAATTTTAAAAAATATATTTTGCTTAATTAGTATCATATTAAAAGTAAATATAAATACAATATTTTTTTTAAAAACTAAATATAATTTAGTTTTTATAAACTCTTTTTTAAATAGTCTAAAATAAAAGGTTTTAGTTCCCCATTCATAACGGCATCTACATTTGCAGTTTCAAAATTTGTTCTATGGTCTTTAACAATAGTATATGGGCAAAAAACATAACTTCTTATTTGGCTGCCCCACTCTATTTTTTTAAGTTCACCTTTTATATCTTTTAAGTTTTTTTCTCTTTCTTCTTCCTTTAGTGCAATAAGTTTACTTCTTAAAACTTTAAAAGCCATCTCTCTATTTTGTATTTGGCTTCGTTCATTTTGGCAAGTAACAACAATTCCTGTTGGCAAATGAGTAAGCCTTATTGCAGAGTCGGTTTTATTTATATGCTGCCCTCCCGCACCACTACTACGATATGTATCTACTCTTACTTCATCTAAGTTAATTTCAACTTCAACACTTTCATCTATTTCTGGCATAACTTCAAGGCTTGCAAAACTTGTGTGTCTTCGTTTATTTGCATCAAAAGGAGAAATTCTAACAAGCCTATGCACACCTCTTTCAGCTTTTAAATAACCATATGCTTTTTCTCCTTCAACCATAAAAGTTATGCTTTTAAGCCCTGCTTCATCTCCATCTAAACTATCTATAACTGAAAGTTTATAGCCACTTTTTTCACAAAACATACTATACATTCTAAACAACATACTAGCCCAATCTTGTGCTTCTGTTCCCCCTGCTCCAGCGTGCAGAGTTAATATGGCATTACAACTATCATATTCTCCATTAAGCAAAAGGGCAATTGTTTCCTCTTCAACAAAACTTTCAAAGTTAAAAAGCTTATTAACAAGGTCGTTAAAACTTGTATCATCATCTTCTATTTTTAAAATTTCTAGCAAAAACTCTATATCTTTTACATTCTCTTCAATTTTTTTAATTGTGTTAAGTTTCTGTTCAATTTCTTTAATAGATTTCCCGTTTTGTTTAACTAAATTCAAATTATTCCAAAAGTCGCTAGTTTCTTGCTCTTTCTTTTTTTGTTGCAACAAAGTTTCTAAAGCATTTTTGTCAAAGACACTCCTTTAGATATTGTGCTTTTTTATTTATTTCGTTAAACTTTAGTTCTTGTTCATCTACAACCATATATTTTTCTCGCTTTTATAAAAAATTAAATAAAGTAAATTAAACCTAAAAAAATGATTATTAAAATTAAGTAACATTAATTTAGTAAAATAACCATTTTTATAAAATATAAAAGTGCTACATCTCTTAATTTTAAAGGAAAGCAGCATTTTTTAATACCAAAAAATTGACCTAAAATTATAGGTCAAATTTTTAGTTATTTTCCACAACATTTTTTATATTTTAAGCCGCTTCCGCAAGGGCAAGGTTCATTTCTACCAACAATTTTACTACTTTTTGCTTGAACAAATTTCTCGTTAGTTTGAGTTTGTGGCAATGGCTTTTCTTGGCGTTTAATTTCTGGAGGTTGTTTAATTTTAACATTAAGTAAGAATGTGCAGGTATCTTCTCTAATTTTTGCAATCATTTCATCAAACATATCAAAACCAGCACGCTTGTATTCAACAAGTGGGTTATGACCGCCATAGGCTTGCAAACCAATTTCACGCTTTAAAATTTCCATTGTATCTATATGCCCCATCCATAAAACATCAACAACTCTAAGCAAGAAATAGCGTTCAAAATTTGAAAAATCAAAACCCAAGGTTTTTGCTTCTAAAATTAAGTTTTCATATCTTTCAATAACTTTATCTAAAATTTTGCTATACACTTCCTCAGCATCACATTCTTCAACAAATTGTTCTGTTACAAGGTTGGTATCTTTCTCAAACAATTTAACTTCAAGTTCTTTATTAAGGTTTTCAAGGTCCCAATCGAAATAAGGTTTATCATCATCTATACAATTATAAACAACATTTTTAACAACTTCTGGGAACATATCTAAAACTTCGCCGTGAATGTCAACACCTTCTAAAACTTTATTGCGTTCACCATAAATTATTTCTCTTTGCTTGCTCATAACATCATCGTATTCCAAAACGAATTTACGGGAAGCATAGTTCTGAGCTTCAATCTTCTTTTGAGCACCTTCTATTTGCCTTGAAATCATTTTAACTTGGAAAGGAGTGTCTTCATCTAAACCAAGTGCAGTAGCCACGCTTTTCATTCTATCGCCGCCAAAACGCCTAATTAAGTCATCTTCCATAGAAACATAAAAAACACTTGTGCCTGGGTCGCCTTGTCTTCCAGCACGACCTCTTAACTGGTTATCTATTCGCCTACTTTCGTGGCGTTCTGTTCCTATAATATAAAGCCCACCAAGAGCAACAACTTCTTCTTTTTCTTTATCAGTTATTTCTTTATTTTTTTGCAAAGTTTTATAATATAGTTCTTTTAATTCTTTCATTTCTTCGCTAAGAGTAGTTGCATAGCCTGAAACAAGTTCAATTTGAGCTTGTTCGTAGCCCATATCTCTTAACTCTTTTTTTGTTAAATACTCAGCATTTCCACCTAAGGTAATATCTGTACCACGCCCAGCCATATTAGTAGAAATTGTAACAGCATTTATTCTACCTGCTTGTGCAACAATTTCCGATTCTTGTTCGTGATTTTTAGCATTTAAAACCGTGTGGCGAACTTTCTCTTTCTTTAAAAGTTCACTTAAAATTTCACTCTTTTCAACAGTAGCCGTACCAACAAGAATTGGCCTACCAGTTTCGTTTGCCTTTTTTATTTCTTCAACAACAGCCTTGAATTTTCCGTTTTCTGTTGTATAAATAACATCAGCAAGGTCTTTTCTTTGTATTGGTTTATTAGTTGGAATTGTAACAACATCTAGGCTATAAATACCATTAAATTCGGCTTCTTCTGTTTTTGCTGTACCAGTCATACCACTAAGTTTGTTATACATTCTGAAATAGTTTTGAAAGGTTATTGTGGCAAGAGTTTTGTTTTCATCTTTAATTTTAACACCCTCTTTTGCCTCTATTGCTTGGTGAAGCCCTTCGTTGTATCTTCTTCCAGGCATAAGTCTGCCTGTAAATTCATCAATAATAATAATTTCATCATCTTTAACAATATAGTTATCATCACGCTTCATAATAAAATTTGCTTTCAACGCATTATTTATGTGGTGGTTTAGTTCTATATTGTTTATATCAGATAAATTTTCAACTTTAAAAAACCTTTCTGCTTTTGTAATGCCATCATCAGTAAGTCTTATTTGTTTTAATTTTTCATCTATTTCATAATCGCTGTTTGAAAGAGTTCTTGCAAAACGTTGAGCAGTATAATAAGTTTCGCTAGACTTAAAACCTTTACCAGATATAATAAGTGGAGTTCTTGCTTCATCAATTAAAATACTATCAACCTCATCCACAATTGCAAAATTCTGCCCTCTTTGCACCTTTTGAGAAATATCTTGCACCATATTGTCTCTTAAATAGTCAAAGCCAAGTTCATTATTAGTGCAGTAGGTTATATCGCAATCATAAGCAGCTTTCTTTTCTTTTTCATTCATTCCAGAAACATTCACGCCTACTGTTAACCCTAAAAACTTATAAACCTTGCCCATCCATTCGGCATCTCTTTTTGCCAAATATTCGTTTACGGTTACAACATGAACACCTTTACCAGATAGTGCATTCAAATAAGCTGGCAAAGTGGCAACAAGAGTTTTACCTTCACCAGTACGCATTTCTGCAATTCTTCCTTGATGTAAAGCAATTCCGCCTAAAAGTTGCACATAAAAGTGTTTTAAACCAAGCACCCTTTTACTTGCTTCCCTAACAACTGCATAAGCATCTGGCAAAACATCATTTAAAGTTTCACCCTCTTGCAACCTAACTTTCAAAGCTTTTGTTGTTTTCATAAGGTCTAGGTCTGTTTTTGCTTCATAAACTTTGTCTAATTCTTCAATTTTATCGGCAATTTTCCTTAACTTTTTAATGCTTCTTGCGTTATCAGAACCGAATATATTAGATAAAAATCCCATAGTATAACTCTCTCCTGTATGTAGTAATAATTAATTATTTACTAATTTTTATTGTTTATAATTTTTATATTTTTTAACTCAATATTTTTATTTAGTTAAATTTTTATAATTTTATTTACTATAAAAGCATAACAAAACTAGCCAATTTATTTAACATAAGTTTAAAGTTTTATTTTTAAATAATCATAAACACTTTTAAAAAAATTTATTAAAAAATATTAAATCAAAAATTTGCTGTTTAAAACATTGTAGATATATTTTACTACAATAGCAAAAAAAATAAAAGACTTTTTTTAAAGTAGTAAATATCTACCCTAAAAAAAGCCAAAATATTTTTTTGTTTGTTTTAATAATAAATTATTCTTTTTTAAATAACCAGATTTATTTACAGCTTTTTACACCCTATTTATTTAAATTAAATAAAAAC
>CAJUBT010000001.1:75213-130787 GCA_910584815.1 uncultured Christensenella sp. | reverse complement strand
TAACCAGATTTATTTACAGCTTTTTACACCCTATTTATTTAAATTAAATAAAAACCTTTACATATTCTTTTAAAGACTTATTACATTTTTATATAAGGTTAAATATAAAATATTTTTTTATTTTCACACTTTAGTTATATTGTTAACATCTTCCCAATTAGAAATATATTTATAAAATTTTTATTATTAAGTATATTCCCTAGTTAATCTAAAAAATAACACATACTGGATATAAGAACTTAAATTAAATTCGTATACATTTATATATAAAAACCTATTATATTATTTTAATTAGTTTTTATAATAATTTAGCTTTCAATAAACAAAAAGATTTTTATAAAATAATAATATTATTTTTCATAGTTAGTAATTTTAGTATGACAAAATGTTAAACCGAAAACTTTACTTGCACCATTTTCTTTTAATAGTTTTGCAATTTCATCTAAAGTGCTGCCAGTAGTTAAAACATCATCAATAACTAAAACATTTTTACCGATAAACATACTTTCATCCGTAAGTTTAAAAGCGTTAACTAAATTTTCGTGTCTTTCTTTACGAGTTAAAGCTGTTTGAGTTGTTGTGTTTTTAGTGCGAACTAAACAATCTAAATTATAGTCGAAACCATAATAACTAACAAACTCTTTTAAAATTTCTTCTGCTTGATTATAACCTCTAACTTTACGCTTTTCTTTACTAAGTGGAACACAAATAACAATATCTATTAAATCAAACTTACCGCTATAAAAAGTATCTGCTAAAAATGCACCAATTGTTTTAGCAAGATAAGCACAATTATTATATTTCAAATTATGAACAATTTTCTTTGCAACACCATCATAAGTTGCGGTGCTTATTGCATAATCAAAATATCTTTTTCTATTTTTACAATTATCACAAACATTTGTAAAACTGTTTAATTCATCGCCACAAATTTTGCACGGAAATTTTATTGGTTTAATTTCTAAAACACAATTTTCACATAAACCATATTTATTAGCCGTTGCTATTTCCGCACCACAACAATTACAAGTAAAATTTTCTGGGAATAGTTCGTTCAAAATTTTATTTTTAAAATTATTAAACTTATCTTTTACCCCTTTCATATTCATATTTTTTAAACTCTTTTATCTTTTGTTTTTTATTTTAATAACTTATTTAAAAAATCAACCATTGTATTTATTTTAACTATTTCTTTAAAAAGTTAGCCATACAAACTCTCGGTTTTCTCTTTTTGCAATTTCAACAATTCTTCCAACATACTATATCTTTTGGCAGTAAAGTTATTATAAATCATTCTTGAAATGTTCTTTTTAGGGCCTACTAAAACCACCAATTTTTTAGCCCTAGTAACTGCTGTATAAAGCAAATTTCTTGTTATAATTTGGTTAGAGCCAGCAACAATAGGAATTACAACTGCATCAAATTCACTGCCCTGACTTTTGTGTATAGTAGTGGCATAACAAATTTGCAGTTCCGTAGCCTCTTGTTTAGAGTAAACACATTCCCTTTCATCATCAAACAAAACTTTGGTTTCTCCTGTTTGATAATCTATGCTAACAATTTTACCCATATCACCATTAAAAACACCTTTTCCCAATTCAAGCATATCTACATTACCTGTGGCTTTACTCCATTCTAAATCGTAATTATTTACCATTTGCATAACTTTGTCGCCCACTCTAAAAAATCTGTTTTCAAAGTGAAGTTCTGCTTTTTTAAGGCTACTAGGATTAATTTCCTCCTGCAACTTTTTGTTTAAACTTTCAACACCACAAACCCCACTTTTCATAGCACACAACACTTGAATTTCGCTAGGTTCACATTTTAAAAATCTTGGCAACCTTTCAGTTGTTAATTCCACAACACAATTATACATATCAGGGGGTTCTAATTTGTTTTCATAAAAAAAGTCGGTGCTATGATTTGTTAAATTTGGCATTTTACCTTCATTAATTAAATGCGCGTTAGTTACAATTAAACTTTTATCATCTTGTCTATAAATTTGCGTTAATTTAACACAAGGCACAACATTGCTACAAATAAGGTCGTGCAACACATTACCAGCAGCAACACTTGGTAATTGGTCTTTATCTCCCACCAAAATTAGTTTACAAGTATTTGGCAGTGCCCTAAGCAAACTGTTGAACAAACTAACATCAACCATACTCATTTCATCAACAATAACAATATCTGCAACTAATTTGTTCTTCTCATTAAAATTAAAAAACGCACTATCTCCCTCTTTAAAACTAACCTCTAATGCCCTGTGAATAGTGCTTGCTTTATGATTACAAGCCTCACTTAAGCGTTTAGAAGCCCTACCAGTTGGTGCTAATAAAAAAATTTTATTAGAATATTTTTTTAACGCCTGTAAAATACATTTTACTATTGTTGTTTTACCAGTGCCTGGTCCGCCAGTTATAATACATACTTGCCCAGAAACAGCAGTTTTAATTGCCTCTTTTTGTTGTTGATGCAAAGTTATTTTATTTATTCTCTCATACTCATTAATTTCTTCATCAACATCAATAGCAATCTCTGTTTTAGAAATGTTTAATAAATTTATTTTACTAGCAATGCTACTTTCCATAATGTAATATTTTTTTAAAGCAATGCAATCTGCACTTTTATAATTAAATGTTTTTATAGCACTTTCAATTTCTAATTTTTCAATTTCTTCTTCAAAAATTTCACCAAAACGGTCTGGCTCTAAATTTAATAGTTTTAAACTCTGTTCTTGCAATTCTAACTTAGGAAGATAAGTATTGCCACCTTTCTCGCTACTTTCCTTTAAAATATGAAGAATGCCAGCCCTAACCCTAAAGTTAGAATAAAAATCAATACCCATTTTATTGGCAATTCTATCTGCGGTTAAAAAACCAATACCATCAATATCTTCCACCAACAAATAAGGGTTATCGCTAACAATTTCTATAGTTCTATCTTTATAAAAATTAAAAATTTTAACAGATAGGTTTGTTGAAATATCGTAGCCTTGCAAGAAGATAACTGCATCTTGCATTTTTCTTATATCACTATAATACAACCCAATTTCAACTGCCTTTTTACTGCTAATACCCCTAACTTCACTTAATCTGTTTGGGGCATATTCTAAAATATTTAAGGTATCTTCCTTAAACTTTTCAACAATGCTTTCTGCAGTTACAGGTCCTATACCCTTAATTAAACCACTTGCTAAATACTTTTTAATGCTTTCTATACTTTTTGGTTTTAAAACTTCGATACTAGAAAACGAAAACTGCTCGCCAAACTTATTATTTTTAACAAAGTTTCCTTCAAGTTCAACTTCTTCACCAGCATAAACATTAACACATTTACCAACACAAGTTAAAAGTATTCCATTATAATCTATATTTAAAACGGTGTAACCATTTTCACTATTCTTAAAAATTATATCTTCAACACAACCAGAAATCTTCATAATTTAAGTTTATATGCTTTAGCAAAAACAAGCAAGTACTTTTTGTAAGTTATTATTTTATAAAACTTTTAAATAGATTAACATTCTTAAATAAAAAAATGTATTAAATTTAGATAAACTTATTAATATAGTTATTTCAGTAAAAGACCATTTTAAAACATTTATTAAAAAACTAAATAATATCTTATTTATAATATTATAATTTAACCAAAAGGTATTTCCAATTAAGCATTATTATTTCAACATAAATTTTGCAATAAAAAAACATAAGCTAAATTTACATAACAAATAAAATTATGATTTTCAACTTATGTTTTTATATATTTCCCATAAACATTATTTAAAACTTATAACTAAATTTATGTTTATTAAAATTTTAAACAACATAAAACAACTAAATAAACATCTTTTTGTTGATTACAATTGCGTTTAAATTTTAAAAGAAATACTTTGTTTTAAATTTTATTTAAAAAAAATTAATAAAATTTTAATTTTTATTTATTAAACCTTTTGCTTTATAATTTATAAATCTTCATTCAATAATAATTTGCAAATATGGTTCCAATCTTTAACCCTTATAACATTTCTTTCTTTAAGCATATCATCAGTTATATTTTTGTTATGATAGCTTTCAAATAATAATTTTGTTGTAATATTGCTTTTAAAGTTATGAAAGAAATCATCAATTAAAATATCACCACAACAAACATCTTTTGAAGAAGTGAATATAAATTTAGTAGGGTCTAAAAAAGGTAAATTTTTAATTAAATAGTTAAACTTCGAAGCAAAAAGTTTTGCAGAAGATTGAGGCCTTTTGTAGAGAATGCAAGAAGAGCAAATATAAATATCATATTTTTCTTTTAACTTTTCTAATGCCTCTTTAGCACCTTCAATTAATGCTAAGTTTTCGTATGGGTCCTCATCAAAATAAGTTTCAAAATATTCATCTAATTTCTCTTTAGGAATAACATTGTCTATAAAATAGTCATCAAAATCTTCAATTTTATAATTTGTTCCTAAAAACTTGTTAACCTTTAACAAAGTTACAGACTCACAAATTGTATCATCAAAATCTACAAGTAGTTTCTTTTTCTCTTGCATTTTAAAAAAACTCCTTATCTTTAAATATATAAATCAAACAATAATAAGGTGCAATAAAAATAAATTTAAATTTCTAGCACTTTGCCAGTTAATATTTTATAAATGCGTGAGGAGGCATAGTAAGGGTTTTTAACAAAAACTTTATGGTCGCAATATTTTGCGTATTCTCTTTCTCCCTTAGCAATGTCTAACCTTTGTTTAATTTCTTCTTTACTTGTTCCACGCTTAACAAGGCGCCTTCGCACAATTGTTTCATCGGCACTTAAAAAGAAAGTATATGTTTCATTCTTCTTAAAAAATTCTTTTTCTTTTAAAGTAGAAGCAGTTACTGGGTCTAAAACAATAATACAGTTACACCTTTTTAATATAGAAGAAATTTCTTCATAAAGGGTGCCATAATAATTGCCATTATATATGTTATATTCCAAAAGTTCATTGTTTTTAATTTTCTTTTCAAACTCTTCTTTTGTTATAAAGTAATAGTCTTTACCATCTATCTCTTGTTCCCTTTTTGGACGAGTTGTGCAAGAAACAGTTTCACTAAATTCTTCCATTAAATTTTGGCATAAAAACTGAGAAATTGTTGTTTTACCAACTCCACTAGGTCCTGTTATAATAACTATTTTATGATTAGACATTTTTACCTTTGTCCCCCTTTAATTTTATATTTATAATTTTAAAAATTAAAAGTTAATTATTTTTTTGTCGTATTATTTTTACAAGTTTTATTACCTTTATTTTTACAATTTGCTTTATTAGCTTTGCAATTATTATTTTCACCAGCACATTTGTGGTCTGCATTATGGTTACCACAACAACTATGGTTATCTTCTTTACAATCACAATTTTTTTTGTGTTCACCACAAGAACAAGTTTCATTCTTTTTGTTATCTAGTTCTTCATTATCGGAACAAATCCCATCACCACAATTGCAATTATCATTGCCACAATTACAATTTCCATTATCGCAATCATCATCTCCACAATCATCACAGTCGCAATGATGATGGTGATGTCCACAATCGCAAGCATTGTAGTCTTCTAAACAATCTTCACAATCACAATCGTCATAAAAATCATCTTCACCACATTTATGCCCACAACTTCCACATTCACCAGCACAGGCATCATAATAATTAAGTTCTTCTCTTGTGGCATAAACATTTATATCTAAATATGCAATTTTATGATTTGGGTATTTTTCCATTAGAACGTCATCTTCCTCTACATATGGCAAACTTTTACCCATACAAACAAGTTCTTCAACTTCATCATCTAAAATATCTTGTAAGTATTCAACGCATTCATCTTCACTTTCTAAATCTTCTACCTTTGCATCGTTAAAGCCTGGTAAAAACCCCTCGTAAAAACTATCGCCATCTTTTTCAACAGTTTTAATTAACGCAGGATAAGCAGCCACCATTAAAGTGCGTTTTATTAATTCTTCTTCTTGATTTATTAAATTCAAATCATTATCATCATTTTTATTTGGCATTTACAATTCTCTCTTTTTTTAAATTTATTAGTAATTTTTATTTATATAGTTTACCTAATTTAATGCCTAATGTAAAACTTTAAAACAACATTTTTAAAATATCAATTTATATTTTTGTTTTTCCTAAACAAAAATATTTTAAGTTTGTTAAAATATTAAAAAAAAGCAAGCAAAGTTAGTTTTTTAATTTTCTACTTTTTTGCTTGCTTATATATTTTATTCCCCTTTAAAAGTAAGAATTGCCATATTTCTTGCTCTCTTAATAGCAGTTGTAAGCTCCCTTTGGTGCATTGCACAAGTGCCAGTTTGACGGCGCGAAACAATTTTGCCTTTTTCGGTTATAAATCTTTTTAAAGTGTTAGCATCTTTATAATCTATCACTTTAGATTTATCTGCACAAAAAACGCAAACTTTCTTTTTAGGCATTCTTTTAGGTCTTTTAGAAAATTTTTCTTCTGGTTGATTTTCTTTAACGACTTCTGCCATAATTTGTATTTTCTCCTTTATAAACTTTAATTAAAATGGTAATGTATCATCTTCAATAGGTTGAAGTTCACTTGCATCACTATCGCTAGAAGAAGATGAAACATTGTTTGAATTATCGTTATTGTTTCTTGTTGATAAAAATTCAACTTCTTCAGCTACAACTTCGGTAACATATCTCTTAGAACCATCTTGTGCATCGTAACTTCTTGTTTGAAGGCTACCCACAACACAGGCTTTACTGCCTTTTTTAAGATATTTATGGCAGTTGTCTGCTTGCACACGCCAAACAACAATGTTAATAAATTCAGCATCTCTTTCTCCTTGGTTTGAAAACCTTTTAGGAACAGCAAGAGTAAACCTGCAATAATTAATGCCACTATTGGTTGTGGAAAGTTCTGGGTCTTTAGTAAGGTTACCAATTAAAATAACTTTATTCATTTAAATCTCCTTTAAGAATAATTCATTGTTATTTATTTTTATGTTAATAAATAAAAAAATTTAGAACAATAATTATCCTTCAAATATAAAAAGTTTAATTAAAAACTTTTAGTTAAAAATTACTTTTTAACAATAATATGTCTTAAAATATTTTCGTTAATAAGCATTAATTTACCCATTGCTATGCTTGCTTCACTTGGAGCAGAATAGTTCATTAAAACATAAAAACCTTCGTTTTTAAATTTAATAGGATAAGCAAGTTGTTTCAAACCCCACTTATCAATACCTGCTACTGTGCCACCATTAGTTTCAACATAATCTTTAAACTTTTTAATGGTTGCTTCTCTTTCTTCATCGCTTATGCTTGGAGAAAGAATGTAAAGTATTTCGTAATTAGTCATATTTTATTGCCTCCTTTCTTTTGGACTTATTCGGCTATTTTATTAACAAAACATAAAAAACATATTTTTTATATAAATGTTATTTTTTATATAACTAAAAAAATATTTTAGCCTATAAGCAACATTACAAAAAAATAAATTTAAAATATATTTTTGTTTATAAATAGCAAGAAGGAAGTGATTTTCAAAAATTTTAAAAATCAATTCTGTAATAAATATATCAAACTTTTTAAAAAAAATCAAGACTTTTATTTAAGCCTTGATTTTTATTCGTTTTTAAGTTAAATAACTTATTGCTATTAATTTAAATATAATAATTATTTTCTAATTATTTTATAATTTTTAACTTCTAAAAAAATTAATTATAATAAATAACTACCCTAAATTTAATTATGAACCTTGAACAAAGGTAAAATTATAATGAAAAGTTACTTGTTTTATAAAATCATCTTTACTATGAGTTTTTAAATATTCTTTTAATTGTTTATTTTTAAATTTATAAAAGGTTTCATAACATTCTATTGCATCATAGTTATTTTCTTTAAAATGTTGCTCTGCTTTTTTAACTTTCTTAATGGCTTCCTCTTCAACTTTCTTTAAAAAATCTTCTTTAAAATGATCTTGTGAAATTTCGTAATCTTCTTGTTCTAAACTATCTGCAATAATTTGACTTGTTCTAATATAATTTTTTATGTTTAGTTCCATATGAGGATTTCCATTCTCATCAAAATAAGCTTTTTTTCTAACAAAGCGTTTAAAAATATTTACCATTGTATCAACTTTTCCAAGTCTGTCATCTTGATAATCGTTTACTTGAAATATTATTCTTTTAACATCTTCATTAAACCAAACAAAATCGTTACTTTGTTCTTCATCTAAACTTAACAATAATTTCCCATCTTTTATAATGGCAATGCGTTCTTTATTATCTATTTGCTCTTTAGTTTCGCCACCTGCACTATCTGTGCTACTGCTACCGCTACTTCCACTAGAAGCACTACTTTCACCACCTGTTGGGCTTGCGCCACCTTCTTCTCCAGCAGTTTTTTCTGTGTTAACAATATAAATAGCAAGAGAATTACCTTCACCAAAATAACTGCGGAAAAAATCTCCTATTGTTGTTAAATCGTTATACTCTTTAAATTCATTACTATTACTGCTATTACTTAAGAAAGTATATAGATCACTATCTATACCATTAGCGGTGGCAAGCAAATCTCCCGCACTTTCTTTTGTTAAAATTAAAACAATATTGTTTGTGTTGGTTTTTTGTCTAAGAAGATAATCTAAAATTTTAGTTAAACTATCTTTTCCTGCCTCTTCATTAAAAGCAATAAATCTACAATGGGCAAACCCCAAAGTTTTTCCAAGTTCCAAATTTAACTTTTCAAAAACTTCCCCTACTGTTTTACCCTTTTGTTTTGAAATTTTTAAATTCTCTTGTCCACCTGAAGATTGTGGCACAACATACTGAATGGAAACTTCATATTCATCTTCTTTCTTATCAACACCAACTGCGGTAATAATACTTTCCGTTCTACTTTGTTCTGGTAAACTTATTGTTATAGGGCACATAGTTACTATTAAAATAAGAATTAAAATTAAAAATTTATTTTTCCATAAATACTTTAACATTTCTGCTCCCTTTCCGTTGTAAATTTTTTGCCCACATTTTTAGGAGTTGCCACATTTTGCTTAATTGGTTGTTGTTTTTGGGGTGGAGTAATTTTAAAATTTTGTTGTTGAAATTGTTCATCCTTTTTTTTGTTTGGATTAAATAATGAAAATATTAAAAATAGTATAGGCAATAAATATTGCAATACAGCACTTGAATACATAAGATAGTTTTTACAAATTTCTACACTATGAATAATATCAAAATGAGTTATAAGGTTGCTACTTAAAACAATAATAAGTAATGCCCCTGCAAGAATACGCTGATTTAATTTTGGAACTACTTGCCTAAAACAATAGAAAGAACATAAAACATTTAAAGTTAAGTAAATAAATAAACAAGCATCCCAAATTATAATTACAATCCAATCGAAACTGCCGATATCGGAAGAAGAAGGAGTACCCTGCATAATATCCGAAATTGAATTAGTATGGCTTATTGTATTATAAGAAAAAATTGAATAAACAATTAGCATAAACAAACTCATTAAAACAATAAACGCTAAAACTGTTACAGTAACTTTTAAATTTAATTTTTTATCTTGTTTGGTGTTACCCATAAAAACTATAAACACAAGATAATCTCCAAACCAGAAAGTAAACTGAGTAATTTTAGGCATATAACTAAAAAAGCCGTTTTCACATATAGGCAACACATTTGAAAAATCAGCACGAAACAACCCAGTTATAAAAGCTAGCATAAACCCACCAACAATAACAGGAAACATAATTTCAATAAGTCTTAAAAAGGCATTAACACCAAAGGTAGATAAATAAAATATAACAACTAATAATGGAATGCTAAAAGTATACCACTTAATTGTGGTGTGCAAATTTTCGTTTAAATAAACATAATTAGATTGAAACACAGCCCAACATTTTGATAGAAAAAACAAACAAAATAATATCATAATTATTTTTGCAATTACAGTGCCAAAAAACTTTTGCATTATTTCATAAAACGACATTTCTGGATATCTATTAAAAAGATATAAAAAAATTAACAATACCAAAAAATCAACAACAAGCATAATAAACAAAAAAATATAGCAATCTCTTCCTATTTCTTTTACAAGTAGCGATGGCAAAAACAACACTTTTAAAGTTATCATACTTATTATTAAAGCAAAAGTTAGTTGCCTTGTTGTTGCTAGTTTCATTTTAAGTTTTCCCCTTTTAACTAAAAAGCCTTTTATTTTTAATCAAAATCATTTTTAAAAATTTTCTTTATCATTTAACTTTTGTGCTTTTTATATTTGCTTTAATTTTTGGTTTAATTTCTTTTTCAAATTTTGTTTGTGTTTTCTCTTTATTTATTTCCTTTGTATTATTTAAATCATTAAGCTCTTTTTTTCCTTTGTTTTCCTTATCTCTTTTTTTTAAATTTCCAGAACCATTTTCTTTTACATTTTCGCTATTTTTGCCAGAACTTAATTCACCTTCATTACTTCCTTTTGAAGAACTATCCCCTTGTTCTTGTTCATTTTCGTTCATTCCAAACATAGAACTTAAACTAAAATTTTCACCGCTTTCTTGCGAGTTATCTTTCTTTAATTGTTCATCATTTAACCTAATTTCCTTATTATTAGGTATACTTTCAGGCAGTGTTTTCATTTCTGTTATATTCTCTTTAAATATAAAGTCTTTTTGATCGTTATTAATATAAGGCGCAAGCGGAGCTAGATATGGCGTGTTGTAACTATCAAAATTTGCAAGATAGCCAAACAAAAACATACTTGCTAAAATTAAACCGTGCAGCCCTAGCACTCCACCAACAAGGGCAAAAATGAATCTAAGCAAAGAAACCTGTGCACTTTGGTTTGGTAAAATATAAATAGTTATACCACTCATAGCAACAATCATAACCCCTGGATGACTAACAAGCCCTGCCTGCACAGCGGTATCCCCTAAAATTAAAGCCCCAACAATAGAAACGGCAATACCTAAATATTTAGGCATTCTTAAACTCGCTTCAAACAGCACATCAAACAACACAATAATAAACAAAATTTCTAGGAATGGGTTAAAAGGTAAATTTTGAGTTGAATTTACAACAGTAATTAAAAACTTTAGTGGCAACACCTTATAATGATAAAGCCTCAACGCTATGTACATTCCAGGAAGATAAATAGACATTATAAGTGCAATAATTCTAAGCACTCTTAAGGTAGAAGCTTTGTGTGGTTCGCTATAATAGTCGTTACTGCTTTGAAAATCTTCAAAAGCAATTAAAGGCACCGTAAGAACTATTGGAGAACCATCAACTAAAATAACAACCCTACCTTCCAAAATTTTGCTTGTTGCAATGTCTGGTTTTTCACAATTACCAACTTGGCGAAAAATAGAGTTTGGTTTATCTTCTAAAAAAGTGCCTATGTAATAACTATCTAAAATGCCATCTATATCTATTTTGCTAATTTTATCTTTAACTTCTTTAACAATTTTTTTATCTACAACATCATCTAAATACATAATTTTAACCGCTGTTTGAGTACGATTACCAACAGTCATATCTTCTATTTTAAGATGTTTACATACAAGCCTTTTACGAATTAAAGATACATTTATTTTTATATTCTCAACAAAACCTTCTCTTGGTCCGTTAATAACAGTAGAAGTTGGTGGTTCGGTAACACTTCTTCCATCATAATGAATAACATTAAACCCTAAAGCCCTATCATCATTGTTAGTAAAAAGTAAAGCATAACCTCGTAAAAGGTTATTTTCTATATCTTCCCCTTCCAAAATTTCTGCATTACTATAGTTAACAATTTTAGTTTTAATTTCCTCCAAACCGCAGGTTTTAAAACTTTTAAACTTATATAATGGACCTAGCACATTTAAATTAAGTTCTTCTTGTTCTATAAGCCCATCTATGTACATAACAAAAATAGCGTTTTTTCCGCTTGATATTTTTTTTATAACAATATCGCTGCTATCGTGCAAACTACTTTTAATAGCTTTTACTCTTTCCTCTAATTTTTCCATATTTGTAGTATGCTAAATTGTTTTAATAGATATACCTCATTTATTTAAAAAAGTTTTGTGTTATTAAATTTAAAATAATAGTTTGTTATCTATTATTATTTATTTTTAGTTGATATAAAATTTAAAACAAACACTCTAACTTAGTCAATGAATTTTGAAACTAGTGAAATTACATTAGAACTTTATCGTATAAAATAGAGTTCTTTTTCTTTAAAGATAATTTTAATAAATCTTTATCAATATGGTACAATTTTGATTTTTATATGTTATAATATCTATTATGAGGTTTAAATATGTATAAAACTATTGATTTATTTGCTGGTTTAGGTGGAATAAGAAAAGGATTTGAATTAACTGGAAAATGTAAAAATGTTTTATCTGCTGAAATTGATAGATTTGCTTGTCAGGCTTATGAACATTTATACAAAGAAAATCCTTTTAATGATGTGACTAGCGAAAAATTTAAAGAAAAATGTAAAAGTTTAAATTATGATATAATGTTGGCAGGATTCCCATGTCAAGCATTTAGTATTGCAGGATTAAAAAAAGGTTTTTTAGACACTACACGAGGCACTTTGTTTTTTGATGTTGCTGAAATAGTTAGAGAATCAAACCCTAAAGCTGTTTTTTTAGAAAATGTTGAAGGATTAACAAGACATGCCAAAGGCAAAACATTTAGAATAATTTTAAATACCTTAAATGAAATTGGTTATTATGTTTTAAACACTTCAACAGATATTTGTGGTGAATTGATTTATGATGTGAAAGATTTTATTAGAAATACTAAAGATTTTGGATTACCACAAAAACGAAGTAGAACTTATATACTTGCAATAAGAAAAGATTTAATCCCAACTAATTACACATTTAACAAATACCCTACTGGTAGAGATAAAATATATAATAACTTGTATGACTTATTAGAAAAAGAAGTAGAATCTAAATATTATTTATCAAATAAATTGTGGCAAACATTACAAAGGCACAAAGCGAACCATTCTAAAAAAGGAAATGGATTTGGCTATGTTATAGTAAATGAAGGGGATAACCCCATATCTAATACAATATTAGCAACTGGTGGCTCAGGAAAAGAAAGAAATTTAATAAGACAACCTAATTGCCAGTATAAAAAAACTTTAGTTGGGCAGGGCAATGAAATAAATCCTGATGGGATTAGACATATGACTCCGACCGAATGGGGTAAATTACAAGGGTTTATAAATTATGCCTTTGTAAAGGATGGAATTGATGAGTTCAGTTTTCCAGAAAATATGAGTAATTCACAAAAATACAAATTATTTGGTAATTCAGTATCAATACCAGTTATTGAACAAATGGCTAAATTTTTAATTTCAATATTGGAGGATTTAGATGGGATTAAATAGAGGTGAATGGTCTGAATTTTTAGCAGTATTAAATTTGTTAGAGAATCCAAATATAAAAATTGTTGATTCTAACTTAAATATGATTAGTGAGGAAATTTTTATTCTCAAGAACATAAGATTGTATACTCCATTAAATGTATATACTTTATCTAGAAATGATAATAAAATAGAAGTTTTTTCTAATGATATTTTAAAATATTCTATCACTATCAAAGAAATTAGTTATCACAAAGAATGCTTACTGCAAAAAATAAAACATAATATTTCTAGAAATGGAGTTTTTAATATACCTGAAGTTCATGACCTTATATTCAAATTAAACGAAAGCAATGTTATTAAATCTAAATCGAATAGTAAAAGTGATTTAGATACAGATATGAAGGACAATATAAAAAATCAATTAGTAAACTTAAAATATAGCATAAAATCACAAATTGGCAGTCCCGCAACTATTTTAAATGCTAGTAATAAGACCAATATTAAATACAAGATTTCAGGGATTAGACACGAAGACATCAATGTTGTTAATAGTATTAATACTCAGCATAAATTAATTGATAGATTGAATAAAATCAAAGAATTAGGTGGAACTATATCTTTTGAAAGTATTGTAGATAATATTTTTGAACAAAATCTGAAAATGATAGATACTTCTATGCCTAATATAGTGGCGGATGTTTGTCTAAGAGCTTATACAAGTAAAAATAAAAATTTAATGGAACTCTTTAATACTTCTAATTTATTTGAAAATCAAATAATTGCAAAGAAAAAATTAACTGATCTGTTAAAAGGATTTAGTTTTGATATTAAACCAGGTACAATTTGGAATGGTGATTATGATGTCAATGGCGGCATTATGATTGTTACTAGAGATGGAAAACTACTTGTTTTAGATTTGATATATCATGAAAACGAAGTAGAAGATTACTTAATAAATAATACAAAATTAGATTCTCCAAGTTCTACAAGATACAAAATGCTTGAACTTTTTGAAGAAAATAATAATATATATTTCACATTAAACTTACAAATTAGGTATAAATAACACTCAATTACGTATTGGGTGTTTTTAAATTTGGTACTTAGGTATGGCTACTTGTCTTGATGAAAATGTCTCGAATTTATCTCGCAAACAATTACACATCCACAAAACTAATTTGGTTTAAATAAAACAAAAAAGCAGTTGTTTACTAAACATAATATACGCTGCTCTTTTCCCTATGTTTATTGTCTCTATTTTTCTAGTGTAAGTGAATATTCTTTGTTATCAAAGTCAAGACAAGTATCGTAAAATTAAAAAATTTATAATTTCCACAACAACATCTAATAACAACAAAAACATTCATTTTTTTGCAGTTAAGAAAGCATAATGTTAAAAAACCAAGCTGTTTTGATAGTTTAGGTCTTTCTTTTTTCCGCTAGTATCTAAATATATCAACTTTAGTTTTTTGTTTGAAAAACTCAAATAACAAAAAATTTATATATAAAAATAAAAAAAGCTTAGAATAGTTTTCTAAGCTTTTATATTATGTTTAATAATTCAAAAAATTTTTAAAGGGCTTTCATTAAACTTTATTATTGTTTATCTTTTTGGTGTTTTTTTATTGCCATTATTTTTTTTAGGCTTTGCTGTTTCTTTCTTTATATTTTTATTTGCACTTAAATTATTCTTATTTATAGTTTCATCTACTTTCTTATTTTTGCTTTTTTGATTGTTAACTTTTTTACTAGATACCTTTTTATCATCAGAACTTTTACTAACTATATCATTATAAGAGTTTGTTTTATTAATAGCAATTTCAACATCTTCAAAGTTAGAATTTTCCTTATTAGCATTTTCGTTGTTATTTTCAATTTCTGTTTTAAAACTATCAATTTTATTGCTTGTAGTTGTTTGATTGGCATTTTTGTTTAACTGTTCTTTTTTACTTTGTTTATTCTTTATTTTTAATTTAATATTATTAATATTATCTAATAAGTATATTATGTAAGAAAGCACTACAAACACAACAAGTAAAATAGTTACCCATATAATAACTCCACCCCAACCAAGAACCTCTAAATTAATAAAAAAGTATGGGTAAAGAGTTACATCCATTCCTTTTAAAATGGCAGCCCTAATAAAAACTAAAATAACATATATAAGTGGCATAACCACACTTAACAATGGGTAAAACCATTTTGTTTTATTATGCTCGTAAAACAAAACCCAATGTAACACAAACATTATTGGTAAAATTAAATGCATTAACAAGTTACCAATATTTAAAAAATAATCACTGGCAGTTTTATCCCCAACAAGCAAAGTGTTATAAATAAGAAGCGTTACAAGTATCATAATCATAGCACAAAAAGTAAAAGAAGGCGAAAAAGTTACAAAACCATCTTCTCTATTTTTAGTTTGCTTAATTGTAAAATATAAACAAATAAACATAATTACAATGCAAATATAGTTAGATAAATTTGTGTACCATATATAAAATTCTCCGTTAAATTCCTTATCAAAAAAACCTAAACTAGATATTAAGGCTATAATTGCCAAGGAACAATATACCGTTTGAAAAACTATTTGTGCAACTCTATTTTTAACCATAAATTCTTAATCTCCCATATTCAAATAATTTATTTTATATTTAAGCGCATGTATTATTCATTTTATTACTTTAAAATTTTAATTTTAAAATTAACAAATAATTATAATTGTAGTAAATATCTATCAACAATTTTAAATTCATATAAATGTTTTTAATTTTATAACTTCTAGTATGTTTATGTTTTTTAATATCATTTTTTTAAACTTAATTTTTTAAATAAACAAATTTGTTGAAACCTAAAAACCAAAAAATTTTAAACTATAAAACAAACTTGTTGATTTATCAACAATTAGAATTTTACAACTTAAATTTAAATAATGCAACCATCTTTTTTATTTTTTTTGCATATTTAACAAAGAAGTTACATTTATATATTAAGTGAAACAGAAATTTTAAATTTTCTTAAAAATTTTTGTTAAAAATATTGACAATAATTTAGTTTTTATGTATATTATCTAAGTTTTTTGTTGAATATAAAAAAAGTTCAATAAATTTTAAAAATAATATTTTGTTGAAAATGAAAGAAATATAGTGCATATTTCTTGTTTTTTGCTATACAAATTGTGGATATGTGGACAACTTTTGTGTATAAATGTGCTATAATTCAATCTTTTAAGTAAAAATTTATAATTTTTGTAGAAAATGTTTTTAATTGGCTAAAATTATATGGTTTATTATGTAGATAACTATAAGCCTAAAAAGTTTGACAAAATTTTATTTTTAGGCTTTGCAGAAATTTAAACAATAAATAAGTTTAAAAATAATAAAAAAATTAATCTAAACAATATAGATTAATTTTTTTGTATATCAACTAAAATTATTTTCAAAAATTAGTGTTGTCTTAAGTCTGTTTTAGTAACAACATAAGCCAAAGATGTTTTATTGTCAACTTTAACTTTATCGCTAATTTCAATGCCAGCAATACAGTAAATTTCATCCTCAACTGCAAGCACGGGTATTAAATCTCTAACACGGTTAGGAATTTTTTTATCTATATAATAACTTCTAAGAGGTTTTGTACCACCACCAAATTTTGTGAATTTATCACCGTTTTTTCTTGTTCTCCAAACTGCATTTTTTGGCACTTTATTTGCATCCATAATTAAAGAACCTTCTGGTAAAGATAAATCTTTAGTCTTCCTAACTTTAATTTCTGCAATGTCACCAAAATTTATTGTGCCACTTTTAAATGGATAAACGCCTGCAATAAGAGTTCTTTCATTTCTAAACAAAGTTATGTAATCGTATTCTTTTTGAACGATAATACCATTTGGTAAATTAATTTTTTTACCATTATCGTTTAAAGCAAGTTCCTTTACAAGTTCAATGTGTTTTCTTTCAATATCTTTTGCAGTGTTTAAACTATCAAGGCATTCAAATAAAATTCTGTTTATAACACTAGAATGATAGTGAAAATAAACAAGCGGAATTTTAACAAAGTTTTTTTCCCTAATTGTTCCACCGTGTTGAACATAACTTAAAATAAAATCGTTATCTTCTCTACAAGATTCTGCAAAATTAATTAAATTTTGTTCAACGCCTTCCCACCTTTGTTTTAGTTGAGGCATAATAACATTTCTTAAAAAGTTTCTGTTATATTTGCTTTCGGCATTTGTTTCATCTTCAACATATTCTATATAGTTCATAGAAGCATATCTAACAATATCATCTTTACCAATATTCAAAAATGGGCGAATATAAACACCATCTCTAATAGGCTCCATTCCGCCTGCCCCATTTAAGCCTGCCCCACGAAGCAGATGCATTAAAATAGTTTCAGCTTGGTCGGAAATATGATGAGCAAGTGCAATTTTATCTACAATATTCTCTTTTATTAAATGTTCAAACACCCCATACCTAGCTTCTCTTGCGCCCTGCTCAACACCCACCCTGCGTTCTGTTGCAATTTTAGCGGCATCTACCGAATATTTATGACAATATATACCATTCTCCTTGCACCAACTTTTAACAAAGTTAGCATCCCCTAGAGAACTTTCCCCTCTTAACATATGGTCTACTGTAATGGCTACTACTTGACAATCTAATGTTTCTTTATTTGAATGTAAAAAGTGAAGTAAACTCATAGAATCTACTCCGCCACTTACGGCAACGCCTATAGTTTCCCCAGGTAAAATTAATTTGTTTTGTTTTATAAACTCTAACACTTCTTTTTCCATAATTAAATTATAAACTAAATTAAATATAATTTCAACACTTAATTTTTATGCCATAAAACCTATGAATTTTATTTAATTATTATATTATAATTTTTATATTTAGTTTAAAAGTCACATTAATTTTTAAAAAGAAAACATACATATTTAAAACTATTTTTAAAAGTCCACAACATAAAATTTAAAGGCTATTATTAAATTTCCTACAATTTTTAAAACGCTAACCACTAAAGTTTAAAATTATACTTTTTATTTTTTTACATTACATAAAAAATAAATGTTATAAATAAAATTTAAATAAATAGTTAATTTTATGTTTAGAGATAACTAATAAAAATTTTTTATAAATATTAAAAACCAAAATAAATTTAAAACCTAAAAGGTTATGCAAAATTATAAAACAATTTTGCCACAAGCACAGTCATATCATCATCAGGGTAATTTTGTTGTTCTCTCTTTGCTCGGTTTAAAATTCTATCAGCAACTTCCTGAGGGTTAGATAAATTTATGTTCTTCAAGAAATTTTGCAATAGCTCTTCCTCTCCAAAAGCATCAACAACACCATCACTTAGCATAATAACATAATCATCAGGGCTAAGCACTGTTTTTGTAACTTTCGGTTTAACTTCTTCAAGAATACCCATTGGCAAACTATTACTTTCTATTTTAGATATTACTTCCCCCTTTTTAACAAAACCAATTGTAGCCCCTTGTTTTATAAAATCAACTTCTCCATTTTTAAGGTCCACAACGCTAATATCTAAAGCAGAAAATACTTCTTGCGAGCTTAAATTAAGCAATTTATTAACACTTGTTAAAATGGTTTGGTCATCAAACCCTGCCTTATAAAAATTTTCTATTAAACTAAGCGATAGTTCACTGCTACTATTTGCTTTCTCTCCGTGCCCCATACCATCGCACAACGCAACCATAAATTTATCGCCTATTAATTTGGAAGTTGAATGAGTGTCCCCACAAATAACTTCACCTCCCTTTGAGGTTTGTGCTATTCCAAGAGCAATGTCGTATACTGGGGCAGTTTTATAACTAACATATGTTAAATTACTATCACTACTTTCTAAAATGTCTTCTACAATCATTTTGTTTTTAAAAATTTTGCTTAACAACATTGTAATTTTTTCGTTATCAAAATCTGTTGTTCTTATTATTAAAGATACAACATTTGTTTTTTCATCTTTTTCAAAACAAACAACTTCACTAGGAATAATATTATTATAAACCAAAGTTTCTTTTATCAATTTTTCCTGACTTTCATCTACATTAACAACTTGCTTTGTTTCTTGAGATAAATTAAGAAGTATGCTAGATATTCCCCCTAGTTGTTCTGCAATAAGCACTTTACTAGCATCCAAGTTCCCTATCATTTTAGAATAGTTTTTATATTCTGTTAAAAGTGAATTCATACTTGTTACAACTTGGTTTAACTTTCCACACCTATTTGTTAAATAAGCGGGCAAATCTACCAAAGTAATTTTACCTTTTTCGAACCCAACATTTACTAAATTTTCAAAAATCTTTTTAAGTTCAGAATTAAAACCCTTCAAACATTTTGCACGCTGTGGGCAGTTAGCACAATTGTTTTTTATAACTTCATTACAAATTAAAAGCTTTGCATTTTTAATATCTAAATTCCCTTTAACAAGAGAACTAAAATTTTTATACATTTCATAAAATACCTGAGAAGTGTAAAGCAAGCGTTTGCTTACTTGAAGTTTGTTTTGATTTAGAATGTTTTTAAGAGAATTACTTTTTGAAGACAAGAAAAAAATATTTGATAGTTTATTAGTAACCCTTTTTGGCACACACATAAACACAACACTAGCAATTAAACTAGGTAACACTGTAACCCAAGTAAAATTGTTACTAGGTAAAATAAATAAACTAAAAATTAAATCTACAATAACAACAAGCAATGCAGAATAAATTTTAAATTGTTCCCTAAAAATATAAGTAAAAATTCCCATTGTCCCCAGTGTTGCAACATAAGTTAAATTGCAATTACATAATGTAACCCCAAGTCCACAAACTAAACTTAAAATAATGCTAAAAGCATTGTTTTTTATGGTTACATTGCTAAGCAAAATAAACAATATTCCTATTAATTTAACAACATCAAAACCATACAAATTTACATTAGCAAGACCACAAAAAACAAAGGCTAAAATAACACAGCCACAAACAACTTCATCTACATTAAGGTTAAGGTTAAAATTTCTTATTTTAACTACTCTTAAAAAGTTTAAAGAACAAACTAAAAACACTGAATTAAAAATTGCATTGATTGTTGTTATGTAAAAGTTTTGAAGAGTTGAAAGATTAACTAACATATGAATAAGCCCAAAAATAAGCCCATACACAAACGCAAGCCAAACTGGTATAATTTTACCCTTATGCTTGTGAATTTGCACTATAGCCCCGCCAACAATGCCAAGAACTAAACTAAAAATAATTGCAGGCACTGTTATGCCACTGCAAACTGTTGCTAAAAGATAAGCCAAAAGCAAATAAAAGGGTTGCTCTCCTAAAAATAAAAGCGTTAAAAAAAAGGCATAAAAACAAGGAGAAACTGTGCCTAAAACAAGGGTGTTATTAAACAAATAAAACAAACAAAAAAACGCCAAATATTTAACAACCCCTAACCCATTTAATTTAAAATAATCTAAAGTTTTTTTTACCTTATTTTGCATTATGTAAACCACCTTTTAGAGTTTTAAAAAAATTTAAAAAACATTAAATTATTAGTTTTTTTTATTTCTTCTTTAGTGCTTTAACAAATTTCATAAGGTAGAAATTAACGAATTATTAATAAAATAGTAATAAAAAAAAGACTTTTGGTAAATCAAAAATCTTTTATTTTTTTATTATATTTTGTAAAAAGTAAGTTTAAAAAGTTAATAATTTGTCAATAGTTAATTTAGTTCCAACTTTAATAGCTCTTGTTGTTGTTCAAAAGGAGCAATTGTTCCACACAAACTTGGAAAGGCATCATATTCATCCTTGCTCATTCTTGGTAGAATGTGAAAATGTAAATGAAACACCGTTTGTTGAGCTTCTTCCCCGCTAGCATTTATTATGTTAACGCCCTTAAAGCCACAGTTTTTAACATAATGGTTTACAATTTTCTTAACTGTTTTTATTACACAACTTAATGTTTCCTCATCACAATCTAACACATTTTCACAATGCTTTTTAGGAACAACAAGTGTGTGCCCATAACAATCTTTTGAAATATCTAAAAAAGCATATGTCTTATCATCTTCGTAAATTTTATAACTAGGAGCTTCTCCCTTTGCTATTTTACAAAAAATGCAATTATCCATCTTAAAATTTTCTCCTTTGAATTTATTTTTTTTTAATTTTAACTTTAAAACTTTTTGCTAGCTTTTAATTACTTTAATTCAAATTTTTAAAATTATTATTTTTACTTTATTAATTTCTATTTTATAAAAATTTTTAAAAACTTTTTTATTATGAGGGGTTATTATGGAAAATGAAAACCAAAATAATTTTACACTTTTTTTAAACATACTTGCTAAAATTATTGCAGTTATTATGATTATTCGCTACACATTAATTATTGTGCATACCTATTATCCCTTTTTGCAAAATGGAATTATTTTAGATATTATGGGGTATATCGACCTTTATGCACCACTCACCTTAATGGTTGTTGTTGCACTAAGTGTGGTTTGGAATAAAAGCGACATTTTAAAACTTATTATGCTTGTTGTTTGTGCAGCAATTATAATTTTTAGTTTCTTTCCTGCTGTAAGGCAAACCATTGAACAATTTACAGGAATTGTTCAAAATACATATTAAAAATTTTAAATAGTAAAAATATAAAAACACTATATTATAATTTTTTTTTAAAACATTAAAAAAAGTTTTATTTATTTGTTATCATATATAAGTTGAAATCAATTATAAAAAAAATAATTTATAATAGAAAATTATCCTAAACTTTTTTACGCAAAATATCTCCTTGTTTTAGCAGCACATCTGTTTTAAGTTTTAACACCTGCTTAACAATTTTTGCTTCTGTAACTTCTTCGTTGTTTAAGTTATAAAGTTTTTCAACCTTAATTTGTTTATTAAATGTTTCACTAGGAGATAAAACTTCTAAAACATCGCCAACAACAAACTTATTGCGTTGTTCAATTACAACTTCCCCATTTTTGTTATCTTCTAAAACAATTGCCATAAACTCGTGAGTTTGAATAGGAGTTGAAGTTGAAAGACATTCACTTTCTTCTTTTTGTTTGTCTTTAAAATTAAAGCCTGTGGTATATCTTCTATGACTAGCTTTTTCAAGTTCTTCAATTAAAGTGATTGGGCAATTAAAGGGTTTATTTTCTTCTAAACACTTATAATATAATTCTATTGCTCTTGCATAAGCATTTGTTACTGTTGCAACATAGTAAGGTGATTTCATTCTGCCCTCTAGTTTAAAACTTGTAACTCCTGCAAGGGCAAGTTCGTTTATATATTTTAGCATATTAAGGTCTTTACTATTTAAAATATAAGTACCCTTTTCATCTTGTTCTATAGGAAGAAGTTCATTTTTTCGGTTAACTTCATTTATAGTATATCCCCATCTGCACGCTTGAATGCACTCGCCATTATTACCATCTCGATTTGTTAAAAAGTTGCTAAGCAAACATCTGCCTGAATAACTTATACACATTGCCCCGTGCACAAAAGCTTCAAGTTCAATTTCTTTTGGCAAATAATCTCTTATCTCTTTAATTTCCGTTAAAGTTAACTCTCTTGCCAAAACAATACGTTTTGCACCCATTTCTACAAGCAATTTTGCAGTGTGTTTATTTGTAACATTTGCTTGTGTGCTTATGTGAATTTCAACCCCAGGAGCATATTTTTTAATATAACTCATAACGCCTAAATCAGAAACAATAATAGCATCAACCTTAATTTTGTTTAAATACTGCAAATATTCTGGCAAATTTTCAAAATCTTTATTATGGGCAACTATGTTAACAGTAACAAAACATTTAACATTTTTACTATGGCAAAAGGTAACTGCTTCTTGTAATTCTTCATTTGTAAAATTACCAGCAAATGCCCTCATACCAAAACTTTTGCCACTAAGATAAACCGCATTAGCACCAAAATACACCGCTGTTTTTAGTTTTTCCATATTACCTGCAGGAGATAATAATTCAAGTTTCATATGTCTTTTTTCCTTTCTTTTCTTAGTATTTTCTATTATCAATTTATCATATTCTATAAAATATGTAGCCTTTTAAAATTAAAAAGGCTACAAAAATTTTATGTTTTATTAAAGAAATTAAACAAATTAACTTATATTTTATTAATAAAAATTATTAAACAATTATGTTAATAATTTTATTTTTAACAAAAATTACTTTTTTAGGATTAGCTGTAAAATAATTTGCAAACTTTTCATTTTCTGCAATTTTCTTTAAAAGTTCTGCCTCGGTTATATCTTCTTCAACTTCAATTGTACCACGCATTTTACCATTAAACTGAACTGGTAAATTTATAATTTTAACAGAATTATCTTGTAATTTTTCAGCCCATTTGCTTTTGCAAATGTAAGTGTTAAAACCTAAAAGACTGTTAACTTCTTCTGCAATATGTGGTGCAAATGGATAAAGCAATGTTAAGAAAATTCTAAATTCTTCTTTACTAATAAACTTATCTTGATAAATTGTGTTAACAAAGGTCATAAGAGCCGAAATTGCAGTGTTGAATTTTAAAAGACTAATATCTAAAGTAACTTTTTCTATAATAGCATTTATACTTGAAATGTGTTCTTTATGCACTCCTTTAAAATCATCAACAAAATCTTGCATTCTTTCAACTCTATCTAAAAACCTTTTGCAGCCATTTATGTTTACACTAGACCAAGGAGTTGAACATTCATAATCTGCCATAAACAAAACATAAAGCCTTAAAACATCTGCCCCAAATTTGTTAATAATATCCATAGGGTCAACAACATTGCCAAGACTTTTACTCATTTTATTGCCATCTTCACCAAGCACAAGCCCCTGCATAGACCTTTTTTTGTAAGGTTCTTCAAAAGGAACTAAACCTAAATCATAAAGGAACATATTCCAGAAGCGAGAATATATCATATGTCTTGTTACGTGTTCCATTCCGCCATTATACCAATCTACAGGTCCCCAATATTTTAAATTATCTATATTTGCAAAAGCTTTACTATTATGTGGGTCCATATATCTTAAATAATACCAACTAGAGCCCGCCCATTGAGGCATTGTGTCGGTTTCCCTTTTTGCCTTACCACCACATTTAGGACAAGTACAATTAACCCAACTTTCAACTTGCGCAAGAGGAGATTCTCCATTTTTACTTGGTTTAAAGTTTTCAATTTCTGGCAATTTAACAGGAAGGTCTTTTTCTGGAACAAGCACTGTACCGCATTTATCGCAATAAATAATTGGGAAAGGTTCCCCCCAATATCTTTGGCGGTTAAATGCCCAGTCTTTCATTTGATAGTTAATTTTTGCACAACCAATTTTGTTTTTAGTTAAATGCTCTATCATTTTTTCTTTTGCTTCTTTAACACTTAACCCATTTAAGAAATCGGAATTTATTAATTTACCATCACTTATATTTGTGTTGGCTTCTTTTGAAATATCGCCACCTTCTATTACAGGAATAATAGGCAATTTATAAAGTTTTGCAAAATCGTAGTCTCTTGTATCGTGGGCAGGAACAGCCATAATAGCACCTGTGCCGTAACCCATCATAACATAATCTGCAATAAAAATTGGTACCTCTTTGTTATTAAGCGGATTTATAGCCGATATCCCCTGTAACTTTACACCAGATTTATCTTTATTAACTTGCACCCTATCAAATTCACTTTTTTGTTTTGCCTTTGCTTGATAGTTTTTAACTTCTTCCAAGTTCAAAATTTTATCTTTAAACTTTTCAATAAGCGGATGTTCTGGGGCAATAACCATAAAGGTTACTCCAAAAAGAGTATCGCATCTTGTGGTATATATCTTTAATTTATCACAAACTTCATTGTCAACTTTAACATTAAAATCAACTTCTGCACCTGTAGATTTACCAATCCAATGGCGTTGCTCTTCTTTAACTCTTGCAGGGTAATCAACCTTGTCAAGCCCTGTAAGCAATCTTTCAGCATATTCTCTTATTTTTAAGAACCAAACATCCTTTTCTTTTTGCACAACTTGACTATTGCACCTATCGCAAACTCCGCCTTGACTTTCTTCGTTTGATAAAATAACATCACAATTTGGGCAATAGTTTACAAAAGCTTTGCTTCTATAAGCCAAACCTTTTTCATACATTTTAGAAAAAATCCACTGTGTCCAATGATAAAATTTATCATCTGTAGTGTCTACTTCTCTATTCCAGTCGAAAGAGAATCCCACTCTTCTAAACTGTTCTTTCATATTTTTTATGTTATTATCTGTTGCAATTCTTGGGGCAATGTTATTTTTTATTGCAAAGTTTTCGGTTGGCAAACCAAAAGCATCCCAACCAATTGGAAACATAACATTATAGCCTTGAAGCCTTTTCATTCGGCTAATAACTTCCATAGATGAATATGCTTTTATATGCCCCATATGAAGCCCCACTCCAGAAGGATAAGGAAATTCAATCAACGCCATAAATTTTGGTTTCTTACCAAAATCTTCACTTGCAAAAACTTTTTCTTTTTCCCATATTTTTTGCCATTTCTCTTCTATGTTCTTAAAATCCATTTTTTTACCCTTAATTTACTTTAGTTTTTTAACTAAACTATTTTAAATTTTTAAAGTATTTAAAATAATTTATTTACAATTCTATATTGGTTTTAAACAATTTTAAATTAATTAAATTTATTTAAATTTTAATTTTTTAAAAAATTATTTTTTTGTTTCAGTTTGTTTTAAACTATTGTTTTGTTTTAATGAGTTTTGATTAGCAGGTTTTGAAGAAATTCCCCTAACTTTTGTTACTGGCAAACTAAAACAAATTCCCATACCAGCAGCATCTAACCCTGCTTTTTCGCAAATGGCTTCCATAATGTTATTTTTATTTTCGCTTTTTGTTAAAGTCATAATAATTTCTTTTTCAGGCTGAATGCTAACACCCATAAATGTGTCAACTTCATCTTTACCTGTGCCACGCCCATAAATAATAGTTCCGCCATTTGCCCCAGCTTCTCTACTTGCCTCTACAACAGGGTCGCTATGGCCACGGTTAACTATGCTTATAACTAAATCGTAATTATTTTCCATTATTGTTTACCTCCATTTTTTAGAGAATTTGTTTCAACAAAAGTGTCTAGTGAATTGTTTGTAATGCTTTTTAGTGGAATTGTAAATGCTATGCCCGAATATTTTTCAGTAGACAAAAATATGCTATCAAGTAAATCCAAAATTTTGGTGCTATCTTTTAAATTAACCACTGTAAAAATAACTTCTTTTTCTTGGCTAAAACCCAGCAAGCCTGCAATGTTGCTTGGAGCAGTACCCTCTCCAAAACTAACCACATTAATGTTAAGGTCAATAGACTTTAAATAATTTAGAACTGCTTGCCCTCTACCACGGTTAATTACAACAACAAGTAACTCAAACATTGGTGGCAATAAATTTTTCTCCTGCTTTTTTGTGTTAATTGCATCTTGAATTTTTTGTTTTTTATCTTTTACTTTTTTCTCAAATTCCACTTTTTTTTGTTTAACTTTTTTCTCAAAGTTTTCTTTTTTAGTTTTTAAACTTTCTTTGTTACTCATTAATTTTCACCCCCTTGGTTCTGGGTTGAAGTTTTACTATCACTAATAACATCCGTTGAAGTGCTTGCTTCGCTATCATTTTCTATTGTTTCTTTACTATTAAAGTTTTCTTGAAGTTCATTTTTAAAAGCATTATTTTCATTTGTTAGTTCGCTTAAATTTGTTTTTGTTTCTTGCAATTCTTCTTCGTTTTTTATTTGCAAATTTTGTTCGGCATCAAGTTCTTTATTTGAAATTTCTAAATTTTGGTTGTTTGAATTTGTTTTTGAAGTTGTTCTTTTTTTTGTGCTACTGCTTTTGCTATTTACTTTAGCATTAGATTTTTTATTTTTAGTTTTTTGGTTTTTACTCTTCTTTGTTATTTTCTTTATTGCCTTCTCTGCTTTATTAAGGTCTACAACACTATTTTCTTCAAAAACTTGTTCCCAATTAAATTCCACAATTTGAACACTTTTGTGTGTAACTTGTGTAGCTTTGTTTTTAAGAAGTACAATTCTATAAATACAACCTAGAACTTGCATTGTTAAAATTGGGAATGCAGCAATAAGTGCAATTGTGCCAAAACCAGAGGCACTGCCTTCACTTAACCCAGTAACCATTGGCAATATAAACGAAACCGCCATAGCCCCTGTTGCAACACCGCCACTATCAAAAGCAACTGCTGTAAACAACTTTGAGTTAAAGAATGATAGCCCTATGCAAATAACATAAACAGGCACAATAACATAAAGCAAACTAAAACCATATAGCCCCATTAAAACTGCTGTCATAACACTACAAGCTACACCTAGGGAAACTACACTTACAATAACTTTTTGTTTTATAACACCACCAGTAATATCTTCAACTTGCTTTTTAAGAACGTGCAAAGCAGGTTCAGCCAAAATTGCAAGCGCGCCAAGTAAAAACCCTATTGGTATGGCAATCCATCTATAATCTAAAACTCCAATATATTCGCCTATGGCAGTACCAATGTGAAGGTAACCACATTCAACACCAGTTAAAAATAGAACAATGCCAATGTAGGTGTATAAAAAGCCCATACACATTTTTATTACTCTGCGTTTTGGAAATTTAAAAGAAAAAATTTGAAAAACAAAAAATAGAATTAAAATTGGTAAAAGCACAAGTGCAACATTGCCAAGATTGTGTAAAATAACATTACCCATATCAACAAATATGTTTCCTGTTAAACCGCTGCCAACTTCTGAACCCGCAGAAATTGAACTTGGGTCTAAAAACAAACTCATAAACATAACTGCTAAAATAGGGCCAGCAGAACAACAAGCAATAAGCCCAAAACTGTCATCTTCATTCTTACCACTTCTTACTGCAGCAATACCTAAACCAAAACTCATTAAAAATGGAACTGATATCGGACCTGTAGTTACACTGCCACTATCAAAAGCAATAGGCATAAATTCCTTAGGCACAAAAAAAGCTAAAATCAAAATTAAACCATACGCAATGGTTAAAATTACGGAAAGCCTAATTCTAAAAATTATTTTCATAACTGCAAACATTAAAAATATGCCAACACCTAATGATACAACCCCAATAAAAAAGAAACTGCTAGCACCTTCGCCCATAACCTGATTGGCAAGCACTTTAAGGTCTGGCTCTGCAAAAGTTATAATAAAACCAATAATAAAAGAGCAAAGAACCATAAACCATATTTTTTTAGATTTTGATAAACTAGAGCCAACATTTTCTCCAAGTTCCTGCATAGAACTATCGGCACCAAGAGTAAATAAAGACATTCCAATAATAAGCAAAACAGCACTAATGCCTAATTTAACTTTTTCGTTAACTTCTGTAGGCACAAGAAAAAATATCAAGGCAAAAATTATTAAAGTTATTGGGAAAACAGCCATAAACGATTCTTTAAGTTTTACTAAATAATTTTTAAACATTTTTGCCCCCTTTATGTGTATAAAAATAACTTTTATTTAAAAATTTAATTTAAATTTTTAATAAATCTATTTATAAAAAAACTAAAAATTTTAATAAAAATTAATATAAAAAACCAAAAAAGCACATATAAAACAGTGTTTAATTTTTCTTTTTATAAATAAAAATTATATTTTACACCTATTATTAATTTTATTATATATTATAATAATTATTATTGCAATGCAAAAAAACAATTTTTTTTGCATTTGTCAACTAAATTTTTACAAGTTTTTGTTTAATGCTCATATTACTATATTTGTTTTTTAAAAAATAAAACACAAATTTAACTTAATTATTTTATATAACTAAAAATAAAAAAAGAAATACTAGCTTTTAAGTTTATTATATTAACTAAAAATATAGATTTCTTTTTTTAATAATTAATTTGCTACATACTGCAATTATTTAAATTATAAATTTAACTTAACCTAAAAATTTTGTTAAAAATAAATTTTATCATAATTTTATTTTTAATAACCTTTTTGTTTTAACATTTATTTCGCCTTATATTTTAAAGCCCTTAAACTGTTTAATATGGCAAGTAAAGTTACCCCTACATCTGCAATAACAGCCCACATCATACCTGTTACCCCCAATGCACCTAAAGTTAAAAATAAAACTTTAATGCCAGCAGATAAAAGTATGTTTTGCCAAACTATTTTCCTTGTATATCTTGAAACTTTTATTGCAGTAACCACTTTTTGAGGGTTATCATCTACTAACACAATGTTGCTTGCCTCTATGCTAGCGGTGCTACCATTTAGCCCCATACTTATGCCCACATCAGCAAGCATTAAAGATGGAGAATCGTTAATACCATCTCCAACAAAACCTAATTTTGTTTGTTTGTTTTGTTTAATTTTTTCAAGATAATTAAATTTATCTTGTGGTAAGAGTTCAGCATAATAATCATTAATATTAAGTTCTTTTGCAACACTGCTAACAATTTTATTGTTATCGCCAGAAAGTAAAACACTCTTAACCCCTAAGGCTTCTAAATCTTTACTTAAAGTTTTACTTGTTTGTTTAATGGCATCTTTTAAATATATAATCCCTAATTTTGTGTTTCCTTTAAAAAGTTCAACAATGGTATTCTGCTTATCTGTTTTTCCTTTTCTTCCAACAAAATACTTTTCAGTTTTATATTCAAAGTAAACACCCTCACCTGCAATTTCTTTTACAGCACTAACCTTAACAAGTTTTTTGGTGTTTTTTTCCACAATGCTTTTTGCAAGAGGATGAAGCGAATTTTGTTCACCTAATGCAGAAAGATATAAAATATCTTCTTCCGATAAATTTTTATTTAAACTTTCAATTTTTTCTACTTCAAACTTACCAGTTGTTAGCGTTCCAGTTTTATCAAAAGCAATAGTATTTAATTTTGCACACACATCAAGGTAATTAGAGCCTTTAATTAAAATTCCCTTTTTACTTGCATTGCCAAGCCCTGAAAAATAGGTAAGCGGAACAGAAATAGCAAAAGCACAAGGGCAAGAAACAACAAGAAAAATTAAACCTCTATAAATTGCAGTTGATAAATCTTTAAGCACTAAATATTCTATTCCAAACACAATAACGGCTAAACACATAACTGCCAAAGTGTAGTATCTTGCCACTTTAGAAATTACCGTTTCAGTTTTAGATTTTTTGTCGCTAGCATTTTCTATTAAATTTAAAATTCGACTGACAGTGCTACCCTCGTAACGCTGTGTAGTTCTAATTTTTAAAACTCCATCAAGAACAATACTGCCCGACAAAATTTCGTTTTGTTCTTTAACAACACTTGGCAAACTTTCGCCAGTTAAACTTTGCTTATCTAAAGTTGCACTGCCTTCAATAACAATGCCATCAACAGCAACTCTCTCACCTGCACGAACTATAATAACATCACCAATTTGCACTTGCTGAGGGGCAACTCTTTTTTCTTCTTCATTAACTAACAACACTGCATAATCTGGTTTTAAATTTGTTAACTCTGCAATTGAATTTCTTGATTTATTTAATGCCAAACCTTCTATTATTTTACCAATGGTGTAAAGGGTTATAACCATTAAACCTTCTGCGTGTCCGCCCATTCCACCGTGACTCATATGGTCACCAACAATGGTAGCTCCAATAACAGAAATAGTTACAAGCAAATTCTCGTTAACTATGCCTTTAAAAAGCAATTTTATGGCCTTTATATAGGTTTTATAGCCAATAATTAAGGCACTAAGCACATATAACACCCAACTAGACCAAATAGGCTGTGGAATAAACAACGCACACACGCCCAAAATTATGCCAAAAATAAGCACAGATATATCTATAAAAAAAGTTTTTTTAGCACTGGTTTTTGTGGCTTCTTTTAAAGAAACTTGTGGCTCTAAATTATGAGTAATAGCTACAATTTTTTGATATGAAGTTGAATAATTATCTGTTTCAAAAGTAAGGCTATTTTTAACAAAATTTATAGAAACTTTTTTAACATTTTCAATTTTATTAAGTTCATTTTCTAAAGCTTTTGCACAGTTTGGGCATTTTAAACCTTGTATATCTAACTTAAATTTTTTATACTTTTTTACATTTTTTTTATAATCAACTTCAACCTTTGAACTTTCATTTTTAACATCAAGGTTGCAACTCTCACAAGTTATATTACAAGTTTTATTCTCTAAACTTTCGTTATTAATGTCTTCAATTTCTGTTAAGTTAGAATTTGGTTCTAAACTTTTTGTAAGTTTTTTTACTTTTGGTATAACAGCATTTAAGTTATCACTTTCAACAGTTAAAATTTGTTTTAAAAATTCTATTTTAACACTTTTAACACCTTTAATTTTAGCTAAAGAAGTTTCTAAACTCTTTGCACAATTAGGGCAATCAAGCCCTGTTATTGTAAACTTCTTAATCATTATTCTTATCCTCCAAAATATGCTCTAAACTAACTTTAAAAACTTCTAAAACGTGGTCATCTGCAAGAGAATACCAAACCTCTTTGCCTTGCTTTCTGCTTTTAATTAAATTCATTTCTCTTAAGTTTTTCAGCTGATGAGAAACTGCTGATTTTGTCATATTTAGAATAACCGCTATATCACACACACAAAGTTCGTTTGTAGATAATAAATTAACAATTTTAATTCTGGTGCTATCACTAAGTGCTTTATAAAAATCGGCAATAAGCAAAAGTTTGTCTTCTTCTAAAATACTTTTCTTTGCCTTATTAACCAATTCTAAATGAATAATATCGCAATCGCAAATAACTTCTTTCTTTCCCATTTATATTCCTTTTAACAGTTGAATATTCATTCAACCATAGTATTATAGTTGAATATCTGTTCAATTGTCAACATTTTTTTAAAAAAATTTATAAAATTATTTTATCGTTCTCTTTTATAGCTATTTAACCTCTTTTTACTATGTTTGTTTTATTAGGCTGCTTTAAAAAATGTTAATAATTATAATAAATTGTTAAACTATAAAAATGCTTTAAACATTATAAATTTTAATATAATAAAAAAATTATTTTTTAACCTTAACTTTAAGTTATTTAAAAAAATATTTCAAACAGGTATTATAACAATTTCTAAACCTCGTTTTTTAGCATACTCTAAGGTATTATAAGTTCCACCCTTTTTGCCATTAAATAAAGCAATTAATAAAGAAGAATTTTCTATCATATAATTATTTCTCTCTTGCATACAACCCTGAGTATAAACCTCATATTTACACCTAACAGCATCCAGTTTAGCCAAAATGTTATTATATCTTATAACATCTTTTTTGTTCCAAACTGAACTTTGATTTTTGCAAGGTACTGCCCCAATTAACTTAACATTGGTATACTTTTTCTTAAGTTCTAAAATAATTTCTGCACAAATCATATCAAAACCAAGTGCTAACCCACATAAGAAAGTATTATAGCCTTTTACTATTGCATTTTCTATTTGAATTTTTGTTTCTTTTATCATATTTAAACAGCGAGGGTCCTTTTCGTTAAAACCCCAAGCTAACTTTTGCGGTCTGTGACCAGTGAAACAACAAGTCTTTTTAATTTCATCCATAGTAATATGATAGTATAGAATTTTCTATAACGCAAATAAATATATCGAATTTTCTATAAAATGTGCTTGGAGTTAATATAAATGGAATTTATAGACATATTAAAAGATATTATGATTGATTTTAATTTAAACCAAACCGAGTTTGCAAAGAAATTAGGTATTAAGCAAAGTCAGATAAGTGAATGGTTAAGCGGCAAAAGCAAGCCTGGCTACGATAGTATTAAAGCAATTTGTCTTGCACTTGGCATTTCTGCTGATAGAGTTTTAGGTTTAAAAGACTGAAATATTTGACAAAAATATTTAATTAAAGGTATAATATCTCTATAATTAAAAAATTTTTAAACTTAAATTAACTAAAAAGGAATATATAAATTTATGGAATATAATTATAAAACAGAAATGACTTGTTCTTCTGCAATCACATTTGATATAAATAAAGATGTTATTACAAACATTAAATTTACTGGTGGATGTAATGGCAATTTAAAAGCAATAGCCAAACTTGTTGATGGTTGGACTGTTGAAAAAATTGAAGAAAAACTTCTTGGCAACCTTTGCGGTTTTAGACCAACCTCCTGTGCAGACCAACTTGCTAAAGCAGTAAGGCAAGCATATGAAGAAACAAAAAATAAATAATAGTTATATTAATACTATAACATAAAAAAGCACTTCTATAAAAAGAAGTGTTTTTTTTATAATAAATTTTAATGGTTAAAGTTTATGAAATTTTAAATAACAAAAATAATTAATGTTAAAGGAATTTTATAAAAAATAAAAGTTTTTATCTTTCATCTATTTTTACCATATCCTTTAATTTCTTATTCATATAAACTGCTACTTTATCTCCCTTATTATAAAAAGTTTTGCTATAGGCTTTCTTTTTTTCTCCGCAAACATCTAAATATACTAAATAGGTTGTAGATAAAATTTTTGTTGTGTTGTTATAAGTTGCCCCCATTGACATAGAGCCTTCATCACTAATTGTACAACTAATAACAGTTGCTTGACTAATTGAAGAAAAATCTATATTCTTTGGACTGTTTGACATTTTTTTATGAATTATATGATATAAAAGTAAAAAAATAATACTTAAAAATGCAACACCTAAACAAATAAAACCAATAAGAATTAATCCACTTAAACTAAACGCTACAAAGCCAATACAACAAGCAATAAACAAAACTATAACCGCTAAATTTAAATATGCCATCAGGCTTGTATCTCTCGGGGCATCTTTAACCGCTTTTAAATACAAACTCATACTTCTAAAATTTCTTAATTCCCTATTTTTACTTGTAGAATTAATAGCTTCTTTTAATAATCTTTCCTCTTCTTTTTCATCTAAACTATTTATATCTACATATTCATTATACTTTTTAGCACTTTTAACAAGTCCTGCAAATTTAAAAATACTTAATATTAAACTACAAATAGCAAACAAAATTGCCCCACCAATCATTAAACCAACAGAAACATTTTTATTCACTGTATTATTAGACATTAAACATATTCCAATAATAAAAATAATAACAGGTATTAATAAAATTAATCTAATTAATTTCCAATATTTATTTTTATTAAAATTGTCACCATTTTGTTCCATTTCTTCCTCAAAACCATAAATAATTTTAAAATAAAATTTTAATTATTCTCAACCAAATTTTTTTAGAAAAATTAAGTTATGCATTTTCATAATTATTTATTTTTGTAAACTAAAATAAAAAATAACTATTTCAATTAGCTTATATTACTTTTTATTTTTAAAAAAACTTTTATTCTAATTTACTTTTTAAAACTATAAAACTAAAATTAAAAAACTTATTAAGAATATAACTTATTTAGTATAAATAAAACAAGTTTTTGAGGTAATATTTTAATTAAAAACACTAAAAATTTATAGTCTAGTCCAACAACTTTTGTTGCAGGCATATGTTTTTTTGTAACCAATTTTAACATAGTTTTTGCAGCGGTAATAGGGTCCTTACCATATTGTTCATCCTTTTCCATTTTTGCAATAGACTTTGCCACCACGGCCTCATAAACAGTGCCTTCATCATTAACACTTTTTTGCCTACTTGCAGTAAAGCCCGTTTTTGTGTCTCCCAACTGAACACTGCAAACTTCTATATTAAAAGGCTTAACTTCCATTCCTAATGCTTTTGCCCAAATATCTAAACTTGCTTTAGTTACAGAATAAAAAGATTGATAAGGAATTGGAGCAACACTTGCAACCGAACTAGTGTTTAAAATTTTTCCACCGCCTTGTTTTCTCATAATTGGCAAAACCTGTTGTGTAACCGCAACTGCCCCAAGAAAATTTACTTTTATTAAACTTTCAATTTTATCTAATGGCTCGTTCTCTACAGAACCAGAAATTCCAAAACCTGCATTGTTAATTAAAACATCAATACGGTTTTCCTTTTCCATAATATAATTTATGCTTTCCTTAATTTGCTCTATGTTTGTAACATCACAAGAAAGCGACACAAAATCACTTTCCTCCTTAACATTTCTTGAAAGCCCATAAACCTTATATCCATTTTTAACAAAATGCTTTGCGGTTATAAGTCCAATTCCACTAGAAGCACCTGTTATTACAACTACCTTTTGTATACTACTTTTTTTTGCCATTTTAGTTTATCCTACTGCTCTTGCGTTTAAATTTCTGGTGTTTATTTTTTTAATTTTATTTGTTACATTTCAACAATTAAAATGTTTTGACTAATAAACTTTTATTTTTTTAATTAAAAACACTAACTTAAAATTTTATTATTTACATAAATTAAAAATATTTAAAATTTTACTATCTCTTACACTGCTTAATTTATTCAATTTAACTTTTATAATAAAAGTCTATATAGAACCTAGTTAAAAAATTAATTGGAGTTTATATCTTCAGGAAAATCGTTTGTAGGTTTAATATCATCATAATTATCATATGAATTTAAATTATCGTTTAAACTATCATCATTAAAATTTTGGTCGCTTACCCTAGTTGAATGTCGAGGGGCATCAAGGGAAGCAATAAAGTCATCATCACTCTTTTCTGTTAAAGTGCCTCTGCGTTTATTTAATCTATATATTTCTTTATCACTAAGAGGGGCAACTTGCGCACCATTCCTAAACCATTTAAACACAAAAAATGCTGCACCAAATATAACAAATATTATAACAATTACAATAATTCCCCAAGTAACACCTTTAAAATCTTGACGAACAATTTGTATTCTTACTCTGCTGCTTTCTATTCCATCAAAAGTAAGATAAGCATTGTAAGTATATTTCCCATTAGATTTAACTTCTATTGTGTTACTATTTGTGTTGTTTTGTGAATTTGTATAATAAAAATAATTTACACCATTTGAAGATAAAATATCTTCCCTATTAGGAATTTTTTCAATATCCTTAACCGATAATATAACCGTTATATCTGTTTGTTGATTTAACTTATTTATTTCCTTGCCTTCAGAATAACCTTTATAAGAAACATCCTTAATTGGCACTGAATATTTGCCATTTTCGTTTTCTGCAATTAATTTACTTACAACTGCATCATTTAAATGTGGAAAAGCCTCTTTTGTTATTAAACTATCATTACTATAAAAGCCAACCTTAATTTTACCAGCAGGAACATATATTGTTTCAATGCTCTTTTCGCAAGAAGTTGAACAAATTAAATTAGATTCCACTTCCCTATAAAATGAACTTTCTTCATTATAAAAGAACTTTACATTAAAATTTTCAATTTCACTACTTCCGTAAATAGTTATACTATCGCCAGCATATAAATTGCTAAAGTTGGTTGTGCCCTGAATTAACACATTTGCAGTGCTATCTCCACTTAAGTTTGAGTTTAAAGTTACAATACTTTCTTCTGTTAAATCTGTTATTTTATTAAATGCGATATCTAATTTAGATAGCTTTATTATTGGAGAAAATGTTATATTTTCTAAACTCTCAAACTCATTGCACGCAAGGTTAACTTTTGGGCCAACACCCGAAACTGTTTCTGAAAGTCTTGCCAAATTTATTTTTTTTAATTGATTGTTAGATAAATCTAATTCGTTTAATCCAGTTATGTCAACACTCAAAGTAAAAGTTTTTAATTTATTGGCTTTTATACTTAAATTAGTTAAATTTACTAAACTAGATAAATCGCTAGCACTAATAGTTGTTAAACTATTTCCATCTAACACAAGGGTATGAATATTGTTTAAGTTTAAACTGTTTAAACCACCAATATGTTTAATGCTAAAATTACTTGAATTTTTTAAGCAATCGTATTTTGCATATGTGCCAGTTGACAGGTTTAAAATTCCATTTTGTAAATCTGTTAAAATTTCATTACCATAGGAAGTTGAAGGATTATAATAAGAACTATCGTGAGATGTGTAATTAAAAACATCGGTATCGAAATCTCTTATTGTTCCCCTATCGCCATTTGTTATATGCTGAGCAAGTTTATTTAAAACTTTATATAAGGAGGTATCCATATCATAATCTGTTAAACAATTCTGGCTGTTAATTTTTCCAACAGATTCTGCAGCATAAGTTTCAATTGTTTTTACTGGTGATGAGAGAATAAAAAAAGCACAACAAAATAAAAAAGAAATGAGTATTGTTAAAACAACATTTTTCTTTTTTACCATAAGCTTTCTTCTCCCCCTTTTAACAAAAAGAATGAATTTAAAAGTAAAATTAAATAATATCTTTTGTTATTTCTTCTAATTCCATTATTATATATTTTATCAAACTAAAGTTATAACTCAAAGCACTTTTGTTAACTTTTCTAAATGCCTTAAAATAATAATACTTTGACTATAATATAATTATTGTGTTAAAATAGTATAAAATAATGCAATAAATTGTTTTAAATACCTAAAATTAAACAAAGAAAAATGAAAATTTAAACCTTAACTTACATAAACTAATAATACTAAGGATATAAAATGAAGAGAAAAGAAAATGATTTAACAGTAAGAAAAATTCTTGTAGTTCCTACAAGGCATATGATTGCAATGTTGCTTATTTTCTTAGAATATTCTGCAATTATAGCTGGCTTAATTGCCCTTATTGTTTACTTTCCTGTTTTTTATATTGCAGTTATTGTAATTCAAATTATTGTAGCTATAGGCATTATAAACTCAAATGATAACCCCGACTATAAAGTGCCTTGGCTATTTTTTGTTATGCTTATACCAATAATTGGCTTTATGACCTACTTTATGTTTTATTCAAGAAATATTTCTAAAAAACAACTTAAAAAAAATAGTAGGCTTAAAAACTGTTTAGTTAAAGATGATAGTTATACCCTTGAAGAATTAGAAGTTACTAACCCACTTGCCTACTCTCAAGCAAAGTGCCTAAAAAATTTGGCAGAAACACATATCTATCAAAACACGGATATTACCTATATGCCAAGCGGGGAAGAAATGTTTTCTTCTTTATTACAAGACTTAAAGCGTGCTAATGAATTTATTTTTTTAGATTATTTTATTATTGAACAGGGCTTGTTTTGGAACACCATTTTAAATGTTTTAAAAGATAAGGTTTCAGAAGGGGTTGAGGTTAGAGTTGTTTACGATGATATTGGTTGTATGACAAAACTGCCTGGCAAATATTATAAAACTTTAAGAAAAATTGGCATTTATGCCATACCTTTTGGAATTTTAAAAGGACAAGCCAATAACGAATTTAATAACCGTAACCACCGAAAAATAACCATTATAGATGGTAAAATTGCTTACACTGGTGGTTTAAATTTGGCAGATGAATATATAAACCACACAAAGCCTTATGGGCATTGGAAAGATGTTGCAATTAGGCTTGAAGGCGAAGCTGTAGATGAACTAACTAGGTTATTCCTTTACGACTATGGAATAAGCGATAAAAAAAGTAACCTTGAACTAGACAGATATATAAAAGGTTATAAAAAGGAATGCAGTGGGCTTTGCATTCCGTTTGGAGATGGGCCTAAGCCAATTTACAACAGAAGGGTTGCAAAAACCTTAATTATAACAATGCTTGGTCAAGCAGAAAGATATATGTATATAACAACCCCTTACCTTATTATAGATGGAGAGTTAACTTCTGCCATTGAAAATGCTTCCCTCCGTGGTGTAGATGTTAGAATTATTACCCCTCACATTCCAGATAAAAAAGCAGTGTTTATGGTTACCAGAGGCTCCTACGACAGACTAATGAAAGCAGGTGTAAAAATTTATGAATATGAACCAGGTTTTATACACGCAAAAACCTATATATGCGATGATAAATTTGCCATAGTTGGAACAATAAACTTAGATTATAGAAGTCTTGTTCATCACTATGAAAATGGTGTATGGATTTGTAACCACCCTGTTATTAAAGACATAAAAAAGGATTTTGAAAATAGCCAGAGTAAATCTATTAAAATAGAGAAAGGGATGTTCAAAGAACGCCCACTTACAAAAACATTTAAATCTCTTATAAGCATATTTTCCTCCTTACTATAAATTAAAAAAAATGTTACATTTACATTAATAATTTTTAAATGTGCAAACTTTAAAATAAACAATTTTCTAAACAATTCAAAAAAAATAAAAAACCATTTTTTAATTTAAAAATTTTTTATAACTTTTAAAGTATTAATAAAATTAATTTTTATAAAAAATAAAGTTTTTTATTTAAATAAAATTATAAGAACTAAATTAGTTTTTAAACAAGGTCCAATTAAAAAAGTTTAAAATTTTTTTAATTTAAAAATTTTACAAAGGAAATAAAATGATTATTAACCATATTAACACCAAAAACATTATAACCAAATCAAACTTGCCAGTATGCGATTATTCCGTTAACGCCTACACAGGTTGTGGGCACGCTTGCAAATATTGCTATGCAAGTTTTATGAAAAGATTTACTGGACACACAGAGCCTTGGGGAACTTTTATAGATGTTAAAAATTGGGATAGTATTAAAAATAAATATAAATATAAATATAAAGACAAAGAATTGTTTTTATCTTCCGTAACAGACCCATACCAACCCGCAGAAAAAGAATATAAAAGAACAAGGCAAATTTTAACTGAACTTCAAGGTAGTGGTGCTATTATATCTATTTCAACAAAGTCAAACTTAATTTTAAGAGATTTAGACCTTATTAAAACCTTTCCAAATGTTCAAGTATCTTTTTCTATAAACACATTAGATGAAAGCTTTAAAAACGATATGGATTGTGCTTCAAGCATTGCAGACCGACTTGATGCTATGAAAAAGTTTTATGAGGCAGGTATATACACCACTTGCTTTATCTCTCCCATTTTCCCAGAAATTACAGATTGTTTAGCAATTATTGAAAAATGCAAAAATTTTTGTAATTCAATTTGGCTAGAAAACCTTAACTTGCGTGGAGAATATAAACCAGTAATTTTAAATTACATATCAAAAAAATATCCACATTTGCTACCATTTTATAAAGATATTTATAACAAAAACGATAGAACTTATTGGATAAATCTAAATCAAAAAATAACCGAATATTGCTTAAAAAACAATATGCCATATAAACGAGAGAACAAAATTATAAATAGTGACTTTGGCACCCCACCAACAGTTATTAACTTTTTCTATCACGAAGAAATTAAAAAATCAGCACAAAAAAACACCTAAATTTAGGTGTCTTTTTATTTGTTATTTAAGAATAACAATAAAGCTATTCTTCTAAAATGATGTTTTTTATTTATATAATAACATAAACAAATTATATTCTTTTAAAACATCACTTATAGTTATAAAACATTTTTTTATTATGGTTGTTTAATAAAGTCGGTTCTCAATTTTTTAAGGTGAGGTGGTTCTAGCCCATTTTGCTTTGCAAGCTCTATGCTTTTTAAAAGCCAAGCCATATTTTTGCCTAAGTTATACATAGTTTCAACACCTTCCAAATCTTTAGCAACATCTTCAGGATTAGAACCATATATATGATTCCAATATGTTGCTGTAATTATTGGCATTGAGTTAATACCAAAATATTTATTAATAACATCCATAGAGGCAACCTGTCCAGCTCTTCTGGCACTTAAAATAGCCGTTGCAGGTTTAAAACGAAAGTTCCTACCACCAGAATAAAAAGCTCTATCCATAACTGTAAGTAACCTTGCACTAGGGTGTGCGTAATAAACTGGAGAACCAAACACAAAACCATCACAAGTTTTTGCCTTTTCTGCCAATTCGTTAGCGATATCGTTAAACACACATTTATGCTCCTTAGCACAATAACCACAAGCAATACAATCTGGCAATGGGTCATTTCCAATAAACATAATTTCTGTGTCTATTCCCTCTTCATTTAAAGCTTTTTCCACACATTTTAAGCCAGTGTATGTACAACCTTTTTCGTGAGAACTTCCATTAACAAGTAAAACTTTCATTTTTATTTTTCTCCTTAATTAATTTATAAAACCAAATTTAAAATTTTATGTTTTAAGTTCTTAAATTTATTTAATTATAAATTAAAACATAACTTTATGGCAAACCAAAATTAATTGTTTTTAGGTGGATTATTGTTTATGTTCCCTAACACACTATTTGGGTTAATGCTTGAGTTTGGTTTATTGGTTGCATTATTATTTATTGCAGCACCTTGATAAGAATTTGGGCTAGTAGAATTTATTACACTATTTCCACTAAGTGTTGTGCCATAACCATTATTAACTCTGCCATTAACTGAATTATTAACCTGATTAGAATTTAAAACACTCTTATTTTGATTTATGCCATTTGATTGTTGAACTCCAGCATTGTTTACATTCTGGTTAAATGTGTTTTGGTTTAACGGAGTTGTATTATTAGGCTTATTCGCATTAATCCCTAACATTGAATTTGGGCTTAGTGGTTGAACTCCGCTATTATTTTGAGGAGTATTTGCCACTGTGTTATTTTGAACAGGTTTGGTGTTGGTGTAACTATATGGGTTTAAACTTGACATATTTTTATTTAGGTTATTAGTATAAATTGTTCCGCCATTATTGGTGTTGTTATTGCTTGCATTTTGGTTTTGGGTAGTGTTGTTAAACATTTGTGTGTTTTGAACTTGAGGTTGAACATTTTGATTTGTGTAACCTTGATTATTATAATAATTGGACTGATTAACATACCCCAAATTGCCCGCACTGTTATTTGTAGAATAACTATTATTCTGATAATAATTTGCTTGATTATTAACAGGTTGTTGCTGAACATAATTATTAGCATTAGGGTTTACTTGCCCAATTAAAGTGTTTAAGTTTTGAGGTTGAGAAGTTTGTGCGTTAGTGTTTTGATAGTTTTGTGCATTATAGTTTGTTTGATAGTAAGAATAATCTTGCATATTTGTATTTTGCATATTGCTATCTTGTACATTACCATTATTAACACCAACATTGTTAACATTTACTGCAGCCCCTTGTTGAACAGGAGATTTTCCTTTACGCTTTTTACGCATTTTTGATGCTAGCACAATAACTATAGTTAACACAATAATTACACCTGCACCAATGGCACCAAAAATTATAAATTTAGTAATATTATTAGGTGGAATTAACACTTCAATGATGTAGGAATTAACTCCAACAACAATTGCTCCATTTACACTTTCTTGCAACACAAGTTCTTCATCTTGTAACAAATAATAGTTATTATTTGAAGTTGTGTTTAAATATATTTTAGCATTAGGTGTAACTATAGGTCCATTATCGTTATACAATTCAACAATATATATTTTTTGAATGTTATCTAATTTTGCGTAGTTTTCTTCACCTATAATTGCAATAATATCTTCCATAGTGTCAAAAACTTGAACATATAAACTAACATTAACATCAAAACCATCATCACATACTGCATAGAAAGAGTTATCGTAGCTGTAAATTGTGGTTGGTTTTACTTGGAAAGTTATGTTATCTTCCCCAACAATTTTGTAATTGTTGTTATTTATTGCAATTCTTAAATTATAAGTTCCGCTTTGCTCATAGTTTGAAACTTCAAAACCATTTCTTGTTATTACAATTTGATAGTTATTACTTGGCAATTCCAGTGAAGTTTCTTCCTTTCTATTCATTTTAAATGTAACACGAACAGAAACATTTGTTGAAGAACTTGCAATTAAATTATCAACATTGCCAAATTCAACTTTTGTTTCATAGTAAGCTGGCACATTTATTTTACCAGAAGCATTATTATAGTTATTTGTATCTTCTGGCACAAAACTCCAACTTACATTATTTGCAAGCCCTAGCGTTGCAACAGTTGTGTTAGTTAACGCACCTTTTGTAGAACCAGAACTTAAAATTAAAAAGTTTTCATCTAATAAACTATCGCCTGCAAATAAATTTAGTAAAGGTAAATCTACATTAACAACAGGGTTTGCTTTTGCAATAGAAAACCTTTTTACAAGACTTCCACTATAATTGTTAGTTCCAGTTATGGTTAAAACAGCACTATTGTTTGAATTGGCGTTTATGTTATTTTCATAAACCACACCATAATCAGTACCCCTTGCAAGTAAAGTACTATAACTATCGTTAAGCGTATATCTTAACTCAAAATCTAAGGTTTGTTCTTCCCCATTGTAAACAAAGTTTTTCTCTTCTACAACGCTATACATACTTTCTTCTAATTGTTTTGGAAGAATAACAAATTCTATTTCCTTTGTTCCAAAGTAGTTAATACTATTGCTTGAAATAATAATTTTTGCAGTGCCAGCATTTATATTATCGGCATAACCAGTAACAGTATATTCTAATTCTGCAACTGCATTTTGTTCTAAAAACAATGTAAAAGAAGGTGTAATTTCTAAACTTGTGAAAGTTTGATTTTCAATAGTTGTTGTAAGTTTACTTAAATCTTCTTTATTTATTTTAAAAACAGATGAAACTTGTTGAGAAAACAAAGCATAGTTTACATTATCAACAACATTTGCAAAAATAATAATAGAACCAGCATTAGTAAAATCTTGCGTGCTATAAGTAATTTCATAACCTGCACTATTAATTTCTTCTCCGTTAATTCCAACAACTTGAATGTTTGGTTTTTGTTCTGTTGCGTTATAGGTTACTTCATTAACGCTTAGTTTAACTTCTTTTATTATCCACTTTTCTATAGAATAAACTTTTGAGTATTCGCTTGAATAATTGTTTATACCATTAATTTCTATAGTTATATTTCCAGCCGTTGTAAAATCTGTTGTAACTTCTCCAGCACGTTTAAATATAACCTCAAAATCTTCCCCTTCAACCATAATTTTTGAGTTATAGCGTGCAGAAATTTCTGGCTTTTGTTCTGTTAAATTATATATGGTATTTTCGCTTATAGTAAACATTCCAGCTTCAATTTGCTTTGGCTCTATATAAAAAGCCCTATTGCGTTCAACAACACCACTATAGTTATTCATTGCTGTTATTAAAAAGCCCGCATAGCCAACATTTGTGTTGTTTGTGTATTTTATAGTATAGTCAACGCCTTCAACAAGAGTTAAGCCAGTGTCGTTACTTGTAACAACAATTTCAGGAATAATTTCATAACCAGTAAAAGTATAGGTTTCATCTATTCCAGTTATAGTTGCATCTAAGGTAACCCTATTAATTGTAAACTGGGTTAAAATAATTGTGTCTAATTCAAAATTTGGTTCTGCCCCAGTAATAACCAATGTTGCAACACCAGAGGCAATGTTATTTGCATAACCATTAATAATTTTTAAAACACTTGATGTTTTACTTGTTTTTAAAATGTTATATTCTTCTTCGGTTATAACACGATAGGAAGAAATTGTGTTATCTTCTAAATATGTTATTTCAACAAAACCGTTAAATAATTTAAAGTCTACATCTAAAGCTAAACTAAGTGGAGTTTCCTCACTTGTTTTTTTATAAATAACACTTACTTCTTCACTTTCAAAATCAACAGTAATTTCACTGCCTGTAAAATCTACAGTTTTTGGAATTGTAAGTTCTATTGTGGTTTCGTTAAAATCAGCAGGCTCTACTTTATAATTTGCAGTTATTTCACCTGTAAAATTATTTTTACCCATAACCACAAAAACATATTCACCAGCCAGTAAGTAGGTTTCTTTGCCAAACAAATTGTTTGCTTTGCTAGAGTTATAATCTTCCAAAGTAAAGATGCCAAAGGAATAGTCACCATCTAAACTTTCATTATTTAAATTTAAAACATAATTTTCGCCATCATCAAAATTTAAACTAACATAAGGTGCCACCTTTTTGCCTTTATATTTAGCAATTAAATTAAACTGTGTTTCTGTTGCATTGCCAAATTCATCTGCTTCAAAATAAGAAACATTAGTTTCAACAATTTCTCTTGCAGTAATGGTATAGGTGGTAGTTGCAGTGCCTGTAAAATTGCCATTTTCTGCTGCAACAACTTTTACAGTAATAGTGCAGGCATTTTTGTAGGTTGCATTATTAGTTTCACTTTCACCAACAATATAAGAAACAACATAGTCGGAAGTTTTAAGATTTAAATCATTTTTTGTTTTAACACTATCTATAACAATTGTGTGGTTTTGATTATTAAATTCAGCACCTGTATCTGTTAATGTTATCGAGCTTATTTCAGCTTTTGTTATTGTATATGTTAACCTTGTAACCAAGCCTTGTTTTAACTCATAATTTGTTGTATCAAGTAGAACAAGTTCAACTTCAATATCTCCAACACTTGTTAAATTGGTAACAGCACTCCCTTCCCTTCTATAAATTAGTTGATATTCGTTATAGGTTTCTGTGTCGTAAATTTCAAATTCTCCAGCCTTAACAGTGGCTGTTATGTTGTGTGGAGTTGAGAAATAAACGCTTTTATTAACAGTAAGTTGAAAACTATCTATAACTGCTTTATTTATTGAAAATGTTTTTGTGAAGGCTTGCCCTTTATAGTTTCCATTGATTGGCGTAAAGGTGGCAACAATATCTTTTTCAACATTAATGCAGTCGCTACTAAATGTTATAGTATAATCTTTATCTTGTTTTAGTTCATAATTATTTGCTTGTTCATCTAAAAGAGTTATATCAAAAATTTGTTTTTCTCTGTTATAAGGTCTATCTTCCAACCCACTAACTTTAATTATGCCACTATCAAATGCTTTTTGTTTAATAGTGTAAGAATAATCGTAAAAGCCTGCTATATTATCGTTATTGTTTGCTTCAACCCTTATGTTAATAACACCTGCTGAAATAAAATCTTCTGTAATTTCCGAATTGCGTTTATAAATAACAGATATATAATCTCCCTCTGTGTCAAAAAACTCTATATCGTTAATTCTTATGCTTGCAATTTGTATTTTTTGTTCTGTTCCATTAAAGGTATAGTCTACATCTTCAATATTATCTAACCCAACAAAAGTAATTTCTGCATTTTCGCCATTTAAACTTAAAGGTTTAATTTCAAAAGTTAAACTGTTAACAATTCCAGTATAATTGCCCATACCCATTAAAACAATAAAGTATGTTCCTGCATCGGTTGGCTCTTCAACTATAGCACCCAATAAATGTTCTTTCCTATAGGTAATTGTAAACTCTTCTTTTTCTACTAATGTTTGGTTGCCATATTTTAAAATTATTGTTGGTTTTTGAACACTACCATTATACATAAAAGTTTTTTCATAATCGGTAGGTAAAACTGTACTAGAACTGCTTATATCATATCTTGTAATGGTAAAGTGTGTTTGCAACTCTCCGTCGAAATTTCCAACTCCTTTAATTTTTATAACATAACTGCCAGTGTTTATCATTTCGCCAACTATGGTTTCCCCTTGTTCAGTTTCTAAACTAAACTCAAGTTCATAATTAGATGGTTCAATAACATCTCCATTAAGTTCCACAGTTATATTTGGGCTAAGGCTGTTACCAGTGTAAACAAGGGTTGTGTTATCTAAAGAAACAGTTGCAGATGACAATGTTGCCTTTGTTATTGTAAAACTACCTGTTAAACTAGATTCTTTTAATTCATAATTTAATGTATCTGTAATAATAACAGAAATTTCCACTTCACCCACATCTGTAAAATTCTCTGTTTCATCAATAACATTATTTCTACTAAATTGTAACTTAAAACCTTTAGTTAAGGCGTTTCCGTTACCATCTAAAACAAGAATGTTAGGTCTTTGGTCTTCCCCAGTATAAATTGTAGTTGTTTTACTTAATTGTAAAGTAGAAATCTGTAGTTTATTTATTGTATAATTATGACTTATCTCTCCAGAAAAATTACCTAAACCCTTAAGGGTTATAACAATAATGCCAGCATCTGTAAAGTTATTTGTAACTTCATTATCTCTTTTAAAGGTTATAGAAAAATCAGCATCCAACACCAAACTTTTACTATTAAAAGTTCCACTTACTGTTGGTTTTTGTTCATAACCAGAGTACACTTCATCTGGTGAAATTTGAAACATATTTTTTTCTATTTGCTTTGCAGTAATGCTAAACTTATCTTCATAAGTAACACTTCCTGTGTAATTACCAACGCCCGTAACTTTAAAAGAAACTTGCCCAACATTTACATTGTTAGTTATATATTCAATATTATAATCGGTTTGTAAACTAAGAGTTTTGTTTGTTTGTAAAGATTTTAAATAAAAATTAGGAGTTATATTACTACCTGTATAAACATAGGAATTTTCTAAATTCGTAATTTCTAAATTATCAACTGTAAATTCAACTTGATTAATTCTAAACTGTGCAACAACAACATTTCCTGTTTGATAACTCACTCCAGATTTAGCTGTTATAACCACTGTAGCAATGCCAACTTGAACATTGTTAAAATAACCATTAGTTACATAAAAAACATTATCGTTATCTTTCTTATTATTAATTTCAATTTGGTTTGTTAAAGTTACAGCACTTTCAATTTCTGTTAAAGAACCTGGTTTAAAGGTTACTTCTATATAACCTGTGTAAAATTTAAAATGAGTACCTAATTCCAAAGCAATTGGTAAATGCCCTGATTTTGTGTAATTTACGCTAACAGCCTCATCTTCAAAGTTTACTGTTATTGCATCTCCAGTATAAAGCATTTCGTTAGGAACATTAAATGCTATTGTAGTTTGGTTAAAATCTGCAACAGTAACAACATAGTTTTGAGTTATAGTGCCAGAAAAATTACCTTTACCAGTTGTTATAAATTGGTAAGAACCAACCTCTAAATATCCATCAGTTTTGTATAAATTGTTAATATGTTGTTTGTCGGAAGTTAAGTACACCCCAAAGGTATAATCTGTATCTATTTTTAAATTTGTGCCACCTTCTGCAATATTTATATCTGGCACAACATATTCACCTTTATATTTGTTTGTTAGTGCAATTAAATTTGTTGAAGCAGAGCCATCATCGTTTGCAATATAGTATGCAATTTCTGTATTTTTAATTGGCCTTGGCGTGATAACAAAATTAGTTGTTGCTGTGCCAGTATAGTTACCAAGCCCAGTAACTTCCACCACAACAGTTGTTGCATTTATATAAGTGTTCTCACTCGTTCCATTATACTTAACGGTATATTCATCTGTTAATAAGGCAATACCATTTTTAGTTGTAACTTTATCTATAACAATAGTGTGTGGTAAAGTATCGTATTGCACTGACCTTTGCCTTAAGGTAATTGTGCTAACTTCAACAGAATTTATGGTGTAAATTTGGGTGTTATTAAAAGTTTCTGCCAAATCAAAATTATCGGTATCTACTAAACTTACTGTAACTGTAATTTCACCAAAATTTATTAAATCTAACTCTACTGTAGGTTTGCCATTTTTTGTTAAAGTAAAAGCATATTCACTATTATCTTCATTGCAACTTAAAACAAGTTGCCCAGCTTTTACAACAGGTACAATTGTATGCACTCTGCCATTATAAACTCCACTTGAATTTTGCAAAGTAAAACTATCAACAACTGCTTTAACAATGCTAAAAGTTTCTACAATAGTGCCTATGTAATTTCCTGTAGCTACAGATGAAATTGTAATTTCAATATTTTGTTTAACATAAATGCAATCATCAGTAATTGTAATAGAATAATCTTTCGCGTTAATTAAAGTGTAGTTATTGGCACTTTCATCTACAATTGTAATATTAAAAACTTGTTTTTGCCTTGTATAAGTTCTATCTTCAATGCCTGTAATTTTTAAAGAACCATTTGTTTTTGCTTCTTCCAAATTCTTTTGTTTAATGGTATAAGTTCTTGAATAACTGCCCGTTAAGTTTTGAGTGGCTGGAGTAACAGAAATTGTAATGTCGCCAACATTTATAAAATTATTGGTTGTGTTTTCATTTCTTAAAAAAGTTATTGTTACATATTGTCTTTTAATACTATCTGTCGAAACATCTAAAACTTCAACATCCCCAATTTTTATGCTTGTTATTTCTGCTTTTTTTGCTGAATTATCAAAAGTTAAATCATCTAAATTTAAAGCATTGCTATAAGTTACAACACAATCATCTAAACTTATTGTTGTTATAGTAAAACTTAAATTTTTAAATTCTCCTTTATAGTTATTAATACCTGTTAAAACAATTTGGTAAGTGCCTGCATCGGTTGGATTTGTTACTTGTGTTAAAGTTACATTATCGCCAGAGCCAACACCTTCTTTAAAATATGCGGTTGTAAAATCTTTTTCGTTTTCTAAAACAAGTTCACCATAATTTAATGTAATTGTTGGAGTTTGGGTTAATTTATTATAACTATAAGTGTTTGTATATTCATTTGCTGTTGTGTTACTAATATCATATTTTGTTATTTCAAAAGTTGTAGAAGTTTCTCTACTATAGTTATTTTTACCAATAACTTTTATGGTGTAAACCCCTACATTAATCATTTCAGAAACTTTGTTGTTGTTAAAATAAAATTCAATCTCATAATTAACATTTGTTTCATCTATATTCTGCTCTATCTCAACCCCATCTAAAGTTAAAGTAACTTGCGGAGAAAAACTAGAACCATTAAACACTTCAGTTTGTGGATTTAAACTTACAACTCCACTAGCAATGCTACGAGGGTCAATAACAAAAGTTAATTGCTTTGTTCCTGTGTAATTACCAATTCCAGTTACAACAACAATAGCCTCATTAGTTATGTTTATATTGTTAGAATATTCTGCAACAAAATCTAAATTTAATTCAAGAGTTTTATTTTCTCTATCTTTTATGGTTAAAGTTGGAGTTAAAGCATCGCCAGTATAGGTTTCGTTTTCAATTGCATCAAATGTTGCAAGATTAATATCTCTTTCAATAATAATAAAATTTTTAATTCTTGTTCCACTATAATTTCCAATACCAGATATTGTTATAACGGCAGTGCCAACATTTACATTTTCGCTGTAAACAACTTTGTATTCTAAATTAAGTTCAAGAGTTATATTTCTTGTATTATCAGTTAATGTAAAATCTGGTGTTAATGCCGAAACAAAATAATTTTGATTTTCAATATCACTAGCCACAATGTCTTCACTATCAATGTTTTTAGGTGAAATTTCAAATGCAACATTTGCTGTTCCTCTAAATTTTCCTGTTCCTGTAATAGTTACAGTTCCACCAGTTGAAACAAGTATATTATCACCAAACTCGGTTGTAAAATCTTCAAACTCTTTAAAAGTGTAAGTTTTGCTAGTTTCATCTATTTCACCAACAATATATTTAAAACTAACAACAAAATTAGGTTTTATGCTAAAACCAGTATATGTATAGGAACTATTTTCTAAGGTAATAAACTCATCCTTTAATGTTGCTTTAGTAACTTCTAAATTTATTGTTTTGCTATCTCTATAATTTCCTATACCTGTTACTACAGCATAGTAATTACCTATCTCCGTTATGGTTGTTAAAACCATTTCTTCGTTTAGTTCGTTATAATAGTTAATTGTATAATCTTTATTTTTTACAAGAGTTAAGTCATCTAAAACAAAAGTTTCAACAATTTCTTTTAAAAGGTCTTCGCCATAATAATATTCAATAGAGTTTTTATTTAAGGTTAAACTTCCTTCTAAAATACTTGCTGTTATAATGTTAAAAGTTGTGGTAGCTGTTCCTGTATACTTATTAATTCCAGTTATTGTTATAGTTGCAACGCCTTTATCAAAGTTATTTTCATAACTTAAAGTATAATCGGTATTCTGCACCAAATTTGTTGGAGTTCCAGTTTCATCAACTTTAACATCTCCATCTGGTGCTAAATAGCCATAGTCTTTTAAATTTTCAAACACAGGAGTTATGTAATCGTTACAGAAAGTTTGGTCTTCAATTTCTAGGTTATTATCTTTAAGTGCAAGGCTTAATTCTCTTTCTGTAAGTTCTAAGGTAACAATCTTTTCGCCCTTATATCTATCCTGCCCAACAACCCTTATTTCAACTATTCCAGGGCCTGTAATTTCTGGCACAACAATTTTATAGTCAACATCTTTTATTGGTTGAAACACAAATAAATTATCGGTTACAGTTATTTCTGGAATAATATTTTTAACTGGGTTCCATTGCTGTGCATTAAGGGTGTTAAATTCACACAAGGAAATATCTCTTTCTGTAGTTGTGTGTTCAACAACAGTGTTTAAATTTAAATGCAAGGCTGGGCGAACACTATAGGAATTATCAACAGGTGAATGTTGTGCATTGTCACTATTAAAACCAACATAAGCAACTTGAGTGTTGTTATTTGCAGCAGCAGTACGAAAACCAGTGTTAACAGCTTCCTCACTACGCTGACTTTTTGATGTTGCCCAAATTCCATCGGCGATGCTATAACCAACCTCTGTAAGAGAAGGCAACCATAAGGTATCATTTTTCCAAACATCACTATTAGGCTTTGTTGCATAATTATAACTTGCAGTTAAAAAGCCATCACTTGATGTTTCAGTATCCCACGCTTCATTTGAACGGTTATAATAAAACATACTTTCCACAACATCTTGTGAGAACTGATTAATAAAACTTTGATTTTTTTGCCACATAACATCACTTGGAGTAACAATAAAATCTACAATATCATTAAACTCTCCTTCCTGTGAAACTGTAAAAGGAGCAAAAGCATTGTCAGGAGTTTTTTCCCAATTGCTAACAACGCCACCACCAGTAGATTGAGACCACACTCCACCATTATTTAAAATTATGCTACGCATATAACTTGTTGCATACATATTATCTGGATAATCTGTTTTGCCAGAAGTTCCACTTGGGCTACCATTTCTAAAACTCCAACGCGCTGTACCATTAACTCCATAAGTAGAAGTGGTATAATTATCTGTGCCATAGCCTGTGCTATAGTAAACCTTTCCACTAAGTTGCTCACTATTTGCAAGCCATAATGTTAAAATTGGGTTGTTATTTTGGTCTTGCGATAAATATGTAACAGTCCAATCTAAACCACCTAGGGTTACAATTATATCTTGTCCGTTTGATTTTTGTAGACTTATGCCATTAAATGTTGCAGTTAATTCTGTTTGCCTAATTTCACTTGCATTTTTAGTTGCAGTTGCTTGTTGTTTAATTTTAGATAAATCAAACACATTTGAAGAAACATCGTTAGATATTAATTGAAGCAACAAATTTACATTATCACCATTAAATTTTTTAACGCTATCTAACCACAGTTCATTAATTTTAACAGCATCACTACCCGCATTTTCTGATGTGAAAGCAAAAGAACTTTTTATGTTTATAGGCAATAAAATTCCACAAAAAGTAACAAATAAAAAAACAAAGAAGGATGTTAGGCAAAGCAAAATTTTTTTGCTAAAAATGCTTTTCATAATTTAACCTTTTCCCCCTTTGTTTTTTATATAAACTCAAAACATAAAACCTAAAGTTATTATTTCACTTTTATATTAATTTTACTATAAACTATTTAAAAATAATTATATAAACAATAATTTTTTTAACCAATTAATTTACCTTTAATTTACAATCTTTTCAATATTTCGTTTTACTTGATTTTTTCTAAATAGTAAGCATATTTTAATTTAAAAAAAAAGAATAAAATTAGCGCTTAAAAAATTAGTTCTAACAACAACAAAAAAGGCCAATAAACTTACTTTAAAAAATAATAAAATTTTACATCAATTACTATAGTATTATTATAGAAAAAAAAATAAAATCAAGCAACAAAAAACACAGTTAATAAAACATTTTTTTTAGTAAAAAAACTAAATATTTATATCATAAATTTTTTTATTTTTTTATTTAAAAGGCAACATTAAAAAATGCGTTTTAGAACTTTAAAAAACAATGAAAAATTTTTTGTTATAATATAAAATAAAAATAAGAACCACACCCCTAGCCTCTTCTTTTGCTTATACTTAAAAGGCAAAGTAAATGTAATTCTTATGTAAAATATTTTCTATAATTAAAAAAACATAGTTCTATTAAAATGGTTCAAATCAAATCTAAAAAATATAGTTTTATAATTTAACCTTTAAACTTCAATTTCTAAACCATCTTCAGCTATTATAAGATTTTTAATGTTTCTTTCTTTTGCATCAATTTTTGCTTGAGTTGTGCAATGAGTAGAAACAATAGTTTTGGTTTTATTTTCTAAACATAATTTTTCTATATCTAGCACACTCATATGTGCGTGTGTTGCGTTTAAAGAAAACATATCTAACACACTAACATCACTATTCTTCACAATTTCCTCTACGCCAGCACAAAGGCTAGAATCTCCAGAAAAACCTACTGCTTTATTTTCGTGTTTAATTACATAACCATATGCTGGGCTTTTATTTCCGTGACAAACTTTAAAAGAGGTTACAAAATAAGTTTCCAAAACTTTCTCGTTATTCAAATTTTCAAACTCAAAAAATTCTAAACTTCCTTTGGTTTTCCATTGATTATAAGAGCCAGCAATTCCAGAAACATAATCATCACAAAGATGTTCAATAATTTTTTCTGTTCCAACTGGACAATATATTTTTAATAAATTGTTAACACTGGATATAGACCTTAACAAAACCAAAAAAGGCAAATCAAAAAAATGGTCTGCGTGTAAATGAGTAATAAAAATTGCTTCTATATTCATAATTTCAACACCCTGTTTTATAAGGGTTTTAATTAAGCCATTTCCACAGTCCACCATAATTTTGTTATCAATTAAACTACACGCACTACGGTCTACCCCGCTAATTGCCCCAGTTCCTACTAATTTAAGTTTCATTTTTATTCTTCCTTTATTTATATTTTTATTTAAAATTTTTACTAAATTAATCTAAATAAATTTTAAAACTTTCAAACTATTTCCTACCTTTCAATTTCTTATAATTTATTTAATTTAAAATATCTAGTTTTTACCAACCAATATTATTAAATAACAGCACTATTTCTACAACAAATATTTTTTGCTAGTTAAAAGTTTTAAATATAAAAACTTAGTAATAAAGTTTAAAAAAAATAATTTAAAGCATAAAACTTTTTTCTAACAACTTTATTATTAAATTACACTAGCTAAGTAATAAGTTACTTAATTAATAAAAATTTTCTTAAAATTAACTTCTACAACTAATATAAATAACAATTAAAAATTAAACTTTATAATTATATTTTATCTTTCTTATTAAAAGGCTAATTATCATAATTTAACAGAAACAGTTTTCCCTCTATATTTTGCAAACATTAATTCTCTTTCATAACTTTCATAGTCAGGCGACTTATTTTTCTTAGCAAGTTCCAGCTCTCTTTTTATGTTATAAGGAACACGAACAAATTGAATAGATAAAGCACCAGTTTTTTTAGAGTTCAATTCGCCTTCAACAACACAATAGTGTGCCTGAGTAATTTCTTTCATATCTATTCCTTCATCAATTTCATTAGATATTTCAAGAGGGTTACCAACACTACCTATATTAACTATTGTTTTATTTTTAATTTTCTGTAAATATTGTTTATGTATATCGGCATAAAAAATGATATCTGGGGAATTTTCTTCATCATAAAACAATTTTAATTTTTCATCTAAACTTGAGTTATCAAAAATTCTTAAATTCAAATTATTTTTAGTAGCGTGGAACATTCGTATAAAACTACCACTTATATAAATATCTTTATATAAAGGCAAATTATTTAAGTACGCTACCCTTTCTACCCCTAGTTTATTATTATGCCATTTGGTGTGTTCATTAAAGCCGTTAACGGCATAATCATCGCAGTTGCCTTTTAGCACAACTTCACACTTCTGTTTAATTAAATCAACAACCTCACAATGAGAAGCCCCCTTTAAAACCAAATCTCCAAGGCAAAAAATTTTGGAAATATTTCGTTTTCAATATCTTTTAGCACTTCTTTAAGTGCCACAATGTTAGAATGAACATCCGCTATAAGCGCTATTCTCTCCATAATCGGTACCTTCTTTTCATATCTTTATATACAATTATTTTACAATTTACGCCTAACCCAATCAAGCAAAAAAATTAATAAATTTTATTTTATTTTATTTTTTAAATAACAAAAATTTACATTAAAATAACATAATACAAAAATTTAGTTTTTGAATTTACATTTTTAAAACTACAGCTTGTTTTATTAACTAAAAATAAAAAATTCTTATTAAATAAATAATAAGAATTTTTTTAAATTTTAAATATTTTCGCCTTTAAATAGCACCACAAAAATTTGGTCATTTTCCACTT
>CAJUBT010000001.1:46280-75113 GCA_910584815.1 uncultured Christensenella sp. | reverse complement strand
TTTTAAATATTTTCGCCTTTAAATAGCACCACAAAAATTTGGTCATTTTCCACTTTAAAAGTAAAGCTTTCAACATTTAATGAGCTTAACAAACTATTACCATTACAAGAAAAAATTAAATCTGTAAACTGAGTTGTTATTTCGGTTTCTAAAGTTGTTTCTCTATCTGTGTATAGTTTTGAAAAAATGTCTAGCACTTCATTAGATTGCTTTTCTGACAAATTATTAATTTTAACACCTTTAGAAGTTACTGTATAACCATTATTGGTTGCAGTGTCAATAGCAAGTTCTGTGTTCAAAGTTAAATATATATTATTAGGAATGTATCTTAAAATAAAATTACCAAAAAAGTTATTTGCTTTTTTAATCTCATTTTTTAAAATAGCAAAATCAAATTTTACAACAGAATTCACATCAACTTTTATTACATCTTCTTCATTTCTTAAATTCGAAAACATAAGTTGTTTTAATTCTGCTTCTAAGGTAAACCCTGAAACATCAACATCGCTGCTCATAGAGTTACTTATAAACACATTTGTGCAACCTGCAAGTTGGTTTGAAGTAAGTTGCATTTCATCGCTAATAAGGCTTGCATTTGTTAATTCTTCTGCATTAAAAGTAAAGATTTCTCCATCTTGAACATAAATATTATTATCTTCTCCAAACATCACATTAAAAGCATCAAAAGCATCAGCATTTGAATATGGGTTTGAAATAATTTCGCTTTCATTTACATTTGCATTTAACAAATTAAGTTTGTGTTTTATATCTATAATATCAATTCCTACTGCATATTTTAAAATTAAATATCCGCCTATAATTAAAGTAACAATAACAATAACTATAACTAAAATTGCTTTTAAAAAAGAACCTAAGAAACTTCTTTTTTTTCTTTCTCCACTTGCCATTATTTTTATCTCCTAAATTAATTATTACATTTTTATTAAAATTTTCAAAAGGTTTTTTTAACATTTATAAAATTAAATTTTAATTATCTTTGTTGCCCAAATTTAATAAATACTTTCTTATAATATCATTATATTTATATTTTAATATTGACAAAGTAGTTTTTTTGTGATATAATATTTTTGTAATAAATCAAATTTACCTATGTAAAAGTTTTTACATAGGTTTTTTTATTTTTAAAAAAGGCTTAAATTTAGGCAATTTGCACATTGACTATAAATATTAACTATGTTATTATACTATTGTTATGAAAATTAAGTGTAAAAAATTAAACTTAATAAAAATAAATAGTTTTGTTGAAAGTTTTCAACAAATTTATATTTCACCAATGCAAGCAAATAAAAAACTTTAAAAATTGTTTGGGAGTAATACACCCCCCAAACAATTTTTTTTGTTTATAAAGGAGTTTACTATGGAAAACCATACACAAAATTCACAAAGATTAAATGATTACACTCAAAGTTTATTATTTAGAAAACTTACAGAAATGGTTGCTAAAACCAGAAGTTTTCCTATCGGGGCTCAAGATTTTTATACTACAAAACCTTATCATAGAGGATATTGGACTGGTGCTTTTGATATGTTCCATTATGGACACTTACAAAGCATACAAAATGCACTAAAATATTGTGACCAATTAATTGTTGGAGTTTCCACAGATGATGTTATTAGAGATTATAAACACAGAGAGCCAATTATTCCGTTTGAACAAAGGCTTGCAATTGTAAGTGCCATTAAAGGAGTAAGCATAGCAATTCCTCAATACGACCTTTACGATAAAATGGGTCCTGCAGAAGAGCTTGGTTGTGATGTTATTTTTTCTTGCGATGAATACTTAAGAAGTGAATATGAAGGAAAAGAAATGACAGAAAAACAATTAGCTGGAGTGGAAAGATGGGAAACCTTTGAAGCACAAGCAAAAGAAGGCGGTATTGATGTTATATACTTACCAAGAACAGGAGAAATTTCCTCTACCGATATTAAAATGAAAATAATAGAACAATATAAAAATAGCAATAGAGTAGATACCATTAGTTCAAATATAAAAGAGGAATATACTTCAGGGTCTTCTATATCAATTCTTCCAACAGACCCTACATCCTATTCCATTACTAATGAATCATTAGATATAAATCCAATAGTTCCTCCTATTCTTGATGATGGAATGGGACAATAAACAAAATAAATTTGACAATAATACCAAAACATTATAAAATACTGAAAATAATAATTAAATTGATTATTATAAATATTTAAATAATTAAAAAATTTATTTAATACTATTAATAACCTTTCTATAGAACATAACTGTTTATTTTAATATAAAAAAATTAAAATTAATGTTTTAAAAATTTAATTATTTATAATAATTCTTTTAAAAAAACTTTTATAAAAAGTATTAAATTTTTAAAAAGTGTTTCAAAGTTTGTTTTAAAGTAAAAAAATATAAAATTGAATAAACCTACTAAAAGGGAGTAGAAAGCACATAAAAATGTGTGATGCTTGCCGTCAATACAGCAAAACCAGATTTTGCTCGGTAGCAACTTAAATTTCAAGACTTTTACTAAATTAATAATTTAGTAGAAGTCTTTTTTTAAAAAATAAAATTATAAAAAACTAAAATTATTTTGGAGGAAACAAAATGTTTTTAAATATTTTACTATTAGTTATTGGTTTAATTTTACTTGTAAAAGGGGCAGACTTTTTTGTTGATGGCAGCAGTAAACTTGCAAAAGCACTTAAAATTCCACCACTTATTATTGGCTTAACACTAGTATCTCTTGGCACAAGTGCCCCAGAAGCTTCTGTTAGCATTAACAGTTCGCTTAATGGTATGAACGATATGAGCATAAGCAATGTTATTGGATCTAACATTTTTAACACATTTTTAATTATTGGCATAAGTTCTTTAATTTGCCCACTTGTAATTGGAACAGATGTTAAAAAGTACGACTTACCTATTCTTTTACTTCTTAATATAATTTTACTAATTTTTTGCTTTGTAATAACACCTTACACTTTAGATATTTTTGAATCGATTTCTTTTTTAATTTTATTGGTTAGCTATATTCTATTTTTAATTGCAAGAACAACAAGGCTTAACAAGAAAAAAGCAAAGAAAATGACTAAAGAACTAATGCCTGCCAACAACACAATAACTAACAAACCTAAAAAAGAACTTCCCTTATGGGTAAGCATTATTCTTGCAATACTAGGGCTTGCAGGAGTAATTTTTGGTGGCGATTTAGTTGTTAATAATGTTTCTAGCATTGCAAAGAATTTGGGAATGAGTGAATCTCTTGTTGGGCTAACTATAGTTTCGGTTGGAACTTCTCTTCCAGAATTGGTAACTAGCGTTGTTGCTAGCGTTAAAAAAGAAAACGATATTGCACTTGGTAATGTAATTGGCTCTAACATTTTCAACATAGTTTTTATATTGGGGCTTTCCTCAACCATAAGCACTTTAACAGTTTCAAGCACTATTTTAGTAGATTTAGTTATTATGCTTTTATCTGCTTTAATTATTTTTATAATATCCCGTTTCTCAAAAAACATAAAAAAATGGCAAGGTGCAATGTTTGTTGCAATGTATGTTGCTTATTTAATTTATATTATTGTTAGAAATTAAACAAAGTTAAAAAAACGCTTTCAAACTTCATAAAAAAAGTATAGGCACCTTTCCTATACTTTTTTATATTTTATTTTTATAAAATTTTTACTTAATTTTTAAAACTGAAAGTTAATTAATTGTAAATTGAATTAGTAAACAGTTCTCTAAACTTAATAAGAGAATTAAATTCACAACTATTTAAAATTTATATATTTTTAAAAAACTAAATAAACCTAATTATTTTTTATTTTGCATTGCTTGAGAAATTGCAACTGAAACCGAAACAGTTGCACCAACCATTGGGTTGTTGCCCATACCAATAAGCCCCATCATTTCTACGTGAGCAGGAACAGATGAAGAACCTGCAAATTGTGCATCGCTATGCATTCTTCCCATTGTATCTGTCATACCATATGAAGCAGGACCTGCCCCCATATTGTCTGGGTGTAAAGTTCTGCCTGTACCACCACCAGAAGCAACTGAAAAATATTTTTTGCCTTGTTCTAATCTTTCTTTTTTATAGGTTCCAGCAACTGGATGTTGGAAACGAGTTGGGTTTGTAGAATTTCCTGTAATTGAAATATCTACATTTTCAAGGTGCATTATAGCAACACCTTCTCTAACATCGTTTGCACCATAGCAACGAACTTTGCTTCTTTCCCCGTTAGAGTAAGCAGTTTCGTTTACAACTTTAACTTTTCCTGTTGAAAAATCAAAATCGGTTTGAACATAAGTAAACCCATTTATACGAGAAATAATTTGTGCGGCATCCTTGCCTAACCCATTAAGAATAACCCTTAAAGGTTTTGTTCTAACTTTATTAGCATTTTTTGCAATTCCTATAGCACCTTCTGCAGCAGCAAAACTTTCGTGCCCAGCAAGAAAAGCAAAACATTCAGTATCTTCACTAAGCAACATATAACCTAAATTTCCGTGACCAAGCCCTACCTTTCTATCATCGGCAACAGAACCAGGAATACAGAAAGATTGTAACCCTTCTCCCAAGCATTTTGAAACATCACAAGCTTTAGTTACACCCTTTTTAATTGCAATAGCAGCCCCAACAGTATAAGCCCAACCAGCATTATCAAAACAGATAGGTTGAATACCTTTTACAATTTCAATTACATTAACACCCAAATCATCACAAAGTTTTTTTGCTTCATCTAAATCTTTAATGCCATTTTTATTTAGCACTTTATTAATTTGGTTTATTCTTCTTTCATAATTTTCAAATAACATATTCTTCTTTCCCCCTATCCTTATTCTTCTCTTGGGTCTATTAGTTTTACAGCATCTTCAATTCTGCCATATTTACCGCTAGCCTTTTTAATTGCTTCAAGAGGTTCTATGCCTTTCTTTATGTTTTCCATCATTTTACCAAGGTTAACAAATTCATAACCGATAATTTGATTGTCTTTATCTAAACCAATTTTTGTTATGTAGCCTTCGGATAATTCCAAATATCTAGGCCCTTTTAATTTTGTGCTGTAGCAAGTTCCAACTTGGCTTCTTGTGCCTTTGCCAAGGTCTTCAAGCCCTGCCCCTATTGAAAGCCCCCCTTCAGAAAAAGCAGATTGACTTCTGCCATAAACAATTTGCAAAAATAGTTCACGCATTGCAGTGTTAATTGCATCGCAAACAAGGTCGGTGTTAAGTGCTTCTAAAATAGTTTTGCCAACCAAAATTTCACTAGCCATTGCAGCAGAGTGAGTCATACCTGAGCAACCTAAAGTTTCAACAAGCGCTTCTTCAATAATACCATCTTTAATGTTTAAAGTAAGTTTGCAAGCACCTTGTTGTGGTGCACACCAACCTACTCCGTGAGTAAAGCCAGAAATATCTTTAATTTCTTTTGCTTGAACCCATTTTGCTTCTTCTGGAATTGGTGCTGGGCCGTGATTGGCACCTTTTTTGACAACACACATATTGTCAACTTCTGATGTATAATTCATAAAAACCCCCTAAAATAAAGATATATTTTAACATAATTATAGTAACATTTTTTTGCATAAAAGTAAATTGATTTAAACACACTGCAAACAACTAATCTGCTACATTTTTTAAAAACATAAAACCTATAACTAAAAATTTAATGTTTAAGCATTATTAATTATTATTATAAAGCCTAAAGTTTTTGTTACTATAAATTGCTATTTTTAATATAGTAGTTATAATAAAAACTTTTTGTGTTGTTTTTTGTTACCTTTTATGTTACTATTTTTTATAGGGGGTGCAAAGTTATGTTGGGAGCGTTAATTCTTTTTTTTATTGTTATGATAGCCTATATGATTATTGCAGAAATTTTTACCGTTTTATTTAGGTTAACAGGGCTACCAGAAGAAAAAGCTAGGCTTCAAGTTGTTTCCCTGCTCACAACTTGCGGATTTACAACAAAAGAAACAGAACCTTTTGTTACAACATCTGCAAGGCGCAAACTTTGCATAACCGCTATGATTTTTGGATATGCATTCTCTGCCACTCTTGTTTCGGCATTCATTTCAATAGTGCTAAGTATTGGTTCCACACAAGATGAAAATTTATGGATAGTGTTATTAATTCTTGCTGGAGCAATGCTTTTATTTATTATACTTTCAAAAATAAAATTTGTTAAAAATGGTTTTGATGCTATTATATTTAAACTTGGACATAGTTTATCTAAAAGCAAAACTAAAAACTTTTTAAAAGTTATAGATAATTATGGAACAAATTCTATTGTAGAATTAACCCTTATAATGCTACCTTTTAACTTTAACGAAAGAACTTTAGAAGAATTAAAAATTAAACAAAACTATGGGTTAACTGTGCTTGCAATTAACCGTGCTGGAAAAGTTATTAATAATGTTTCTCGCGATGAGATTTTAAAAGAAAAAGATATTGTAACTTTATATGGAGATTTAAATAATATAAAATCTATTTTTATAGATGAAGTAGAAAAAAGATACGCAGAAAGAGACCGCAAATATTAAATTGCGGTCTCTTTCTTTTTAATTATTAAACATTTATCTTTCTAAAAAACTTATTAAATATTATTAAAAATAAAAACAAAATTTTAATTTTATTGTTGTTTTTTTCTTCTAAAATCTTCCCTGCCACGAATTGTGTGGTCTAGGGTTTTCTTTCTCATACGAATAGAAACTGGAGTGATTTCTAAAAGTTCATCTTCATCTAACATATCAAGATACTGTTCCAAACTTGGTTTTTGCACAGGTTCTAATCTTAATGCATCATCACTGGCACTAGAACGAGTATTTGTTAAGTGTTTTGTTTTGCAAACATTAACAACTATATCATCTACTCTAGGGTTAGTTCCAACAATCATTCCACCATAAACTTTTTCACCAGGGGTTATAAATAATTTGCCGTGTTGTTGAGAATAGAACAAACCATATTGTACTGCCTCTCCAGTTTCATAAGCAACAAGCATACCAAAGTTTCTTCTTTGCAAGTTACCTTTAAATTCTTGATATTCATAAAAAACGCTACTCATAATACCTTCGCCGTTTGTGTCCGTCATAAACTGTCCCTTATAACCAAACAAGCCACGAGCTGGAATTAAATATTCAAGCCTAGTTCTACCATTATTGCTGTGCATACCAAGCAATTCACCTTTTCTTGCCCCAAGCACACTTATAACATTTCCTGCTTTATCATCTGGCAAATCTACAACAAGTTTTTCAATAGGTTCACATTTTTTTCCATCAATTTCTTTATATAAAACTTTAGGCATACTTACTTGAAATTCAAAACCATCTCTACGCAAATTTTCCATTAAAATGGATAAATGCATTTCCCCTCTGCCAAGCACTCTAAAAGTATCTGCACTATCGGTATCATAAACCTTTAAACTTAAATCGCGAACGGTTTCTTTTATTAATCTTTCCCTAAGTTGCCTGCTGGTGCAAAATTTCCCCTCTTTACCAGCAAAAGGACTGTTGTTAACAATAAAACTCATTTCAACACTTGGTTCGCTTATTTTAACAAAAGGTAAAGTTTCAACATTATCTTTATCGCTTAAAGTGTCTCCAATAGTTATATTATCTGCCCCTGCAATACAAACTATATCGCCTACTTTTGCTTCTTGTAAAGTTAACCTTTTAAGCCCAACAAACTCAAACATATTCTGAACTTTAAAAGGAACTCGTTTTGTTTCATCGTGATAGTTAGTAATAACAAGGTTATCATTAATTTTTAAGGTGCCTTGCTCTATTTTACCAACAGCAAGTTTGCCCAAAAAGTCGTTTTGTTCGGTTGAACTAACAAGCATTTTAAAAGGTTTATCTTCATCTCCACTTGGGCAAGGAATATGATTTATAATAGTTTCAAAAAGCGGTGTCATATCCTTGCCTTCTTTTGCAAGGTCGTCTGTTGCAGTTCCTTGCCTTGCAGAAGCATAAATAATTGGGCTATCTAATTGTTCTTCTGTTGCATTTAGGTCAAGTAATAATTCCAAAACTTCATCGCTTACTTCGCTAATTCTGCTATCTTTCCTATCTATTTTATTAATAACAATAATAACTTTTAGGTTTAAAGATAGTGCTTTTTCTAAAACAAATCTTGTTTGAGGCATAGGTCCTTCATAAGCATCAACAACTAGCAAAACGCCATCAACCATTTTTAAAACCCTTTCAACCTCTCCACCAAAGTCGGCGTGACCAGGAGTGTCAACAACATTCACTTTAATATCTTTATATATAAAGGAAGCATTTTTACTTAAAATTGTAATGCCTCTTTCTCTTTCTATAGCATTACTATCCATAACCCTATCTTCAACTTCCTGATTTTGCCTAAACGCGCCACCTTGTTTTAAAAGTTCGTTAACTAAACTTGTTTTACCGTGGTCTACGTGGGCAATAATTGCAATATTTCTTACTTTATCGTTTTTCATTTTCCTTTTCCTTTATTAATATATAACCTAATAATTATTAAATTTTGTGATTTAAAAACTGTAAATAAATTTAAATTTTACCATATCCTTTAATTAAATTTAGAATTAAAATAATAAAAAATATAGCACCTAAAACTAGAATAGTTTACCACAACAAAACAAAAAATAAAAGACTTTTTAGAAAATTTTTTATAGTTTTATTTTCAAAAATTTTGATAGTTTTATTACTAACCTATCAAACAAAAAATGTTCATTTAAATAACAACACTATTTTAATAATTGAAGCATTAAATTTAACCAAAATTTTAATGCACATATTTTTCTGTTTCTTTATTATTAAAATTATTTTAAAAGTAATAGAATCAACATCAATCTTTAAAATTTGACTAAACAATTCTACTATGTTAAACTTTTTGATAGTTTAATGGAGATTTTACACATATGAAAGGCAACAAAATGAATTTGTCATTCGGGCTTGAAACTATTTATGAGGATGCCGAGTTTCAAATTAACGATAAAGATAAAGTAGGAATTATAGGAGTTAATGGTGCGGGCAAAACAACTTTGTTCCGCATAATTTTAGGTGAAATAAAACTCGACAGTGGAACTTTATCAACAGGCAATGCAAGAATTGGTTACCTGCCTCAAGAAATTATTTTAGAAAATTCCGAGCAAACTGTTCTTGAATATATTGAAGAAGGCAGACCAATTAAAAAATTGGAAAACAAACTAAACGATATTTACATAAAATTAGAAACTGCAACAGAAGCAGAACAAAAACAATTATTTCGTGAAATGACAAAAGCACAAGAAAAACTTGAATATTTTGACTATTATCAGGCAGAAGATATTTTGCTTAACCTAATAGAAAGTATGGAAATAGAAGCCGATTTACTAAATATGAAATTGAAAGACTTATCTGGCGGACAAAAATCCAAGATGGCATTTGCAAGGCTTTTATATTCTAAACCAGAAATTTTACTGCTTGATGAGCCCACCAATCACTTAGATGTTTCAACAAAAGCTTTCGTGACAAATTATCTTAAAGAATACAAAGGTATGGTTTTAATAATCAGTCACGATGTGGAATTTTTAAATAGCATTATAAATAAAGTTTTATTTATTAATAAAGCAACTCATAAAATTTTAGTTTATAACGGGAACTATAACACCTACCTTAAAAATTATGCTGAGGAACAACGCTTAAAAGAAAAATTAATAACTCAACAAGAAAAAGAAATAAAAGAGTTAACAGCTTTTATTACCAAAGCAAAACAAGCAAGTGCCACCAATCACGCCTTAAAAAAAATGGGGCAAGATAGAGAAATAAAACTTGAAAAGAAAAAGCAAGAGTTGTTAAAACGCGATAGAGTTTATAAAAGAGTTAAAATGAACATAACCCCAAAACGACAAGGAGCTTTAATGCCTCTTGAAGTAAAAAATATATCCTTTAATTATGAAAACAAACCAACACTTTATAAAAATTTATCTTTTTGCATTAGTGGTGGTGAACGGTTTTTAGTTGTTGGAGAAAATGGTGTTGGAAAATCTACCTTGCTTAAATTATTAATGGGCTTTTTAAAAGCCCAAACTGGCACAATACGTTTTAACTCAAAAACAGATATAGCCTACTACGCACAAGAACTAGAACAAATAGACCTTAATAAAACTATTTTAGATAATGTTAACAACTATGAATATACTCCTTGGCAAATAAGAGGAATGTTGGCTAATTTTTTGTTTTATGAAGAAGATGTTTTTAAAAAGGCAAAAGTACTATCTCCTGGTGAAAAAGCTAGAATAGCTCTTTTAAAAATATTAATGCAAAAGGCAAATCTCTTACTTCTTGATGAACCAACTAATCACCTAGACCCAGAAACACAAAAAATTATAGGTGGCAACTTTCACGAATATACTGGCACTATTATTGTTGTTAGCCATAACCCAGCCTTTGTTGAACAAATTGGCATAAGCAGAATGCTAATTTTACCAAGCGGAAGAATAGAAAACTATTCTCCAGAACTGCTAGAATACTACTATAAATTAAACACTGAAAAAATATAATGCTTTAAATTTTTAACAATAATCTTATTTAAAAATAATATTAAAACCCAACCATATATTTTGGCAGGGTTTTAATTTTTAATAATTATTTTATAATAAAAAAGAGTATAATTTAAAATTTATACTCTTTTTATTTTTGAAATTTTTATAAATTAAATTTTATCGTGGAAAGTTCTTGCAATAACTTCTTCTTGGTGTTTTCTACTTAATCTGTTAAAGTTAACAGCATAACCAGAAACACGAATTGTTAAATTAGGATATTTCCAAGGATTGTTCATAGCATCAATTAAAAGTTCTCTATTCAAAACATTAACATTTAAGTGTTGTGCTTTTTGGTTAAAATAACCATCTAGTATTGCAACTAAGTTCTTTTCTCTATCTTCATCGCTATGACCAAGTGCATCTGGAACAATAGAGAATGTATTTGAAATACCATCTTGGCAACAATCTTTATAAGGAATTTTTGCTACTGAGTTAAGTGATGCTAAAGCACCAGAAGCATCTCTTCCGTGCATTGGGTTTGCACCTGGAGCAAAAGCTTCGCCTGCTTTTCTACCATCTGGAGTAGAGCCTGTGTTTTTACCATACATAACATTAGAAGTTATTGTTAATAAAGATAATGTATGTTTTGCATTTCTATATAAAGGATATTCTTTTAAATCTGTTATAAATTCATTTGCAAGTTCAACAGCAATGTCATCTACTCTATCATCATCATTACCATATTTTGGGAAATCGCCTTCAACATTAAAGTCTATTGCAATGCCTTCTTCATTCCTTACAGGTGTTACTTTTGCATATTTAATTGCAGCAAGAGAGTCTACAGCAACAGAGAAACCTGCAATACCAAAAGCCATAAGTCTTTCTACTTTAGTGTCGTGTAAAGCCATTTGGCTTGCTTCGTAAGCATATTTATCGTGCATATAGTGAATAATGTTCATTGAATCTACATATATTTTTGCAGTTTTCTTTAAAACTTGAGAATAAAGTTTTCTAACTTTATCGTAACTTAAAACCTTTTCAGTGTTTTTTGTTAAACCTTCAACAACAAGTTTGCCAGTTTTTTCATCAACACCACCATTAATTGCATATAACAAAGCTTTTGCGAGGTTACAACGAGCACCAAAAAATTGCATTTGTTTGCCAACTTTCATAGCACTAACACAACAAGCAATAGCATAATCGTTGCCATAAATAGCACGCATTACATCATCACCCTCGTATTGAATAGCATCTGTTAAAATTGAAATTTTTGCACAGAATTTTTTAAATTTTGCTGGAAGTTTTGAAGAGTATAAAACAGTTAGGTTTGGCTCTGGGCTTGGGTTTAAGTTAATTAAAGTTTGAAGATATCTAAAAGAAGATTTTGTTACTAAACTTCTCTTATCATCTGCCATACCACCAATTGCTTCTGTAACCCAAGTAGGGTCGCCAGCAAATATTTCATCATAATCTGGAGTTCTTAAATGACGAACTAAACGAAGTTTAATAATAAATTGGTCAATAAGTTCTTGTGCTTCCTCTTCTGTAAGTTTGCCATCTTTCATATCTCTTTCAATATAGCAATCTATAAAAGTAGAAGTTCTGCCTAAACTTTCTGCAGCACCGTTGTTTTCTTTAATAGCAGCAAGATAACCAAAATATGTCCATTGTATAGCTTCTTTTGCATTTGTTGCTGGTTTTGAAATATCATAACCATAACCTGCAGCCATTTCTTTAATTTTATCAAGTGCTCTATATTGTTCGTATATTTCTTCTCTTAAACGAATGTTTTCTTCTGTGGAAACATCAGTATATTGATTTTTCCATTCATTAGATTTTGCTTCTTGTAGTTTATCTACACCATATAATGCAATACGCCTATAGTCGCCTATAATTCTTCCTCTACCATAAGCATCTGGCAAACCTGTTAAAAGTTTTGCACTTCTTGCACGCCTAATTTCTGTGGTATAAGCATCAAAAACACCTTGGTTGTGAGATTTTCTAAATTCATTAAAAGTGTTTTCAAGTTTAATATCTATTTTTTTATGATAAGCTTCAAGGGCCTTCTTTGCGGTTTTAACGCCACCATAAAGGTTAACAATTCTCTTTAATGGTTTATCTGTTTGAAGCCCAACAATAACTTCATTCTTTTTATCAATATAACCAGGTTTAAAACTTGTTATGCCAGATAAATGAACAAGGTCAACATCTAGTAAACCTTTTTTGCTTTCTTCTGCTAAAAGTTTTTCAACTCTTTCCATAACTTTGGCAGTTCTTTCACTTTTACCAACTAGGAAGGAATCATCACCTTTATATTCTTTATAGTTAGATAAAATAAAATCGCTAACATTAATTTCTTTTTGCCAAGCACCAGCTTTAAAGCCTTTCCAAGCATCTACCGAAACAGTTTCATTTTCTTTTTTCATCTGTTTTACATCTCCTTATACTCTTTTAATTACACATAAAAATTTTAGCCTTTTTTTGTGTTAAAGTCAATAACAAAAGTTAAAATTTTTTTTACTTTTTTCCATTTTTATAAAAAGTTTTAGAACTAATTAAAATTGTTTACTATTAAAATTTTTTGTTATAAAAATATTTAAAAAAACAATTTTTCTTTCTTCCATTTTTTTCAGCTAATCAATTTTACGCTAAATTGTTTTAATTATTTAAAGCAACTAAATTATTAAAACTTTCTATAAATAGTATATGAATTTTTACCAAGATTAGACATTAAATTTTTAAGTTCTTAAATCGATAAATGTGTTAACCTCTTTTAACTTATCTAAATTTAATTTATTATTATCAACAAGTTCAAAAACACAATTTTTCATTTTTGTTCTTCTTAAATTATATGTTTTACAATTCTCGGCTTTTATTTTTAAACTATCTGTAAACTTGCAATTTTTGCATTCATCATTATCAAAATTAGTTTTATAAGGACAATGGCAAAAAGTCATAGCCGCTGGGGCACCTATAAAAGTTAAGCCTTTTTCTAATGTTGAAAAATTTTCAAAACTTTTAGTAAAATGCTTTACCCCTAAACTATTTAAACACAAAACGCTTGCTATATTTGTTATGTTTAAATAAACTCCGCCAATAACATCATAACCAACACTTGCAAAATAAACACCATTTAAATTATTTGCAACTATTCCTATCTCCTGCTTATTAAAGGTTTTAATTATAGTTTCAACAACTTTATAGTCATCACTTCTTAAAACTTTTGGTAAATTTAAATATAGTTTATTTATAAAGAATTTTTCTTTAAATTTTTTATAAGTATTTTTAACATTTTCTACATTCCAATTAATAGGCGAAAAAACAAACTTTAAATTAGGCTTATTGATATTTGCAATTTCTTCTACCTCTGTAAATTCATTGAAACATACACAATTTATGCTTTCGCAACTCTTTGATGTTAGGTTATTTTTTATAACATCTAGCTTTAAATTATCAAAATTTTTACTTTCTATTTCTTTTCCTACAAAGTTAAATTTTTCTTGCTCTTTAGTTGTAATTGAAAATGTTTTACCATAAATATTTTTATCTTCTAAATTATAGTTTTTTAAACCTGTATTCTTTACATCTCTAAATAAGTTATAAAAAAAGGAATAATCTATTTCTATTGCCTTTAAATTATTACTTTCGTAATTAACTAACAATGCCTTTTGCAACTTATTTAATGCATCACGCCTTAAGTCGTTTAAATTCGATTTTGGCATAAAAACATTTCCAAGTTCACAAAATAAATTTTCAAGTTCAAATAAAGTATCTTTTGTTTTTTGCAAACTTAGCAAAACATCTTCTTTGCATAAAGCAGAATTTTTTGCTTGCTCTAATTTATCTTTTGAAATTGCTTCTACACTTATATTTCCAACACTTAAAACAAGTTTTGCATTAGTATCTTCTTTTGCATAAAAGTGGGCAACAAATTTAATTTTTTTAGTTTCCTTTAACAAACTTTCTTCCCAATTATTATCAACAGTTAAATAAACTTTGCTAGAAATTTTTGGGTTAGTTTTGGAATAAATAACATATTCATTTTTGTTGTTATTTTTCTTTACACTACCCACCCCCAAACTTTGTTCATTGGTACCAAAAATAAATTTTAAACCATCCCCTTTTTTAATTTCATAACCATTTGAAATAACCATTATTTCATAAATATCTTTGAAAGGTTTAACATTTTTAACGTATCCAATTTCAATTCCTCTATGGTTTTGATAACTAGAATTTATCACCTTTTTGTTGGGTTCCCCTGTCAAATAAAACCCTGTATTATATTCACCCCTGTTAAACAATTTTTTAAAATTTTCAAGCCTTAATTTGCTTTGCACAGCGTTTTCTTTATAACTTAAGTTACAAGCCGAAGAATACATTCTTGTAACATATGCTACATAACTAGGCCTTCTTAAACGCCCCTCAATTTTAAAAGATGTTATTCCGCACTCTTTTAACTCTTTAACTTTATCTATTAAACACAAATCGTTTGCCGAAAATAGATAACCATTTTTTAATTGTTTTCCATTAAAATTAGATAGATATTTTAACCTGCAAGGCTGCAAACATCTCCCTCTATTTCCGCTTTCGTTTGAGCATAAACTACTTAAATAACAATTGCCCGAAAAACTAACACATAATGCTCCGTGCACAAAAAATTCAAGTTCCAAATTTGTGTTGTTTTTAATTTCAATTATGTCTTGTTTTGTTACTTCTCTACTTAACACAATTCTTGTAAAACCTAAACTTTCTGCAACTTTTGCACCATTCAAAGAATGAATACCCATTTGAGTACTAGCGTGCAAATTTATGCCTTTAAAAGTACATTTTAAAAGGGTGGCAACTCCAATATCTTGAACAATAAAAGCATCTACTTTACTATGTATTGCCCCCTCCACCAATTTTAACAATTCAAAAGTTTCTTCGTTAGTTATAAGAGTGTTCACAACAACATAAATTTTAACATTAAATAAATGAGCAATATTTACATAACAACTTAAATTTTCTAAACTAAAATTTTGTGCTTTATTGCGTGCATTAAAGTTTTGCAAACCTAAGTATATTGCGTTTGCTCCGTTATTAATAGCAGCATAAAAACTTTTTTCATCTCCCGCTGGAGATAATATTTCTATATCAGTCAATCAAACAATTCCTTTTAATTAAACTTTTTAACTTTAAAAAATATATTCCAATTAATACAACTTAAAAATTTAGCAAACTAAATTAATTTTTATAGTAAAACATATAAGTTAACATACTATAACAAAAACAAACCTAATTTAATGTATATAATTAAGAAATAGAAAGAAATAAACAATAATTTTAAAACTATCAGTCAGTTTATTATTGAAATAATTATAGCATATTTAACAAATTTGTTAAAACAAAAAAAAGATTGTAAATATATTATAATTTACAATCTCTTTTTATTTTTAAATTAATTAATTTAAATTTTTTTATTTTATTAACTTGTTATCTGTTGTATTTTTTTTAGGTTGCTAAAAATCCTGCGGCACGAAGTGAAGCCAATAACTGATTGAGCGTTGCCCCTACTTCATCTGGGGTAGGAGTGTCTTCAACATCTGGAACTGCAGCGGCAGGGGTTATTGTTCCTGCTGGCCCCGTTGGACCTGTAGGACCTACCGCACCCGCAGCACCTGTGGCTCCAGTTGGGCCTGTTGGTCCCGTTGCTCCCGTAGCGCCAGCAGCGCCTGTTGCTCCAGTGGCTCCAGTTGCACCTGTTGGTCCTGTAGGACCTGTTGGACCTAATACACCTGCGGCACCAGTTGCGCCTGTTGCTCCAGCTGGACCAGTTGGGCCAGTGGGACCTGTTGCTCCAGTAGCACCTGTAGCACCTGTTAAACCAGTTGCCCCTGTCGGACCAGTTGGACCTACACTACCTGTTGGACCAGTTGGACCTATTGGACCTGCCACACCCGCTGCTCCAGCAGGACCAGTTGGACCAGCAGGACCAGTTGGACCAGTAGGACCAGTTGCGCCTGTTGCGCCCGTAGCACCTGTTAAACCAGCAGGGCCAGTTGCTCCCGTTGCGCCCGTAGCTCCTGTGGCACCCGTAGCACCAGTGGCGCCCGTTGGACCTGTTGGGCCCATTGCACCCGTTGCACCAGTGGCGCCTGTTGCTCCAGTAGCTCCAGTTGGGCCAGTGGCACCTGTTAAACCTGTTAGCCCCATTGCTCCTGTTGGCCCTGTAGGACCTGTAACACCCATTGCTCCTGTGGCACCAGTTGCGCCCGTAGGGCCTGTTGGACCCATTGGGCCCGTTAATCCTGTTGGACCCGTAGGACCTGTTGGGCCTGTTGGACCACCTGCAGGGCCTGTTGGACCTGTTGGACCTGTTGGGCCAAAAAAGTTGTGTGGCCTTGGGCAAATACAATTACAACAATTCATATAATCTCCTTATCATTCTTTACTTAGCAAAAAAATGTTTAAGATAATCTAAAACATAAAAAGCCAAAATTAGTTAAACAATTTTCTGCTATATCATATTACGCAATAAACTATAATAAGGTGATATAATTTTAAAAATATATAATAAAATTTTTAAATTAAAAAGTATGTTAATAACTAATAAAAAAGATGCAAAAATAAATTGCCTTTTAAAAAAATTTTATTGTTAACCTTAATTATTATAAACTTATAAATACATTTCATTAAAAAAACTATTTAATTATTTTTAAAAATTATAAAAAAACAATTATTAATTTTTAACATTAAAAAATAAGGTTATATTAAATTTAAATATAATAAAAACATCAAGTTAATTTTTCTGCTTACTTTAGTTTATTAGTTTTGTCTGAAACTTTTTAACATTTCTTTATCTTCTTTACTAACTCTAAAACTGTCGTGACACTTACTTATTGCTTTATTAATGGTAAACTTATTTAAATTATGTTGTTTTAAGAACTCTAAAGTTTCATTTCTATGTTTAGCAAAACATTCACAAACAATCCAAGCAACCATCATATTAACATAATATTCTTCTTCCATTTTATAACTATTTAAAATATTAAAAATTCTTGGTAAAAATTCCTTGAAATTAACCAACTTCATAATAATGTTAAGGCCTACTCTTTTAACAAAAGGCTTTTTACTTTTGAGTAACTCTAAAGAATAGTTATAAAATTCTTCTTTATTTTTATCTTGCACTTTTAACTTTAAACAATCACAAGTTGCCCAGTTATCCGCTTTGTTAGCATATATAGTTAAATATTTTTTTAATGTGTCAAAGTTTTTAATTTTGCTTATAAGTTTGCCTATTATAGAAGTTTCAGTATAATTATTCCACAACCATAAGTTAATAAATTCTTCAAAATTTCCTTTATAAATTTCTTTAATTATTTTATCAACAATGGCACTTGGCACTGCAATACATTCCAAATTGGTGTTAACAATCCTCTTTTCAAATTCAGCACTTTTTTCGCCTTTACTAAATGAAAGCAAATAACTTTCAAACAGCTCGCCATCTTTTTCAGTCCAATGTTCTTTTACTAAATTCATATTTTTTCTCCTGTCTTTAATAATAAATTTTAACATAATATTAATCTCTATTTCTACTTTTTTAATTAAAAAACTAAAAATAAAATAATTTTGCTTTTTAAAATGTTTTTTTTATGCTAAAATTTATTTAAAAATATTAGAGGTTTTAACTTATGGATTCAAATGTATTTATTTCTCGTGTTACAATAGATGAAACTAAACGCCTAAACTCACAAGTTATGACAATAAATTACTTCGACAAAAATGGAGAGGAAGGTAAATTCATATCAAGCATTATGAAAAATGCAGATATGGAAAATTATAAAAAAGGTGTGCTAAATGCAATTAATTGCAGTAACTGGACACAAGTTTTACACACCCCTATTTTAGAAGATTGCACCAGAGTTTGCGATGAACAAAACACAACTGTTGGTTTAAATTCAAGGTTAGGGTTTATAGGAAAATCTAAAGTTGAATTATACACAACAATTTAATTCTAATATTTACCTTAGTCTCAAACAAAAAATTTAAAAAATAATATAATTAAAAATTATAATTAAATTATAATTTTTATTAAGGTATAATAAACTAGTAAAACTTATTGCTTTACTAAAAAGTAAATAGAACAAATTAAAAAATAAAAACTACTAAAACTTAGTAGTTTTTTTATTTTACATATCTAAATTGTCAACATTAAAAATTTTTTCATCTAAAAACTCGTTTAATGGCACGCCTAAACCATTAACTAACATTATTATTGTTCTTAAATGGATATCTTTAGTTTTTCTTTGAATTATAGACCTTATTGTTGGAAAAGGAATACAACTAAGTTTTGCCAATTTATATTGAGAAATATTTTTCTCTCCCATATACTTTAATAATCTATCTACAATTTCATCATTTAAAGTTTTCATATAAATAGTTTACTTAAAATTTATACAAAATATGTGATGATGCATCATACCAATATGTTGACACATCATCATAAAAAAGGTACTATAATAAAGGGGTTATTTATGAATAAAACTTTTAAAGATAATGAAAAATTATTACATAGCAATAGTAATCAGTTAGAAATAATTGAATTATTAAAAAATATAGATGATAAATTAAATTTGATATGTAATTATATTTTTATATATAACCCAAGAAAAAATATATCATATGAAATACTAACAGAAAAAGATTTTGAATATAACAAAAAATAACTATCTATGTTTAGGTAGTTTTTTATAATTTTTACTTACGCCTTAAATCTGGGTTTTCTATTTTAATAAAAGTAGAAGAACGCTTGTCCCTAAGCCTGCTAAAAGTTCTTTCTCCATATCTATCCATAAGTTGAGAAGGCAACAAATTTGTTGTTATTATTGTAAATTTATTTTTTACTAACCTTTCATTAAACAAAAGATAAAAATATTCTTCATTATTTTTTAAATTTGGCTCACTACCCAAATCATCAACAATCAAAACATCACAATTCAACACTCCATCTAATAGCCCTGAATTATTTTGAGTGAAAGAAGTTCTATACTTTAAAAACAAATCACTAAGAGCAAAGGCAGTGTAATAATTAACAACAACATTTTTTTGAATTAAATTATTGCAAACACAATCTATTAAATAAGTTTTTCCAACCCCTGTTTCTCCACTTACTAACACAGTTTTATATTGAGTGTCTGGCAAACAGTTACACCAGTTTTCTATTTTAGAATATAATGTTTTAATTTTATCTGGTTCAAGAAACAAATTGAAATTTGAATTGGCAAAGGTGTGAGAGTTATCCACATTAATTCCCAAATTGTTGATAATTTCTTTATTTAATTTTTTATAAAAGCAACCACAATATTCGCTGCCTATAAGCCCAGTATCGCCACAAACTTTACAATCGTAGTTGGGTTTAAAATCGGTTAAGTTAAAACCCAAGTCTTTCGCTTGTTTTTTTAAGTTTTCTGTTAAAACTTTAAGCAGTTTTTTATCTTCACTAGTTCCCTTATTTAAAAATTCCTTTTTTGCAATATCAAAATTTAAACTTTTAATTTGGGTATAGGTTGTTTTAAAGTTTTCATTTTTAAAAGCAAGTTCTAAGTTTTTATCTGCTTCTGCTTCTGCAATTAATTTGCTTTGCTTTATTTGTAAAAAAACTTTATTTTTTAATTCATTATTCCTCATTTTTTATCCTTAAAAAAATTTACAAATTTATTTCATCTAAATTGTCAAACAAAGCATTAAGTTCTTCTTCACTATAACTTCTTGAAGAAAAAGATTTTCTTTCAAAATTTGCAGTTTGCTTTTTAGGTTGATTTGTTAAATTATTTTGCTTCTTAATTTCTTCTAAGTTTTTTAAACCTAAATCGAACCAATTTGTTAGCAAAGCATTTGCATATTGCATAGCATTTAATTTGCCATTAGATAAACTAACTGCGTAATCTATAATCTCATCAGTATATTTATATGAATATGTCCAGGTGCGATAAAACGACCTATCAAAACTATTAACTCGCCTATCTATATTAAGATTTTGCAATATATTTTTAATTCTATTGTCAATTGCCATAATTTCACTTAAATGGCTATCTATGCTAGATTCTGTTAATAAACCTTTTTTATAAAACTTCTGCACAGATTGTTCCATTCCATCTAAAGTGCGAATATTAGTTTTAAAACAAGAGTTTGCAATTAATAATAATGTTTTTGCATTAAACCCTTTATTTAACCAAGGTATTATATAAGTTTCAACTTCGTTTTCTACCGATTCATAATAAATGCCAAGTGCTCTATTAATATCTTTTGCCAAAGCAATAAGGTCACTTTTATTAGCCTCATATTCTTCCATTTCAGCAAAACTAAATAACTTTAACTCATAATATTTTGTTAAAGCTTTGTCTAAAAACTCAAAACTATAGTTTTTTGTTTTAGCTGAAACTTTTTTTGCAAGGGAAACAATGTTGTTTAAAGTAAAGCCATAGGCTTTAACCCACTTTTCATACATTTGCTGATGTTCTATAGATAAATTCCCCTTAAACTTAAGAGCTTTAGCAACAACGCTTATATCGCTAGTTAATAATGTTAAACTTTCAATTTTTTCTTCTATCTTTTCTGCCGTTCTAATTCCCTCATCAGCCCATACCTTAGCAACCGTTAAAATATAGTTACAATTTATATTATTACCTTTTTTATCAACACAATATTTAACAATCATATTAAGGTCACAAGGTTGAATGTTATAGGTTTCTATAAAATCTATATACTTATAATACTCATTAGGGTTAATTTGTCTGCCAGAAATAATTTCTTGCACTTCTGTTATAAAACTTGCGTATTTTTTGGAATCTAATTTCTTTAAATTTCTTAAATTATCTTTCTGAGGAAGGTACCTAATTTCAAGGGGTTCTGTTTCCAAAATCTGCACAAGATTTTGGTCTTGCCAATAAAGGAAGGCTTTTATAATTTCTTCCTTTTTTAGCCCTAACACATTTTCAAAATTTTCAATAGTATTGTCGTACCCTGCACTATTCTGACATTTTAATAACCCAAATAGATAAACTCTTAAACAATTTTCTGGAGCAATGGGAACATAATCATTTAAAAACTTTGCATCTATGTTAATTGTTCCTGCGTTAATTAAACTACTTGAATATTTGCAAAACGGCATTATTCCCCCCTCCTTATAACTCAAAACTTTATAGAACAAGTTTAACAAAAAACAAAGTTTTTTTCAATGCTTTTTTAATTTGTTTTTTAGGTAACATTTAACAATTTAATTTTAACAAAATTATTTATTTTTTTATAAGCAAAAAAACTTTAATAAAACTATAAAAAATTTAATTAAAAAAATTAACAAAAAATTATTATAACAATTTTTAAAGCAAACTAAATTCTGTCCACATCTAAAACAAAATAATAGTTCTTATCCTCATTCTTATATTTATCTTCTAACTCGTGTTTAATTTGTTCAACCGTAACATTACAATCAAAAGGAATAACAACATCAAAAATTATGTTCGTGTTGTTTTTACCAAACACCATTCTAAAGTCGTGAAAAGATAAGGTTTCGTTAATATTTTTTAAAATAACATCTACCTTTTTCTTGTTAATGTTAACTTCTTCGTTTTCTGTTTCTATTGGGTCTAGGTGTATAGATAATATTATTCCTAAGTCTTTTTTAAAATCTCGTTCAATGCTATCAATTATTTCGTGAGAAATCATAATATCAACACTAGAACTAACTTCTGCGTGTGCACTTACAAAAAATTTGTTTTCTCCATAAGAGTGAATTAAAAAATCGTGTATACCTAAAATGCCATCATAACTTAAAATTTTATTTTTAAGTTCTTCAACAAATTTATCATCTGGCATTTGTCCAAGTAGTGGGCTAATAGTTTCCTTAACAAGTAAAGTTGCAGAAATAATAACAAATATAGAAACAAGCAAACCAAAAATACCATCTATGCTAAAGCCAACATCTCCCACAACATTTATAATAATCATAGCAATTAAAACGGTAAAGGTTGAAATTGCATCGTTTCTGCTATCAATACTGCTTGCTTTTAAGGCTTTGCTATCAATATCTTTAGCAAAACTACGATATAAAAACATTTGAAACAATTTAATAAAAATGCTTATTCCTAAAATTACATAGGTTAAAATTGTAACAGTGGTGGTTACTGGAGAAATTAACCTTTCAAAAGAATTTTCTGCCATTAAAAAACCAAGTGCCAAAACTATTACAGCCACAATAAGTGCCATAATTTGCTCGTATCTCTGGTGTCCAAAGGGATGTTCTTTATCGGCAGGTTTCTGCGAAAGTTTAAAGCCTAAAAAAGTTATGCTTGAACTTCCCACATCGGACAAATTGTTAACAGCATCTGCAACAATAGTTATGCTACTACCCAATATTCCAATAACAATTTTTGCAATGAATAGTAAAAGATTTGTTATTATTCCAAACAAACTTGCCACAATTCCATACCTAAAACGAACTTTTTCATCTTGAGTATTTTTATAATCTTTTATAAAAAGTTTTTTAATTAATTTCAATTTTATTTACCAATCTTCTTTTATGTATTTATTTGGTTGTTTAACATCATCATAAAAAGCCTCATAATTGTTTTTAAACTCTTTATTTTTGTTTTCTTCAATTTCTTCAAACTCACTTTCATCATAACTTTCGCTATCTTGTAATTCTGCAAGTTTAAGAAGGTCTAATTTATTCATTTTAACTACCTTTAAAAACTTCTAAATTTCTTTATTTTCCCTACAAATAAAGTTTTTTAATTATTCACTTTTAGTGGCTTTTTTATTGTTTAAATTTTTATTATTCTTGTTGGTTTTATTTATATTATCTTTATTTAAATTTGTTTTTTTAACCTTGGCCTTATTTTCAACTTTTAAGTTTTCTTTATCATTATTTTCAATAATTTCATTTTTAGGGTTTATGGTTTTAAGGTTGTTTTTATCCTCTAAGTTTTGAACATTATTATCAACAATATTTTGTTCTTGATTAATATTTTTAAATTTTTTATTTTTCTTAATTTTATCGTTTGAATAAGCAATAAAACCATTTCCATAAGCTTCTTTTACATTATGAGAAAACATAAAGGAATTAGGGTCTATTCTTTTAACAATTTTTTTAAGTGAAATTATTTGCGAACGCCTTACAATAATAAGTAACATATCTCTATCGTTATGGGTAAACATACCTTCGCATTTAAGGTTTGTAACGCCTCTATTTAATTTATTAAACACCGCCTGAGATAGTTCTTCCTTTTTATCTGTAACAACATAATATGCCCTAAGGGAACGAATACCGTCAACAAACATATCACTAACTCTGCCACTTATAAATATGGTTATTAAAGCATAAAGAGGTAACACTAAACTACCATAAGCAATAACACTTAGCACAACAACTGTGCCATCAACAAACATAATTATTTGCCCAGTTGTAACAGTTGGAAAAAATTTGTTAACAACAAGGGCAACCATATCGCAACCACCTGTGGAACCATTGCCCCTAAACACAAGCCCGATACCAGAGCCCATTAAAACACCACCATAAATTGCATACAAAATATATGAAGTTGCAGCTTCTGTTTTAATCATTTCTGTTATAGGGTCAACTAAATTGGTATTTTCTATAATCATACCAAATATGGCAAAAGAAAAAATTCCAACTCCAGCACGAATGCCAAATTTCCAACCTAAACATTTAACTGCATAAATGTATAGGAATGCGTTAAGAATAATGTACCAAGCATAAGTTGATATAAATGTAAAACCAGTTTTAGCAACAATGTCGTGCACAATTTGTGCAAGCCCCATAAAGCCACCAGGAACAATTTTATGTGGAGTTAAAAATATTTGAAAACCAAGTGCCATAACAAATGTGCCAATTAAAATGGTTAATATTTCTATGCTCATACTTTTAACATTCTTTTTAATGGCTTCTTTCTTTGCTGTTTTTTTATCTATATCTTCAGTTTTATTTTCAGTTTTTAAAAGGATGTCATTACTTTTAGATATATCACTTTCCTTAACAACAATTTCTTCCTTATCAGTTTCAAACTTAGTTTCTTTTTTTATGTTATTCGTGGAAGCACTATCTTCTAAATTCTTTTTAATAGTATTATTCTTAGTTTTATCTCTGCTCATAATACAAACTCCCTTAGAAATTCTTATTATAAATTTATCTTTTTATTTTATTTCACTATGTAAAAAATCTGTTTTGTTTTTTCATTAATAAGTTATCAAATCTAAATTAATATATTTAAATAACAAAAAATTTTAACCTTTCAAACATTAAAAGAAAAACATACAAACTATTTTTATAATATCAATTTATTTATTATACCAATTAGGATATAACACAAACTCTTTATTTGATAAATAATCTAGTTTATTTAAATTTAAAAATTTTAAATAATAACAGTGCAACTTTTGAGTGCTTTCTTTAAATTTTTTATTATCTTCAGTTTTACCATATTTACCATCGCCTAAAATTGCGTGGTTTAGATGTGCAAGTTGTGCCCTTATTTGATGAGTTTTTCCAGTTATTAATGTACATTCAATAACACTAGTTTGAGCCGAACTTTTAAGCGTTGTGAAAATTGTTTTAATTTCCTGAGTATGAGGTTTAGGAGTATCGTAAATATACACCATAGAAAGTTTTGCATCTTTAAATAAATAATTTTTTATAAGAGTGTTGTTAAAACTTGTAGCTCCAACAACTTCACATAAATATTTTTTAACAACATTGTTTTGCTTAAAAGCGTTCTGCAACTCTTCTTTTGCAACCAAATTTTTAGCCATAACAAGCAAGCCTTTTGTGTTTCTATCTAATCTATGCACAGCATAACTATTTAACTTTTGTTCTAAACTATTTTCTCCCACAACTTCAATGCCTGCATATTTATTTATAACAAAAATGTTATCATCTTCATAAACAATGTTAAACCTACTATTTAACTCTTCTTTTAAAAATAATGTAACACAATCTCCAGTTTCTAGCATTACATCCTGCAAAGTTCTAACGCCATTTACTTTTACATCTTTATTTTTATAAAGTTTTGCTACCTGACTATTTTTTAACCCCAAACCAAAAAGATAATCGGTTAACCTTTGTGGCTTTAAAACTTTTTCTTCATATTTGTGCATAAAATTCTATTACACTCTCTTTTTTATTGTTTAAGAAACAAATAACATAATTTCCATTTAATAAAAAAATAATTAAAACATAAACGCCATAATTATCTTTAATTTTAAATTTATATATAAAAAAAAATGTTTTTTAATGTATAAAAATATCTGTTTCAAAAATTTTAACCTACATTTAGTAGCAGATATTTACACCTAGAAATAATACTATAATTTATGCTTTTATGCAATACTATTTATACAAATTTATTTTAAAGTTATAAACAAATTTTAACTTAAAAAAATAAGAAACAGAAATTAAAACCAAATGTTTTAAAAATCTGTTTCTTTTATTTTTATAACTCATATCTTTTAATATGGTAACTGACTTATCATACTGCCTGCAACACAAAGAATAATTATGTAACAAACAACTAAAATTGCAACACAAACACCAAATGTTATGCCCCAAGCTTTTAAAAAAGTTTTTCTGGCTAGCGTTCCAGCAGGATACATACAAATTCCAATAACAAGACCTATAATCCCCAAAAACAAGCCCATTAACACACCTATGCCTGTTTTTGATTCATTCATTTCCTTCTTATTTTCATCCTCTTTTAAAGAGCATCCACAATGAATACAAACAACAGCATCATCGTTAACTTCTTTGCCACATTTTTTGCAAAACATAGTTTATTTTCCTCCTCCCTTTTGTAAATAATAAAACCTCCAAATTGCTAAACTTGTGTTGTATAAAAAAATACTTTTGTTTTTACCTTAAACTTTAGAACTCTCTAACACTAATTTTTTAAATTAATAATCTGTCTTTAAAAATTTAAATTGCCTAAAAATGTTAAAAAGAAAAACAATAAGTTTTATTAAATTTGTTTCAACACATAAATGTAACAATTTGTTACAAAATAAGAGTAACAAATTGTTACACTAATGTCAAGGGCAAAATATGATTGGTTTAAAAAAAATAAGAAAACAAAAAAACTACAATCAACAAAAAGTAGCGATAGATTTAAATATTTCAAGAGAGAGTTTATCTTATTACGAGAATGGAAAAAGGGAACCCTCGTTAAGTTTACTTGTTTCAATGTCGCATTACTTTAATGTATCTATAGATTTTCTTATAACTGGTGAAGACTTTAAAAAAAGATAATTTAAACTATAAACCTCTTAACCTTATTAAAATTTTTTTATAACACATAAAACATTCTGCCTGCATTTTTTTAAATAATAAACAAATTATAAAAAACTTATATATACGCCCATTTATAATTTATTTACAATTTTTTAAGCACTTATGATTTTTAAAAATTTATAAGCACATTTTTTATATTATTAACTAAATATGTAAAGAACCTGCCTTTCTAATATAGAAATAATTTAACTTAATAAAAAACAATAATTATAAACTCAAACAAAGAAATTTAATTATTGTAAACCTTATAATAAAATATAATTTGGTTAAAATTTTAATAAATAAAACATAAAATTAATTTAAAAATTAGTAATAATAAAGCATAAAAAAACAAGACTTATTTTTAGCACCTATTATAGTAGCTTAAAACATAAATCTTGTTTTTTTAACTTATTTCAAAATTTTTTTAAAAGTGTTAGAAGATTTAGCATATTCTATTGCCTGAAGTTGAATGTCAATGCCTGCACGCTCTTTTTTTAACCTTGCTGTAACATCAAAACTTTTAAAGTTTTCTTCAATTTCTGTATAAAAAGGGCTTAACCTTGCATATTTCCAAAAATATTCTCCTAAAAACATATTTTTATCTTGCCAAGGTTTTAAGCCCAAAGCATAATGGACAATATTTGGATTTTTACATTCAACACATTCAATAGGGGTTCTGTTCCAGTCAAAAGACAGATATTTAATTTTTCCCTTACATAAATAATTAATGTAGGCTTGGTCTGGGTCTATAACATCAAAATTATAAGAATTTATTAAATTAACAAAACTTTGTTCAACCTTTTGCTCTCTTAATTTATTTAAATCCATTAACATAATACCCGAGTTTATATATTCTTTTGCTTCCACTCCAACAGCTTCTTTTGTATATAAACTAAAAACATCTGAATGCAATATAAATTGTTCTACAACCCCAGCAATGTTTTTATTTTCCATATCAATAAAAAATAGCTTAGAAATGTCACCTAAAACAACAATGTCACAATCTAAATATATTATTCTATCGTATTGTGGAAAAAGGTTTTCTATAAACAGTCTATAGTAACTTGCCAACCCAAAATGATAAATATTTTTAAACTTAGATTCTATACCCTCCATTTGCTTAGATATATTAACAAAATCTATTTTAAAATTATCATCATTAAAAATATCAAACAATTTGCATCTTTTTGCGTTTAAGCCAGTGTTTAAAATTACTATTCTATATTTATAATTCTTATTTGCATTATCCGTTAACGATTTAATTGCAACACTAAGATAAGGCAAATAATTATCATCTACTGAAAAGAAAATTGGAATTTCCCTATCATATAAATTCTTCATCTTTTGCTCCTTATTCATATTAGGCACTTATTAAAATTATTAAAACTCTTTAATTTTAAATAATCAAAACTTATATGAAAAAAGTTAAAATAAATCTTCCTTTTCATAACCATAATTAAATTTTTGTGGTTTTGAATTTTCGTATTTACAAAAGTAAAAAATTGTATTGTTTTCAAAATATGGATTAGAATTTTTAACCATCTTCCAGTTTTTGTTCTTATCTAAATTTTCAAAAGAAGCATCGCTTTGTTTCTTGTTGTCTACTTTAGTAACATAACAAACCTTGCAATATGGCAATAGTTGATTATATATACTTTCGCCTCCAATAACAAAAACATTATCTGAATTATAAAAACTAAGTTTTTCAAAAAGTTCACTTAAAGTGTTAACAACTATAGCCCCCTGCTTTTTATAGTTTTTTTGCGAAGTTAAACAAATGTTAATTCTTCCCCTTGGGGCTTCACTTTTATAAACCATTTCGAGAGTTTTTCTGCCTAAAACAAAAATTTTATTGTCGGTAAGTTCTCCAAAAAACTCTTTTTGTTTTGCAAAATCGTAAAGAGTTTTTTCTTTATATCCTATTCCCCAATTTTTATCAACCGCAACAATAATATTCATTTTTTATCCTTCTAATATCAAAAAACTTTTTAAAACTATTTTAAT
>CAJUBT010000001.1:0-46180 GCA_910584815.1 uncultured Christensenella sp. | reverse complement strand
CTGCTATATTTTTTTCTTTATTATATTAATAATAAAAAATTAAAAAGTTAAATAACTATACTACTTTTATAATAATTTAATATTTAAATTTAAATTAACCTAAATTTACAAACTTAAATTAATTTAAATTCTTAGTTTCATTTTATTATAAATCAATTTAAACTCAAAGTAATTTTAAATAAAAAAATCTATTTGATTTTTTCAAATAGATTTTTTTAAACTTTATATTTTAAAACTACATTTTATAAGTAGTTTTAATTCCAGGTCCCATAGTAGAACTTAAAGTTACGCTTCTAAGATATGTGCCTTTTGCAGCAGCTGGTTTTGCTTTTACAATTGCATTCATAATAGTGTCGTAGTTGTCAAACAATTTGTCTACGCCAAAACTAACTTTGCCAATACCTACGTGAATAATGTTAGTTTTATCTAATCTATATTCAACTTTACCAGCCTTAACATCGTTAATTGCTTTTGCAACATCCATTGTAACTGTTCCGCTTTTTGGGTTTGGCATTAAACCTTTAGGGCCAAGAACCTTAGCAACACGGCCAACAAAACCCATCATATCTGGGGTTGTGATACAAACATCAAAATCTAACCAACCACCTTGAATTTTGGTTATAATTTCCTCAGCACCAACAACATCAGCACCAAGTTTTTTTGCTTCTTCAGCTTTATCACCTTTTGCAATAACTAAAACTCTTTTAGTTTTACCAGTTCCTGCTGGAAGAACAACAGTACCTCTAACTTGTTGATCTGCACTTCTGCCATCAACACCTAAACGAACGTGAAGTTCAACGCTTTCATCAAATTTTGCTTTAGCAGTTTTGGTTAAAAGTTCAAGTGCTTCTTTTGGTTCATAAGTTTTACTCTTATCAACAAGAGCACTAACTTCTTTATATCGTTTTCCTAATTTCATATATTCCTCCTGTGGTGCAAACAAGTTTTTCTTGAAAAACTCTCCCACTATTTATTAATCTATTACCTCTACACCCATACTTCTTGCAGCACCTGCTATCATAGACATAGCACTTTCAATGCTGCTTGCATTAAGGTCTGGCATTTTAAGTTCTGCTATTTCCTTAATTTGAGCTTTGGTAATTTTTGCGACTTTTTGTTTGTTTGGAGTAGCACTTGCCTTATCTATTCCACAAGCTTTTTTAATTAAAACTGCTGCTGGTGGTGTTTTTAGAATAAAGGTAAACGACCTATCTTCCATAATGGTGACAACTACAGGTATAACTAACCCTGCTTTGTCTGCTGTTTTTTCGTTAAATTCTTTTGTGAAGGCTGCAATGTTTATTCCGTGAGGACCTAGAGTTGAGCCAACTGGTGGTCCAGGTGTAGCCTTGGCTGCAGGTAATTGTAACTTTACAATTGCCTTAACTTTTTTTTCTGCCATTTTCTCCTCCTGCCATTTAAGGCTTTGTGGTTTAATCGAATGCATTAAAAATTTTACATTCTCCCACTTATATATAATAAATCCTATTTAGTGTTTATTTTAAAAAATATTCAAAAAACAAATTAACCAATTTTATTAATTAACCTTTTTTATAATAAGAATAAAACAACAAAATAAAACTAAACAAGAATTATTAACTAAAAATATAATTAAATTTTTCTTATTTGAGAGAATTCTAAGTCGATAGGAGTTTCTCTACCAAACATTTCAATGTTAACTTTGCATTTTTTAGCACCTTGGTCTACATTCAAAACAGTGCCAACATAGCCATTTAATGCGCCATCAATAACTTCTACCTTATCATTAACTTTAAGGTCTATATTATCTACAACAATTTTCTCTAAATGAAGTTTGCGAATTTCTTCTTGAGTTAGTGCAAGAGGTCTACCTTTAGGTCCAACAAAACCTGTTATTCCACGAGTTCTTGTTATGTTGTGCCAAAGGTCATCTCCATACTTCATTTTAACAAGTAGATAACAAGGCATTAATTTACGAGAAACAAGTTTTTTCTTGCCATTCCTATCTTCAATGGTTTCTTCCATAGGAATAACTATGTCAAAAATTCTATCCCCTAAATCATATTTTTTAACAACTGCTTCAAGGTTTGTTTTTGCAACAACTTCATACCCCGAAAAAGTATGCAAAACATACCATTTTGCTTCTAATAAATCTTCCATTTTTTCTCCGAAACTTAAAAACATTAATAATATAAAGAAAACTTATAATTCACTTTTTTGTGTTACATAAAAACCTTATAAAGTAAACCAAGTAAGTAGTCTATACCAAACAAAACAACTGTGAAAAGTATAACCACAAATATAACAACACCTGTTTTTTTAACAACAGTTAAAAATGTTGGCCAAGTAACTTTTTTAAGTTCCAACCAAGCATCTTTTAGTTTTTTAAATAAACCAGGTTTTTTTTCTTTATCTTTCTTATCTTTTTTTGCTTTTTGATTTTTAAGTTTTTCTTGTTTTTTTTGTTCTTTTAACTGCTGTTTGGTTAGTTCTTGCTCATTTGCAATACTTGTGCTTTTAGCCATTTAAACCTCCATTAACAAAAGGGCATATGTTTAACACTCTTTACATTAAAAAATGCCCAATAAATCAAAAAGTAAACTTATTTTGTTTCCTTATGAGCTGTGTGTTTTTTGCAAAATTTGCAATACTTTTTCATTTCAATTCTATCTGGGTCATTCTTTTTATTTTTGTAAGTGTCATAATTTCTTTGTTTGCATTCTGTGCAAGCAAGAGTAATTCTATCTCTCATAATAATTACCTTTTTTTATCAAAAAATTAACACCCCTTAAAAGAGTGCTAATTTTTTATATCATATTTTAATATAAGTGTCAATACTTTTTTGCAAAATAGCTGCTATTGATGCATTAAATCTTCAAGTTCCATTACAGGGTAAGTTTCTGGGTGCATTTGACCTCTTGGGTTATGGTCCGCTTCTTTTTTATAATCCATTAATTCTTTTCCAACAATAGATTTGTTTTCTCCTAAAGAAAAACCAAATTTACTATCATCATAATCATCCGTTATTCCTTCTTCGGTAGCAGCTGTTTCATTTACTTGAATTGTTTCATTAACCTGAAAAGGCATACCTATTTCTTCAAAATCTTGCTGTATCAACTGAGTTATTGTGTCTTCATATGAATATGTGCCATTATGAGAATCTTGTAATACTGGGTGAAAGGTTGCATACACATTTGGCTCATACATTTGTACCGCTTGTGAAGTAACCACTCTCAAAAACTGTGGATTAGAAAACTCGCAATACCTTTCTGTTTTATCATCAGTTAAGAATTTATAATTTTGCCTTATTCCTTCCTCATTTCTTAAAATAAAATCTTTCGCAAGTTCTGCAACAACCCCTTTATAAGACCTTGCAATAACAATAACTCTTGGGTCGTCAATATCTTCAAAAGTAGCATCCTTTTCTTCCGTATATTCATATGGGTTAGGGTCGCTACTTTGAGTGTTCATTCTTGGAACAACAACATAAGAAACTCTTTCTCCATTAGGTTTTTTTATAACAAACTCGCTTTTATCAATACCTCTTTCCCAAGCTGTAACATTTTTATCGGTTACACGCCACAAAGAAAGTTCAATACTTTTTGGGCTACCAGATAGTTTACTTTCTGATTTCTTATAAACATTTTTAACAGAAACTTCTCCAACTTTTGAAGTGTAAATACCTCTTGAAATTTCATTATACCTTTGATAATCTCTATGAAGATTTTTACCTGGAATTATTAACCTTTCTCCACCTCTAAAAAACATACTCTTTCTCCTGAGATTAATTTTTTTCTATTGGTAGTTTATCATAAATTTTATACCTTGTAAATATTGAATTTTAGGAATTTTTTATGCAAAATATACTAATTTATTTTATGCAATAAATTCTTATTAATTTAAAATTTTTAAACAAACTTAAAATATTATGTTAAAGTTTGGTCTGGCGGAATAAACCCAGGGTTTAGGTTTATATTATTAATATCTTCTTTAGCCATATCATTAGGCATATGTGGTAAAGGAACTTCTTCATTTAATTGAGGTTCAATTAGTTCTGGCTCTTCATTCAACGGCGGTTGTTGGTCAAGGTCTAGATTAAGGTCAACTTCTTCAACCGCAGGCTCTATGTTATGTTCTACCTCTGCTTGATGAAATTTACTATCCTCTATTAAAGGGTCAACACCACTTTCTTGAGTTTCTGCAGTTTGTATTACTGCAGATTGTTCATCATTCATAGTAACGTTTTGTTTATTTATGTTACTTAGAATATCTGTCATCGTTTCGCCACTTTGCTCTTGAGGATGAGAGTGCAAAATAGTTTCTTGACTATGCGAAGCAACTTTATCTGGTTCTCTTTCCTGCCTTAAGGATGCTTGTTTTAATTTGTCAAACAACGAACCTTGCCCACTAGGCACATTTTGTGCTGTTTGATGTTGGTCTAAATCGGAATGCATTTGCCCAGCACTACTATGTTGTGCCGCACCCCCTGCCCCCGCAGTTTGACTTTGTTGAGAACTACTTTCCACATTTAACGAAGAGTTTTTATCTAAAGAATTTAAAGAGGATACTAAGCCACCTACAATCATACTATTTTTACCTGAAACAGCAGTTTCTTGCTTTTTATCATCAACCAATTTACTTCTAACAGGAGTTGAGGACATTTCTATTTCAATTTTAAATTGAGGCTCTACAAAAGTCTGTTGCTGTTGAATAGGATTATTCTTTTTTATTTTTTTAAATTTATAAATATTGCCTGTGGTGAAAAATTCAACATTACCGCTACTTTCAGGAAGTGAATTTTGAGAATCAAGAACATTTTGCTTGAGCCCCATACTCATTCCAGCTTTCTTTTTTGCCTTTTTAGGTGCAGAAGCAAATTTTGCCCCAGATTTGCTTGGTTTTTTAGTTGCTAATTTAGTTGCTTTTTTGGCCTTTTTTGCCTTTTTAACTTTCTTTTTAGATTTTAACTTGCCCTTTTTGCCCTTTAATTTACGCTTTGCAAGTTTGCGCTTAACCTTTTTCTTTGCAGTTTTCTTTTTGCCTAACTTCTTTTTTGCTTTTTTTACTTTCTTTTTTGCTTTTAATTTTGCTTTTTTAGGCTTTTTACGCTTTGCCTTGGCTTTCTTTTTAGGCTTTGCCTTTTTAACTTTCTTTTTTACTTTAACTTTGGCTTTTACTTTCTTTTTGGCATTAGTTTTCTTTTTAGATGCTTTTAACTTTTTAACAGGCTTCTTACCTTTGCTTGCTTTTAATTTCACATTTTTTGGTGTTTTCTTAGCATTTTTACCTGCTAAAATTTGCTTTATTTTTTCTTCTTTTGTTTGTGGTTCTTGACTACTTTCTTTGCCTTGTTTTAAAATTGGTTTATCAAGCGTTCTGTGCCTTGTTCTGCTGCCTTCGTTAAGTTTAGAATAAAATTCATCTGTGGCAGACAATTCTTCCGAAACACCAAAAACAAAATCTTGCTTTGCTTTATCAACAATGTGTTTTACATATTCTTCACTAACTTTATCGTTTGCTAGCCTTAACTCATAATCTATGTTTCTATCTCTTGCACTAAGCACCGATAAATATACTTGCCTAGATTCACTATCTTGTTTATCTTGTTCGGTTGTTGCAATTTCTAAGGAACTAAGCAATATTTCATTCATAGCCTTGTTGTAATTTTCGGCTTTAGAAATTTCAAAAACGGCAGGTCTATCTTTTAACCTTCCTAAAAATTCGTTTAAAACTTTATTGCCATAAGTTCCACCCTGTTTTAAAGTAGACACCATATTTTTAAAAGCATCTTTTTCATCTAAGGTTGAAACATTTCTAAGTTCTTTAGCTAACAAACTTAAATAAACTTTTCTTGTTAAAATATTATCAAATTTACTATCTTTTAATTCTTTGCCAAAATCGTTAGGGTCATCAAAAACATTATAAGTTCTAAAAATTAAAGACTGTGGCATTCTCTCTTCTGTTCCAATTGCAAGAGAATCTATAACCTCATCATAAGCTTCAAGATAACCACCCGCTTCCCTATTAACTTGTTCACAAATAAGTAAATTTGCCATATCGCCTGTAATAACAAGTTTCATAAAAACATCATTAAAAATAGGCAAAGTACTTTTTAATTCAAAAATTTTTGAGCCACCACTAGAATACTGGTTATAAACCAGTTTTGGCATTCCTATAAGTTCACGCTTAATTTCTGGAATGATAATATAATTACCATATTTATCGTAACTACCTAGTCGAGAATTATCAATAACATCTCTACTTTGCTCTCTTTTGCAGCTTGCAATTGCTTCTGGGTCGTTAACAATATCGTAACCATTCCTACGCCTATATATAATGTCTTTAATGCGGGAGTCATTGTCGTTATCCATTTTAACCCTCCTATAAAAGAATTTTTAAGGTTAAGTTTATTGTGTATTTATTCTTTTTTCTAAAAGTAATTCAATTGTTACTAATAAAATGAACTTATTATGTTTCAAAATAAAATTTTAATTGCCATATTTTAATTTGTTTAACTTTTAAAAACTTTTTTAGTTCTTTTATAAATTAACTTTCTAAATTTTCAAGTTTCATTCTTTGGTCATTTAGTTGAAGTTCATCTATAAGTTCATCTATATTTCCATTCATAAAATCAAGTAGATTATAGGATGTAAAACCTATTCTATGGTCTGTCATTCTACCTTGAGGGAAATTATAAGTTCTAATTCTTTCACTTCTATCCCCTGTTCCTACTTGGGCTTTTCTACTATCAGCATATTCCTGATTTTTTTGCCCTTGATAGTAATCGTAAAGCTTTGCCTTTAAAATCATCATAGCCTTTTCCCTGTTTTTCAATTGGCTTCTTTCATCTTGGCAAGTTACAACAATACCTGTTGGTAAGTGAGTCATTCTTATAGCAGAATCGGTTTTATTAATATGTTGTCCTCCAGCCCCACTACTACGATAAGTATCTACTCTTAAATCTTTATCTAAAATTTCAAATTCAACTTCTTCAAGTTCTGGCAACACTGCAACGGTTGCTGTTGAAGTGTGCACTCTACCTTGGCTTTCAGTTTCTGGCACTCTTTGCACACGGTGAACTCCACTTTCAAATTTCAACCTACTATAAACTCCATTACCAGAAATAGAAAAAGTTACTTCCTTAACCCCTCCAAGTTCAATTTCATTAAGGTTTAAAACTTCTGTTTTATAGTGATGCTTTTCCGCATACATCATATACATTCGCATAAGTTCATAGGCAAACAATGCTGCTTCATCTCCGCCTGCGCCACCACGAATTTCTACAATAACATTTTTATCATCATTTTCATCTTTAGGCAATAACAAAATTTTTAACTGTTCTTCCAGTTCTTCTTTTTGTTTTTTTAGTTGTTTAATTTCTTCTTCAAGAAGTTCTACCATTTCACCATCTTTTTCAGTTTTTAGCAGTTCTTCATCGCTTTTTAAGTTATTAATACAATTTTTTAATTTTTCATAGCCTTCGGCAATGGGGGTTAAGTCGCTATGCTCTTTAACAAGTTTTTTCCATAACCTATTATCTGCTATCACTTCTGGGTCAACAACCTTATTTGTTAATTCCCTATATTTTTCCATTATACTTTCTAGTTTTTCTATCATTACCAATTGCCCTTTTTTATTTTTTAAATTATTTAATTAACACCTAACACAAATATTTAAATTTTCTAATTTTTAAAAATTACGCATATAATATAAACAATTTTATTACATTTATAAAATTAAATATAAAGTTTTAAATTAATAGTTATTAATTATAATCTCATTACTTTTTTAATTCTGCTATTAATATTCTATCTAAATTAGAGTAATCTTTGTGAATGCTAACATTAAAGCCGCTTGTTTCAAATAACTGTTTAAGTTCTTGCCCTTGATTAAAACCAATTTCTAAAAACAATTTACCATTTGCTGTTAAATAATTTTTAGCATTCTTTGCAATTTGTTTATAAAAATTCAAGCCATCTTCACCGCCATCTAGTGCTAAAATTGGGTCATAATTCTTAACACTTTCATCTAACAACTCAATATCTTCAGTTTTTATATAAGGTGGATTGGAAACAATTATATCAAAACCATTTTCATTTTTCAAGCCTTGAAACATATTGCTTTTTATTATATTAGTAGACTTTTTTAATTGCAGTTTTTTTTGATTTTTTTTAGCAACCTTTATGGCACTTAGGCTTACATCGCTTAAAACAACATTACTGCCTTCTATGTGCCTTGCAAGGCTTAAACCTATAACTCCACTACCACAACAAAGGTCTAAAATTTTAGGATTTTGTAACTTTTTAACATTTGCATATTGAATAACTTTTTCAACCAATATTTCTGTTTCTTTTCTTGGAGCAAGCACATTATTGTTTATGTAAAATTTGTTGGTATAAAAAAATGTACTTTTTGCTATTTTGTTAAGTGGCATATTGTTTAATCTTAATATTAAATATTTTTTAATTTTTTTAAGTAACTTTTTATCAAAACCTTGAAACAGAATTAGCTGAGATAAAGTTAACCCTGTTGCCACACTAATTAAAACATTTTCTTCATTAACACTATAACTTGGCAAAGGTTTTATTTGTTCCCTAACAAACAACTTAACCTGATTTTTGTCTAGGTATTTAAATTTGTCTAAATTACTTAAAGTAATTTTTTGTTGCGAAGAAGATTTCATAAATTATTTTCCTTAAAACTTATTTAGCTTTATACCTTTGTTTAATTTTTTTATGGTAACTAAGAACAAAATTATAATATTGTAATTATATTTAATTAAAAGAATTTATTGTTTTATAACTAATAATTAACTTAAATCTATAACCAATTTAGCACAATATTATTAACGCTTTTACAAGTAAAATAATTAACAAATCAACTTTATTTTTTATAGACCTATACCAAATTATCATTTTATAAAAATATTTTATCAAAAATAATTAATTTCTCAAAATGCTTTTAATTTAAATTTGCCAGTTTATAACAAAAATTACAAAAAAAACATTACCAAAAATAGTAAATTGTTTTTATTATTTTTTAACAAATACTATACATATGAAAAATAAATTGTTTATAAAAAAAATTTTAATTGTTTTAGTTTTTGCGGTGCTTAGCACTCAACTTTTTTGCTTAGTTCCAACAATTCTTGCAAAAGCCGATGTTAATGATGGCAATCAAGAAATTTACTTTGTATATGATGAGAATAATAATGTTATTTTTGAAAGTAACAAAGTTGAAGTTGGCGATAAAATTATAAATAGAAACTTAGAAGAATATGAAATTTATAAGGTTAATGATAGTAAACACGAAGCCTATGCCGAATTAAATGGATATTATCAGAAACCAAATATAAATAAAAAAAGCAAGAATTTAAATTTAAGTAACAAGTCTATATCTAAAAGTGTTGGTTTATACTTAAGCCACAACGATGAAAGTTATGTGCCAACCGATAACACCTCTAGCGTTTATGGGAAAGGGGGCATACACGATGTTGCAAAATTACTTGCAACACAATTTGAAAAATTAAACTATGAAGTTTATTTAGATGAAACCCTTCATTTACCTCACGATAAGAATGCCTACACAAGAAGTTCTGCCACAGCAAGTAAATTAAACAATAAAAATGTTGATGCCTTATTTGACATCCATCGCGATGGCGTTGCGCGCTCTGTTTATGTTAAAAATATAGATGGCGTTGAAAGGTGTAAAGTAAGAATAGTTGTAGGGCAAGCAAACCCTAATAAAGATGCAAACTTGCAATTTGCTATGTATCTTGTTAGTGTTGCAGAAGAATATTGCCCTTGGTTGTTTTTAGATATATACCTTGCAAAAGGGCATTATAACCAGGCATTAACAAGCAAAGGTTTACTATTTGAAATGGGCACTTACCTTGCCGAAAAAGAACTTGTTTTAAATTCTACAGAATATCTTGCAAAAGTAGTTGATAAAACCCTATTCTCCACCGTGGTAGATGATGATAATAACATTACCGTTACCGATAAACCACAGGTTAACGATCAAGATAACTTGGTTAACAATGTGCTAAACAACATAACTCCAACATCCAATTTTAAAAGTAAATATACCACTAACATTATTGTTTTTGTTATTATCTTTTTAACAGCAACTGCTGGAATTGTTACATACGCAATTATTAAACACAAAAAGAGATTACAACTTGCAAGAGAAAGTAACTCGAAATTAAAAGATAAAAATAATGCAAAATTATCATCAAATGCTAAAAACAAAAGAAACAAAAAATAATACTGAAATAATAAAATAAATTTTATAAATTTCAATAAATAAAAACCAAAAACTTTAAAGCATAATTAAATTAAACATAAACTATAATAAAAACATCTTATCTGCTTATAGATAAGATGTTTTTTTAAAGTGCCTAAATGGGCAAATAAAAATGATATAACAACTCTAAGTATAAAATTATTAGTAACAACTTTATTTTTAGCATTACCTAGTTAATTTAAAAAGTGTTGATTATATTAAAAATAAAAACATTATAATAAAATTTGTAATATAATTCACCTAAAAATAGTCTTCATTATCTCCCTTATAGGCATTTAAATATTTAGTATAATTATTTAAATTTATGTTGATATATGGGCATTCGCTTAAAACTTTAATAACATATAATATTGTTTCTTTAACATTTATTAAAAGCTCATTTCTTTCTCTCATAGTTATTTTTTTATTGATATACATTTTTTCAATATAGTCGATAGCGAACCTATTTTTATCTATATTTAAATTTGTGCTTTCAATTTTATAATAATCAAGCAAAAAATTATATATAAGTAAATTCATTTTTCTTTATTCCTTTTGTAATAACTTATAAAAAACAATAACAATTATTTTATACGAGAAATATTCGTAAGTCAAGCATTATACGAATCTAATTCGTATAATAAAATATAATGGAAATAGGTAAAATTATAAAAGAACTTAGAATAGAAAATAATATGACTCAAAGTGAACTTGCCAAAAAATTATTTTTGAGCCAAGATACAATATCTTTATGGGAACTAAATAAAAGTTTGCCCGATTTACCAACTTTAATAGAACTATCTAAAATTTTTGGCGTAACAACAGATTATTTACTTGGGCTTGAAAAATAAATTAAAGGTTAAAATTATTAACTAGCACAAAACCTAGCAAAATAAAAAATTTAAAATTAAATTTTGTTGAATGGTAAAAAATATTTTTTAGTTTATAACAAAAAAAGAACTTTTTTAAAATCAAATAAAGTTCTTTTTTTTAATTTTATTAAAAATATTAACAAGCTTTATAATAAATTTCAGTTAAGCAAATTTACTTCATACCTTTTTGCAAATTTAAAAACTAAATAATAAAAGCCAAAACCAAGCATACCACTTATTGTGTTTAAAACAATGTCTAAAACTTCTGTTGTTCTTTCTATTGGCAAAACAAACTGCAAAAGTTCCACCACAACGCTTATTACAAAGCTTATTACAGTTGTTTTAATAAAACTATGTTTAGTGTTTAAAGAAAGCACAAATAAACTTACTGGAAATAACATAACTAAATTTAGTAAGATATTGCTTTTTGTAAAACTTCCCCATAAAAATAACATACTAAACCATTTTGCATTAGCAGAAAAACTTAAAATTATATTACCATTTTTAAAAACAACTGTGCCAAAAACAAGCAAACTTAAAACTGTTAAAAACAAAATAAAAAACACAATTCCAAAAATTTTAAGTAAGCGTTTATTATTTATTAGCACAAAAACTAAAATGCTTGGTAAAACCACAACTAAAACAATATACAGCACAATGGCTAAAATTAAATTAATTTCCATATTTTATTAAAACACAATTTTTTATTTAAAAGTTAAAAAATTTTTAATTTTAAAATTTGTAAATCTTTACTAATTTAATATTGTTAATTATAAATTAAATGTTAACTTAATTAAATATATAAAAATAAATTTCATTGAACAAACTATAAAATTTTAAAACAACTTAGTAAATTTATAAAACCCCCTATACTTTTTATGCAAAAATATAAAAAACTTTACAGTACCCTTAATTTTTAATTTAAATTAATCCCTAAAAAGATGATTTATTCCTAAACTATTTTTTTAATGCAGCACGCACAGTTGTTTGCCCAGTGGTTGTTATTAAAAGTTTACCCCAGCTATCGTAAGGCCTAGTTGTAACGCCACTTTTTGCATAGCCAATGCGATAGTTATAGGAATAAGCAGTATAAGCACTTTTGTTTATAAAATAATCTTCATCACTTTCTTCTATTTCACTACCAGCAGCACCAGAAGCATCTTGAGGAATTACAACTTTATTGGTAGAAGCTATACGATGTTGCAAAGCATCTTCTGTGCCAACAAGAGTAATGTTAATGTTACAATTTCTGGCATTAATAAAATTGTCTTTTGCTGCAATCGCACTAAAGGTTAAATATAGTGTTGTTGAATAGTCGGATAAAATTGTAACATCTATTGCGTTAGACACAAATCCAAGGTCTATATTTCCAGTGTTAGTTAACACTGTTGTTTTTTTATTGTTAAAACTTGTGTCGCTTTCGCTATATCTTATAATAATATTACCGCTTGCAGAATGTGCCCAAATGTTACTATTTGGGTTAGCATTATCCACCTTAATTTGACCACTTGAAGTGTTAAGGGCAGTATCTCCACTTAAAGTGTTAATATATATATTCCCACTGCCTGCATCTAAATTGTTTACACTTGTTCCACCACTAAGGTTATTAATATCTATGTTATTAGAAACATTATCACCATCGCTTAAAATTGAAACTTGACCATAAACTTCATTTAATTTTATTCGTGAATTTAATGTTGTAATAGCAACCATTTTATTATTGCCAGAACTTCCAATTTTATTAATGTTATAGGAACCATTAAAAGTTTCAACTTTTAAATTGCCAAGTAAATTATTTACTCTAATTTGAGGGCCAAGCCCTGTTTGTTTGTTAGATTTTATAAACAATTCATTAAACAAATTTAAAGTTGCTGTGCCATCTTTATTTATGTAACTTAACGCACCAGCTTCTGTTTCAAACTTAATTGTGTTTGCTGTAATTGTTGAAATTTCGCTAAACACTAAAGATCCTATTTTTGTTGAAATATAATAATTTTCTATGTCTTCAGTATTATTAATGGTAACACTACCAACGCCACTTGTTTTTAAATACAAATTATTGCAACTTATTGGTTCAACAGTTGGTTGAGAACTGCTACTTGTTTTGTTGCCTTTGCTATTATAAAACACATTACCACCATTACTTCTTGCATAAATTGTTCTTATATTAATATCGCTTGGAATATAAACTGCAATTATAGAATTATTACTTAACATAGTACCACTTGGTTCGTTAACATTAAAAACCAAAGTTTTGTAACTATCGTTTTCGTTTTCAAAACTTCTATTCATAACTTCGGCATTTACGCCAAGTTCTGCATTTATACTTTTTGTAAAACCACTAACTGCTTGTTTATGAGTTATTTTAATTTCGCCAGAATTTTCGTTCGGATATATATAAATTTGTGCTACATCACAATTAACTTCAACCGCGTATATGTCGGTAATTGAAAGGGGTGTATCGGTTTTGAATATGTGGTCGGTAGAACTGGAATATTTAACAAACTGATAGCCTAATACCGATGTTCCAGGCACAAAAAACATTACTGCAATACAAATAATAACAATTAATAAAATTGCCGCCAAAACAACACCTATATATATTAAAACCTTTGCCCAAGGACTAAGCGTTTTATCTGAACCCATTATTCGCTTTTTACACTCCTTTCCATTATTTTTTAATTCTTAATTTAATTTTCTTAATATAACTAAGTTTATATTAAATTTAGGTTTTATAAAGTTATGCATTTTTATTTTTTTCATTTAAAAAATTAGGCTAAGATAATTATAAAATTTTCTAAAAATTTGTTTTACAACCTTAAAAAAAATTAAAAAATAAAATGCAACTAATAATTTTATTTTAATTTTTGTTACCTAAAAATTTATAATAGCTTTAATTCTTCTTACCCCAGCAGAACTAGATTCTTCCTTAACTATTTTAAAGTTTTTAAGTTCTCCTGTTCTCTTTGCGTGAGGGCCACCACATATTTCTTTACTTACATTTCCTATTGTATACACTTTAACCTTTTCGCCATATTTATTATCAAATATACCAACAGCACCTTGTTTTTTTGCTTCTTCTAACGACAATTCCTCACACACAACAGGAATGTCTTTTTTAATTGCGTCGTTAACAAAATCTTCTAACTTTTTCTTTTCTTCATCTGTTATTTTATGGTCGCAATTAAAGTCAAACCTCAGTCTCTCTGCTGTTATATTACTACCTTTTTGGTGAATATCGCTACTTATTAATGCTTTTAAGCCTGCCTGCAAAAGATGTGCTGCAGTATGAAGCCTTGTTGTTTGTTCTCCTGTATCGGCTAACCCACCTTTAAATACTTTATCGTTATTTGCCTTAGATTTTTCTTGATGAAGTTTATAGGCTTCTTCATATTCCTCTTCATTAACAATTAACCCTTTTTCAGTTGCAAGTTCTTTTGTAAGTTCAAACGGAAAACCAAAGGTGTCGTACAATCTAAAAGCTGTTTTACCACTAAGTTTGCCATCTTTACAATAGTTGCTTACTTTTTCGAATTCCTTAATTCCTTGTTGAAGAGTTTTAGAAAATTTATCACTTTCCTGTAAAATTGTTTCTTTTATAAAATTCTTCTTTTCCTCAAGTTCTGGGTAAGTTTCTTTATAAATATCAACAACAACTTGCACAAGTTCTGCAAGTTTGCTGCCTTCAAAACCAAGCCTAGATGCACAATTTATTGCCCTTCTAAGCAGCCTTCTTAAAACATAACCTTGTCCAACATTAAGTGGTGTAACACCATCGCAAATTATAAACACTGAAGCACGAATATGGTCGGCAATAATTCTCATATTTCTTTTTGTTTCATTGCTTTGCTTATAATTTATGCCGCTAAGTTCTTCTGTTTTTTTAATAATAGGCATAAAAATTTCACTATCATAAACACTTTCTAAACCGTTTGAAATATATAAAAGCCTATCAAACCCAAAACCTGTATCAACATTTTTTTGAGGGTTTGGTTCTGCCTTACCATCTTTAGTTTTCTTAACAAACTCCATATAAACATCGTTGCCAATTTCAATGTATTTTCCACAACTGCAAGAAGGGTTGCAACTATCGCTACACTTTGGTTTGCCTGTATCTATAAACATTTCACTATCTGGGCCGCAAGGTCCAACTCCGCTTGCTAGTATCCACCAATTATGTTCCTTTGGCAAAAAGAAAATTTTGTCTTCTGGAATGCCACACTTTCTCCAAGCATTAAAGCTAACTTCATCTCTTGGGGCTGTTTCATCGCCAGCGAAAACTGTTACAGCAAGTTGTTCTTTAGGAATATCTAAATATTTAGGGCTTGTTAAAAATTCAAAACTCCAAGGAATTTTTTCTTCTTTAAAATAATCGCCTAAACTCCAGTTACCAAGCATTTCAAAAAAAGTGCAGTGATAATCATCTCCTACTTCATCAATATCTCCTGTTCTAACACATTTTTGAATATCTACAAGCCTTTTGCCACAAGGGTGTTTTTCTCCAAGTAAATAAGGAACAAGAGGATGCATACCTGCTGTGGTAAACAAAACAGAAGGGTCATTTTCTGGCACAAGAGAAGCAGAAGGAATGTAAGCGTGCCCCTTTTCCTTAAAAAAATTTATCCACATTTCTCTTAGTTGTTTTGCATTAAGTTTTTTCATTTTAAAATTTCTCTCCTATATATTTAACTTTATATATGTTCTTATTTTTTTTAAATTTAGCAAAAAATTTGGTATTTTAAATTAAAATAATTTTTAAAATCTAAACAAGAAATTTGCAAGCACATTATAAATTTCTGGTCTTTCAACAATCAATTTATTGTCAATCATATCCTGAATTGTGCTTAAATCGCAAAATTTTACTGCCTGAACTTCTTCCTTTTGAAAGCGTAAAACTTTATCATCTAAACCAAAAACTCTTAATATAAAGAAATCATAATACTGCCTTTCAATAAAGTCTGGTTTGAAAATTTGTTGTTTTCTAAAACAATACATATATCTAAAATCTTTAATTTCAGTTTTGTAACCTAAAAGCACATTAACTTCTTCATTAATTTCTCTTGCAGCGGCAGATAATGCATCTTGACCAGCAGAAATATGACCTGCAACTGAAACATCCCACATACCTGCATTTTTTTCTTTATTTTTGGAGCGTTGTTGCAATAGAATTTCGTTCTTCTCGTTTACAATTGCCACAACAATTGCTCTGTGCCACAACCCCCTTTTATGCACTTCATCTCTAGGCAAAATTTCGCCAGTTGCAACACCATTTTCATCTAAAACATCAATTAACTCTACTGCCATTAAAAATCTTCCCCTATAAATAATTTTAATTATTTTAATTTTTAAATTGATATTGTAAAAAACTAGTAATAAAAAAGTTTTATAATTTTATTTAAATGAATTTAGCAAAATTCTTTTGAATAATGTCTACTTTTTTTAGTTATAAGCCCACTATAACTATAATAAAAATTTATACAGCCAACTTAAAACAAATTTTAGTTAACTAAAAATCGATATCATCGGTTTCTGTCATTGTAACATCTCCACTAAATTCTGGTGGAACTGGTGGAGGTGGAGGAGCCATTTCCTCTAAACTTTTTATGTTACTACTTTTGCCAACATCAACAAAAGTTGTAATTTCTGGTATCCACTTAAGTTTAATTGTGCCTAGAGCACCATTACGATGTTTTGCAACAATAAGTTCGCAAATATTTGGGCCATCCTCTAAATTTGTGTCGCCGTATTTTGATGGATTATGAATAAACATAACAATATCAGCATCCTGTTCAATAGCACCAGATTCTCTTAAATCGCTAAGCACAGGTCTATGTCCTTCACGCTTTTCTATATCACGCGATAATTGAGACAATAATATAATTGGCACTTGCAATTCTCTTGCAGCTATTTTAAGGTTTCTTGTCATATCACCAACCTGTTGCTGACGACTTTCCGCCCTAACAGAACTTAAACCTTTAGTGTCTGTTCTGTTACTGCTAGAACCCATAAGTTGAAGATAGTCTATCATAACAAGGTCTAAGCCACCCTGTTCTCTTTTTAAACGCCTGCATTTACTTAAAATATCAATAGGGGTGTTTAGTGAAGAATCATCAATAAAAATTTTAGCTTCGGCAAGTTTTTTATTTCCCTCCCATAAGGCTTTCCAGTTCCCTGTGCCACCTTCGCTTAATTTTCCACCAAGTGCTTTTTCCATACTAACACCACTTATGCCACATAATGCTCTTTGCACAATTTGCTCCTTAGGCATTTCAAGCGAAAACACTGCAACTTTCATTTTACTTTGTAAGGCAGCATTTGTAACTATATTCATTGCCAAGCTGGATTTACCAACACTTGGGCGTGCTGCAAGTAAAATAAGGTCACTGCGTTGTAATCCGTTTGTTAGTTTATCAAGTTCTGTTAGCCCAGTTGGAATGCCACGCACCATTCCACCTTCTTTTTCTATTTGTTCTAGTTTACTTATAACTTGTGGCAATGTTTCGCTTATTGGAGTTAAGTTAGAAAAATCTTGCTCGCCAGAAACATCAAAAATTGATTTTTCCGCATAGTCAAGTGAATCTTCCTCTCCGTTATAAGCGTGTTCAATTATATCTTGGCTTACTCTTATAAGTTTTCTTAAAACACTATCTCTTTTAACAATGTCGCAATAATGCTTATAATTTGCAGCACTAGGCACAATGTTGGTAAGAGTGGTTATGTAATCTATTCCTCCAACAGCCTCAAGCAACCCAAGTTTTTCCAGTTCATCTGTAAGGGTAACATAATCTATTGGCTTGTTTGCTCTATAAATAGTTGTCATAGCCTCGAATATAGTTTGGTGTGCTTGAGAATAAAAATCTTCTACCTTTAAAGTGTTCATAATTTGCAACACAGCGTTATCATCAATTAAATTACAACCTAAAATAGATTGTTCTGCCTCTATGTTATGAGGTATCATTCTAGCCGATTTTTGTGTTTTTTTATTGTCCATAAAATTTATCCTTTTTGGGTTTATAAAATTTAATCTGCAAATGGGTCTCGTTCTTTTTCAGGGTCTTTAGGAGTGGACCGTTTTTTTTCATCTATTTTATTAAAAATTACTAAAGCAATTAAACAGGCAAAAAGTACCATTGCAAGGCTCATAAAAAAACTTACTGCACCCTTATACCACGAAACATTTAGGTTTAAAAAGTAATTAGTAATCATAATAATTGGCACGGCAACTAGCAGAGTAATGCCATAGCGTTTTGCGTATTTAATAAAAGTATACTTAGTGTTAAAAGCTTCTTTCTTTGCATTCTCATAAAGTTTTTTATTATTCTTTTTTGCCATAATGTTACATCCTCCTCCCTTCTTTATTTTATCTTGCTTTTATTTTTCAAATTATTGCTTATTTTAAAGGTTATTTTTTAAGGCTTAAAATAAGGTGTTTTAAAAAATATAAGTTGCTTTAATAACAAATTAAATTTGCTTTTATGCTTAATTTATTTTTAAATTTTTTAGCATTAAATTATTTTAAAAGTTAATTCAATTAATTCTTCTTGTTTTATTTGTGGGCAAGTTCATCTATCTTTTTAAGGGCTTGCAAACCTACTTTCTTTTTATGATTTTTAATTATAACACCAGTTATTAGCCCAAAAACAATAACTAAAAGACTTATTCCTATTGCAAGGGCATACCACATAATTGGCCTTGCAGATAACCTATAGAATATAACACTTCCGTTAACATCTCCCAATTTCCAAGAATGAGTATACCCACCCTTTGTTTGAGTTATAACCCCATTAGAGTGAACCCTGTTATAAGGAGTTGTAAAATTAAAAATCATTTCTATATCTTGTTCACTTAAACCTGTTATATCAGTTAAATGTTGTTTTATAGTTGTGCCAGCCGAAACTGAAAGTGAACCACGAGTAAAATCTTCCAAAAATTTTGGTTCTTCCCCATTATAGTAAAATGGGTGACTTGTTTGAAGAAGCTTTATTATAAACGCATTTTGTTCCTTTTTTAATTCACTTGAAAGAGGAATGTCATCCATTACACTTTTATAACTTGCAGATAAAACAATATCTTTTTCTTCTTCGCTATATTCTAAAGCCTTTGGATAAAAATATAAGTAGTATGCAGTTAAAGACCTTTCTAATGTTTGTGTTCTCATCGATAAGAAAGATTTTTTAAATAAAATTCTCTTTCCTTCTTGTATAATTTCACTATCGTTTACCACAAAGTCGTTATATTCTAAAATATATCCTACTAATTTTTCATCTGTATCTAATTGATATTTTTCTTTTAATTTTTCATAATCAAAAATTTTAGAATAAAGTTCTATAGTGTTTTTTTCAAATGCTCTATCTAGTTGTTTAAAATATTCTTCTAAAGAAAGTGAAATAGACTCTACTTTATTGTTATCTAACTCTTTTAAATCTAAATTAATGTTTGCTTCAATAACTCCATTATCTTTTAATGTTATGTTATATTCAAAGGAGCAACCTCCAAGAAAAATAACAGAAACCAACACAACTAAAAAGAGAGAAAGTTTTGTTATATATTTTTTCATTTACTGTTTTCCTCCCTTTTTATTTTGTTAACCTTAAAGAATTATTTTTTGTTAAAAAATTTTTAATAAAGCAATTTATTTAAAACTTGCTATATTTCAACCTTGAATTAAAAAAAATAAATTAACACTAAATTTTACTTGTAACATTAAATTTAACACATTATAATTACATAACATTACAAGTATATAATACTATAATTTTAAATGGTTTTCAAGCAAATAAAAAATAAAATTAATATTGTATAAAAATTCCTAATTTATTACTGCTATTGCCCTATAAAATTACTAATTAAAAATTCTTGTTTATATAAAATTAAAAAAGAGAACCAAACCACAAATTTGGTTTAGGTTCTCTTATCTTTTCATTTAAGTAGTAACTTTAACTTCAAACATTTATTTCTGTTAAAAACTACTTATTAATTTTGTATATTATTAACAAATTTTTTTAAACAAGTTTTAATGGTTCTAAATTTACTTCTACAAAAAATTTCATCTTCAAATTTACTTGAATTTTCAACATAAAACATAATAAGTTATCTTTAGTTTTTATGAACTTTGCTATAAAATAAGTTAAAATCGTTTTTTAACAATACTCGTAAAATTTAATTTAAGATAACCCAAAAATATTTAAAAGTCCATTACCTTGTAATAAAACAAATATGAAAAATAACTTTAATTAGCATTTAAATTATAAATAAAAATAGTTATAAATTTTTTTGTTATAGCCTAGCAAACTTTTATATATTTTTATAACTTGCCCTTTTTAAACAAGTTAAAGTTATACTATACTAATTATTTTATTTTTAAAATTACATACTTTTTAAAAATTTAAATGAAATTATTTCTAATAGGTTTTTAATAATAAAATCATTTTAAAAAATTTTAATAAATTTTTAAATAGTTTAATTTTTTATTTACAAAATTTATTTTATTGTCTTTTTTAAATATTATTAATTATAGTTAAACAAATTACCATAAATAATTTTTTTCATTTTTTCAACATCTATATCCACACAAACAGTTGCATTTTTATTTTCTGCATCAAAGTTACAATTTATAAAACCATATTCTTGCCCTTTTTGTTTATGATAGTCTATTTTAATAAAAGCTTCTTCTGTTCTAAAAATTTCTGGATTGGATAAATATAATGCACAACAACTATCGTGAACAGCAGCCCCAAGTTTACCAACGTGAAAGTCGTTATACTTTGAAAACATTTTATAAAAAATTTCGCCAACAGCGTTTGCCCTCTTAATTTTGCCTTGTTCTTCTGGTGTGAAATATGCAATATGGCCAAGTTCCATTGGCACCATAACAAGAGGAATGTTACTATCAAAAACAATTTGGGTTGCTTCTGGGTCGTAGGCAACATTAAATTCTCTATATGGTTCTGTCATACCATTTTCATCTTTACTTCCACCCATAAACACAATTCTTGAAATTAGGTTTTTTGCATCTGGATATTTGGTTAAAAGGTTTGCAATGTTTGTCATAGGGCCTAAACATAAAAGAGTTGTGTTTTTTGCAGGGTTTTCTTTCAAGAAAAAATAAATAGCATCTGGGCTTTTGTATATAAAAGGTTTTGTTTTTGGAGTTGAAAATGTATAACCACCCATACCTTTTGTGCCTTGTGCCATAGAAGCATAAACGCTTTGCCTTTTAACTGGCTGCCTTGCACCTTCTGCAACAGGAATATCAACTTTAAAAATTTCAGTAAGTTTTAATGCATTTTTAACAGTTTCTTCTATTGTTAAGTTGCCAGAAACAGTAGAAATTAATTTTACTTCTATATTTTCACTATTAACTGCATTCATAATTGCCATAGCATCATCAATGCCTGGGTCACAATCTATAATAACATAATAATCTTTCATTTGTTTAATCCTCTTTTTTTAAGAAAATAAAAATTTTAAAACTATCTATAATTTAAAGTTTAACAAAATAATTTAACGCAATAAAATTAAATTAATTTAAGTTTATAATTTTAGTTTGTTAAATTATTAAAAAACAATTAAGCGTTAGAAGTTGGCTCGCCAGATTCCTCAAAAGCTTTACGCCTTAACATTTCTTCCTTATGCTTTTTAATTTCTTCTTTAGTTGGCAATGGTCTTGTGTTTTTAATTGCAATTTCGTGTTTACTATCTTTAGTATAAAAAATTTCTTTACAATGGCGTTCAACCCTTGTAATAAAATCTTCAAATAAAGGAAGAGTATCCTCTGAAGATAAAAGTTTAAACTGCAACAATTCTGTTTTTGCTTTTCGGTTTGTTAATTTATTAAATATATTCAATTTTTCTTGCCTTATTTCTATTTTCAAACCGCCATAGCCAAAAAGTTTTCTGTTCTCTTGGTCTATTTTAATTGTTAAATTAACTCTAACTTGTTCAAAAAGTTTATCTGGGTCGAACTGCAAGTTATTGCTAAACATAGAGTTTAAAGCATTGTTCAAAAAGAAATAATGCTTAGACAATGGGTCGTTAATGCCAATATCTTTTTCTCTTTCGTGGCTACGCAAATTATCGGTATAGAAATAATCTGGGTTAAAATATTTGCGTTTTATTTTAAGTTGAGCATCGGAACTAAACACCCTACGCCTTAACAAAAGTTCGTTTTGGTCTAACAATCTATTTTCATTATCGTAATAATAGTCAACAATTTTTCGCCTAGTAGGAGCATCTAATGTATAAGTTGTCATTGTTCCTATAATTTTTAGCAACCTTACATAAGTGTTCTTATCAAAAACCGTATATCTTCTTTCTTGCTTGAAAATATTTAACATAAAATACTTTTACCTCTTAATTTATTTTAATTAAAATTGCAAAAATAAGCAAACAAAAATCTTAACATTGTTTAATTTTTTAACCTCTAAACCCCTTATATTTATTAGCATTTAACTAAATTTTAAAAAATATTTTTAACAACATAAATAAAACTTAATCATAAAATTATACTTTAAAAATTACAAAAACTAAGTGAATAAAAAACGCAAAAGATGTTAATTATTTTTTTAGAATTTAAATTAATTCAACAAAATTATTTCTAAAAATTTATAAAGGAGAAAACAAAAAATGAATTTTGATGAATCTCAAACTAAAACAAACTTAGCAAGGGCTTTTGCAGGCGAATGTCAAGCTGGGGCAAGATATCAATTTATTGGGCAAAAAGCAATTAAAGAGGGTAAAAAAAATATTCAAATGATTATGAAAGATCTTGCAAAAAATGAAATGGCACACGCCCGAGTTTTTTGGGACTTAATTGCAACCCATAGCGGAAATGCCGACACCAATATAGAAATAAAAGCAGGCTACCCTTTTGAAGATGGTGACATTGCAGAAATGATTAAAGCATCGTCTAACAACGAAAAAAGTGAAAACACTAGCATATACCCTACTTTTAGCAAAATTGCAGAAGATGAGGGTTTTAAAGAAATTGCACAAAAATTTAAACTTATTGCCCTTGTGGAAAACGACCACTTTATGATTTTAGATGACCTATATAACAAATTAAAAAGTAAAGCCATTTATAAGAGTGCTGTTCCGCTTGAATGGAAATGTGGACATTGTGGACACTCTGAAACTCATAAGCAAGCTTTTGAAACTTGCCCTCTTTGCGATTTAAGTAATGATTATATTGATTTAACTTTTTTAAATAGTGCAAAGAAATAACTCTAAAAAATTTTTAACTAATTTAACAACTATCTAAAAAATTTTTAAAATAAAACCATTTTTAAATTTATAATATAAAACCTTCTACCTAAATTTTTAAGTAAAAAAAACTCTTATGAATTTTATTCTTCACAAGAGTTTTTTTATTTAATTAAATAAATATCACAACTCTTTATTTTTTAAAGAAAACTTTTTAACATAAAATTTTTATATTTTCTATTAACCTATTAACACCATTAATATTTTTTTAAATTTAGCAAAAAAATTTAATATTTTAAATTAAATTTTTTTAAATCTAAACAAAACTTTTGCAAACACATTATAAATTTCTAGTTTTTCAACTATTAGTTTATTGTCACTTAAACTTATAAGTATTATGTTTTTTTAATAAATCATCGTATCTATGCTTCTTATTCTAGCACAGTAAAGAATAATAATTTTGCAAAGCAAGATTTCATAACCCATCTCATTTTTTTATTTATAAACACGCCTTTATGGTAGTATATCTTTTAGTTAAAAGTTTTACATTACGTAAATATTTGTTTTATAAACATTAAATTTATTTAACAACCTAATTCTATGGTCTATTTGCCTTTATATTAAATAATCATTTATTAATTATTATTTAAAAGTTTATTAATAACAAAACTTACAATTGTGCCAGCACACATAAGTGGATAATAAACAACGCTACCCAGTGCCTTAGTTTCTTCTGGCGGTTGTTTGGTATAGCAAACTGTAAGGCTTGTAATATTCTGCTCTTTTAAAAGTTTTCTAAATTTTTTTGCTAACTTATCGTAACTTGTTTTAAACACATCTGTTACTTCAAATTGTGGAATTTGCTTATATCTGTTACCTGTGCCCATAGAGGAAATTATGTTAATGTTATTTTGTGTGCAAAACTTTGCAATTTCTACTTTTGCAAAAATATAATCTATTGCATCTATAACAAAGTTAAAATTTTGGTTTAATAAGCTAGGAACATTATCTTTTGTTAATTTTTCATTACAAGCTAAAACTTTACAATTAGGGTTTATATCTAATAATCTTTTTTTTAATTCTTCTACTTTATAACAACCTATATTACTGTTTAAAGCCACTATTTGCCTGTTTAAGTTACTAACATCTATTACATCAAAATCTACAATTGTAATATTCATAACCCCTAAGCGAACCATCATTTCTGCAACATAGCCGCCTACTCCACCAACACCAAGCACTGCTATATTGCAGTTGCTTAAAAGTTCTAAATTATTTTTACCCATTACTCGTTCTGTTCTTGAAAACATATTTTTTAATTCTTCTTTTAATTTATTTATATTTTTTAAAAACCAATTTTAAACTTTATTAACTATAATACCAATTTAAAAAAATAAAGTAAACCACAATAAAAAAACCTTACGCCAAAATACATAAGGTTTTTAAAAGAACTATTTAATTCTAAAAATAAATTTTGTAAGTTTTAATTTTTTATCATCTGTAGGTGGATATTTAAGTTTAATTTCTGCCTTTGGATATTTTTGTAAAACACTCTTTTCGTGCGTGAAAGTTAAGAAAGTTTGTTTGCCGTGATAAGAACCCATACCACTATTACCAACTCCACCAAAAGGTAGGTGTTCTTCACTAATATGCATAATTGTGTCGTTAATGCAACCACCACCAAAGCGTGCAACAGTTTTAACTTTTTTAATATTCTTTTTATCTGTGCCAAAGTAATAAAAAGCAAGTGGACGGTCAAGTTCATCTATAACTTTTAATTCTTCATCTAAATCCTCAAAATCTAAAACAGGCATAACTGGACCAAAAACTTCTTCCTGCATAACTGCATTATCTCTTGTAACTTCAGTTAAAATTGTTGGCTCTAAAGTTTGTTCTCTAACAACATCCCCACCACAGAAAATATGGTTCTCTCCCAACAGTTTTGTTATTCTTTTTAAATTCTTTTCATTTATAATTTTAACAAAATCCTTACGCAAAGTTTCGCCATCGTAATAAAAGTTCTTAATGTAATCTCTTGCATATTGTAGCCATAATTCTTTAATATCTTTATGTAATAACACATAATCTGGTGCAACGCAAGTTTGCCCAGCATTTAAAAATTTGCCCCAAACAACTCTTCTTGCACTTGCTTCAATATCGGCATCTTTATCTACAATACAAGGGCTTTTACCACCAAGTTCTAAAACCATAGGTGTTAAATATTGTGCTTGTTTTTTTGCTAAATCTCTTGCTTGTTTTGGAGAGCCTGTATAGAAAATAAAATCAAATGGTTGGTCAAAAAGTTGTTCTATTTCCTCATCTTTTGTTACAATATAAACATAATCATCATCAAATATATTAAATATTTTTTTAATAATTTCAGTAACATTAGGTGTGCTTCTTGATGGTTTAACAACAACAGTGTTACCACCTGCAATTGCTCCAATAACAGGTATCATTGTTAATTGAAATGGATAATTCCAAGGGGCAGCAACTAAAACACACCCATAAGGGTCGTAGTGCTTATAAGCTTTTGCTGGAAAATTAATAATAGATGACCATACTCTTTTAGGTTTTGCCCAATGTTTTAAATGTTTAATGGCAGTGTTTATTTCATTCATAACAAGCCCAATTTCAGTAGAAACAACATCGTATTCATTTTTATTTAAATCTTTTTTAAAAGCTTTACAAATTCTATCGTGATAGGCATAAAGTTGAGTTTTAAGCCTTTTAAGTTGGGTTAACCTAAATTTAACACTAAGAGTTGTGTTTGTTTTAAAAAATTTTTTTTGCTTTTCCAAAATTTCAAGCATTGTTTTTCTCCTTAAACAATTTTAAATTAATATAGAAATTTAAAAAATTTTACTTGCACTAAGTTTACCATAGTTTGTTTTAAATTTCAACTATAAATTTTTTTTGACAAGATTTTCCTATTTTTTTACTAATATTTTTTTAGGCATATTGCACATTGCTTTTTAATGCAAATTATAATAATATTAAGATATGAAAATAAATGAAATTGCAACATTATATAAAAATATATTTGAAGAAGGCACTGCAAAAGGTAGCTTTTTTATAACAGATAATGGGTTAATGGCACCACGCACCCGTAATGTTACTTTATGGGGGCTTGCACACTCACTTTCTATTCCAGAAGAATATAGAAAAAATCCTAACATTGTTACTGCTTTAAAAGAACGGTTACCCACAAGTTCAGATGCTCCAATCCCAGCATTTTTTAAGTTTCAAAAATCAACCGTTTCCGTTTTCACGGAAGCAATAGCTATGGAAATTGCAACTCATTTTAGCACAAAAACTTGCTTTAACTATCCTGCTAATTTAGATAAATCTCCAAATTCTCTTTATCAAGCAGTGTCGCCTTACTTAGACACAAAAACCGAGTTTGGCAATATGGTTTTTAGTTTTTTAGGAAGAGATGAAGAATTAATAACCTTCTACAAAATTGCAAATGCACAAGAAATGACCACTGATGTTATGACTTTAACAGAACTTGTGCCACAATTTATTGCAAAAGCATTACCACATCTTTCACCTGAAAAAACAATGCAAACAGTTAGCCATATTCAAAAAGACTATGCTTACCAGTATTTGCTTAGGGATTTTCTTGGTGATATAGACTTTACTTCTAAAAACTCTGGCATTATTGTTAACCCAGTTCGTGGATATGCAACAATTGCCCCTAACTTCGATTTTGGTGAGGTTATGAATTCCTTAGTAGCAAACAAATTCAGCCCTCCTAAACTAGATAGCATAGAAAATTATTCAGAAGCAGCAAGACAATTTATAACCCAAGAGAGTATCGATAAATTTAACGCCATTAAATTGGCAAAATATAATTGTCCTGTAAGCGAATACGCTAAAAGAAACACCTTTGAAGATAGATCAGACATCAATATTAATTTTATATGTCAAGCCTTTCCAACTGTTGCACAAAAATTTAGTGAAGACTTAGAAAACTTTATGGCTAGCGGATTAATACCTGAAATTATTGGCAAATATTCAGGCGAAGATAATTTAATTACTACAGAACAAGCCGAAATGAGCATAGAGTACCTACAACAAAGAGGTGCCATTTTTAGCGAAAAATTAGAAGATAACCTTGCTTTAGTTCCAGGTGAAAAAAGATATGCTTATGATGAAGAATTATATGAAGAAATTATTCCAGACAATGCTTCTCAACAAGCAAATGAAAGTTATTTAACCGAAACTTCAATTTATGAAATGAACAATAGTGATAAACATCAAACTGAGCAAATTACAGATAAACCTGCACCTAACGCAACAAGAATTACATATAGTCAGGGTATTATTAACCTTCCTTTACCAGACCTTTCATTATAAGCCTATTATCATTCTTATATATACTAGCAATTAAAAACATAAACATTTAAATGTATTGTTATAAAAATAATAATTAATATTAATAAAATAAATAATTAACTCAATATATTTAACTTTATTTATTAAAAAAATACCATTAACTTGGTATTTTTTTTACACCTTTATAATTTTTTAATTTACTTTAACCCATTTAAATAGTTTAAACAATCTTCACACTTGCAAAATAAAATTTTTTAATATAATATGTATTTATAAATATCTACAAAAGAGGTAAAAAAACTTGGGAAGATATGAACATTTTACAATAGGTAAAAGAAACTTAAAATGTGATAATAATTGGCAGGAACTTTCTTGCAATGAATTTAAAATATCTAAGCCAACAGTTTTTTGTTTTGGTGGCAATTCAACAATAAGTGCTAAAACTGCAAATGGAATGTGCAAAATTGCACAAAACCTAATTGGCTTTAAACAACAAGCAACGGGAGAATTTGCAACCGAAGAAGATGTTGATTTTATTGGAGTAGTTTTAGGAGTTAATTCTATTGCAGGAGATGGAGCATTAACCCAAGAGGAAAAAACAGAATTCGTTCAAAACTATTTTTTACCTTTATGTGTAAATGAAAATGGCGTTCCACTACCAAAAGAACAAATATTAAAAAACTTTAATCAAATAACTTTCTTTTCCCATTGCTATGGTTCAAACGAAATTTCTGACCTTCTTCAAGAAACTTTTCATCAAATGAGTGCTTTAGGTATTAATAAAAACACTGCAAATGAAGCATTAAATGAAATGTTTACAGTTTCTTATGCCCCATTCAAAAAATGCGGTTACCCTAGTTTGCAAGTTATTCCAATGAAAGATATTTTTTTAGAAAATGGACCTCAAAACTCCCCTGTTTCAAAACAGTTTTTAGAAAGTGATTTTGCTACTAACAGCAATGGCACTGTTGTATATAAGGAAGATTCAAGTACTATAAGCATATTAACCTCTAATATGCTGCAAGAAAGTATGGATGAACATTCCGTTGACCTTATTAGAAGAGATGAAAATTGGAAATTAATTAACGATGATGGTGTAGAGTATGGCGATGAAATTTCAAAAGCAATGGGCTATGCTTTAGCAGGTTCAATAGCCAATTCAATTCAAAATCAAAACAGCACTACCTTTACTCCTAAACCAACTATAAATGCAATTCTCGAAGATGTTAAAGATATACTTGTAGAAGCCCAAAGCAGTGAATTTGAAAACATTATTGAAAAAATAAAAAGTGAACAAGCAAATTCTGCTGTTCAACAAGCAACAACTTCTTCTTCCACTGTAACAGCAGGCCAAACAGAAGGCAATATTCTTGAGCAACAAAACATAGCTACTTATATTCAAAGCCCATCTCAACAAAATTAGTTTTACTATATGTTTATTAAGCTTGCAATAAAATAAGTTTTTAATTTTACTCATTTTTAGTTTATTTCTTATACTATTTATCTTTATATATTTTAAGTTTAAAAAAGGAACATAAAAATATTAATGCTCCTTTTTTTATTTCTATTCTCTATTTCTTAAAAGCCTATCAATTTTATCAATTAAAATTTTAACAATTTCTTTTGAGGTTTGTTCGTTGTACTTTGGCATATTTTCCAAAGTTACTTTATCATTATAATAACTTAATATTAAATTTTCTTGCTCTAGCAATTCTTTTAATTGTTTTCTTAAATCTTTAAATTTAATAATAATATCATAATCTTTCTTGTTGTTAAGTTCTTCTTCTCCAACAAGTTCCAAAAAATTTTTTGTAAAACTAATTAAAACATTTTGGCTATTATATGGGAAAAATTCCTTATCTTTAAACTCATTAAACTCCATTTTAATTTCCTAAATTATAAATATAAAAAGTTGTTTTTAAAAACTTAAATAATAATTAACTTAAAACATACAAAAAAACAAATTAATCTATCTTTTCTAATTCATAACCATTTTTACTATCTTTAATTTTAAAACCAAGTTCAGCTATTTTTTCTCTTAGTCTGTCACTTTCATCCCATTTCTTAGATTGTCTTGCAAGCAAACGAGCATCAGCAAGGTCTTTAACATTTTGAGGAATAATATCTATATCATCAAAAGTGTTTTCTTCTTCCTTAATTTCAAGGTCTAACCCCAGTGCTTTATCAAAAGCTATTGCTGTTTTGTAAACTGCGTTGGATTTTGGTTCTGTTTTTAGCATTGTCCACAAAACACCTATTGCAAGTGGATAATTAAGGTCATCGTTAATTGCTTCTAAAAACTTTTGTTTATATTCTTCTATCTTTTCACTTTCAACTTTTTCTGTGCCTTGTTTATGCTCCTGCAAATTTGCTTTAAGTTTTTTATAGCCCATTGCACTTGCTTTTAAACCATCAAAAGTAAAATTAATTTTTTTGCTATAGTGTGTGTTTAAGCAGAAAAATTTAAAATCTAACGGATTAAAGCCCCTTTGTTTTAAATCTGCAATAGTATAAACATTACCAAGGCTTTTGCTCATTTTTCCGCCATCAACAAGTAAAAATTCATTGTGCATCCAAGTGTTAACAACTCTATGCCCAGCAAGTGCATCGTTCTGTGCAATTTCATCTTCGTGATGAACTGTTTTATGGTCTATACCTCCAGTGTGGATGTCAAACCTATCCCCTAAAATATCTCTACTCATAGCACTGCATTCTATGTGCCACCCTGGGCAACCAATTCCCCAAGGACTTTCCCACTTCATAATATGACTGCTTGGCACAAATTTCCAAAGTGCAAAATCGAAAGGATGATGTTTATTGCTATTTTCTTCTATTCTCGCATTACCAGGTCTATTTAAATCTTTATTACTTAATTGCCCATAACCAGAAAACTTTTTAACATCAAAATAAATGCCATCTTCAATTCTATAAGTATAACCTTTTTTTTCTAACCCTTTAACAAAATCTATCATCTGAGGAATGTACTTAGTTGCAGGGGTTATATGTTCAGGAATGTCTATGTTAAGAAGTTCTAAATCGTGAAAGAAAATATCAGAATAAAACTTTGAAATTTCTTCAGGAGTTTTGTTTTCTCTCTTTGCGGCACTTTCAACTTTGTCTGCTCCGCTATCTTCATCACTAGTTAGGTGCCCTACATCTGTTATGTTCATAACCCCATTAATTTTATAGCCATTGTATTTTATTGTTCTTCTTAAAGTGTCCATAAAAATGTATGCACGCATATTTCCTATATGTTGGTAAGAATATACAGTTGGGCCACAAGAATACATTTTTACCAAATTTTCTTCTATTGGTTTTAACTCTTGTTTTTTCTGAGTTAAAGAATTAAATAATTTTAACATATCTATTTTGCTCCTATTTTAGTTAAGTTATTGTTTAAACTTTTAATATTTTTTAACATTGTTTTTTGCTGTTTTTCTTCAAAATTTAGGCAAATATGTTTATCAAGCAAACTAACCAAACTTAAAACATATTCCTCACCTTTTTGTGTTAAACAATAGTATATTATTCTACGGTCAAATTCATCGTGCTTACAAGTAATATAACCCTCACTTATTAATGTTTTGCAAAAAATTGCTATGTTAGATTTTGCTATATTTAAATTTGAAACAAGAGTTGAAGGAGAAATATTTCCATATTTTCTAATTAAAATTAAAATTTTAAATTTAATGGAAAATGCTTGTTTATTAAAATTTTTATCTTTAGTTTTTTCACAAAAATTTTGTAAATTCATTGCAAGCAATAAAACATCTTCCGCTATACTAAAATTTTCTTCCTCCATAACTTCCCCTTTATTTTAATTGGTTGTAAAATCATTAAATTAATGATATTAAAATGGTAATAAAATTATAACAACATTATACCCCCTTGTCAATTATACAAATAAGGTAATTAATAATAAAAATAAACGCTTGCATAATTTTATAATTTATTTTAATATATATTTGCTTTAATACTTTAAGTTATAAAAACACGCTTATGTTGTAATAAAAAAATTAAATAATTTAATGCTCATAATTTAAACAATAAAAACCACATAATTGTTATTTCACTAATTTAATAAACATAATTTAAATAAAATTTAGAAATTAACAATTATAATTTATATTATAACTAAGCTAAAAAATTAAAACACAAACTATAAATTATGGTGGCGTATCGAAGTGGTTATAACGAGGCGCACTCGAAATGCGTTTGTCGGCAAAACCGACACGGGAGTTCGAATCTCTCCGCCACCGCCATTACATATATCAAACAAACGAAGAACATTTAGTTGGATTTGTATTTAGTTTACTATACTTTTCTAATTATAACGAAATGCAAACAAAGAAAGAAAAAAGAAGTTATTTATTATAACTGGTAAAAATAGAATTTATAAAATATAATTATAAATTTAAAACATCTTCAATAAAAAGTTTTTAAAAAACTTTTTTTAATTTTTCTTAAAACTATAAAATAACCTCTATAATAAAACAGATTTTTTTGATGAGTACTAAAACAAATATTTTAACAAATAAAACTATATCCAATATAAATTTTAATGAACGAATTAATATAAATACAATATATACGAGCCCTTGATGAAAAGGTAGAAACAGAAAAACAAATAACATTTTTCTAACTTTCTGCACAAAAAATAATATATAAAAAATTATTTTATACTTCTAATATAAGGAAGTGAAAAAATTTTAAAAGAGAATTTTGAGCAACTTATAAGAAAATAAATATCCAAAATTATTAAAATATATCCAGGTTATATGATTCCACATTTAAAATAATAATTGCAGTTATAAACATAATCAAAATTTGAAAAATATATAATTCTAACAAATGTAACCAATGTCATTTATAAAATTAAAATATTCAATAAGCTAAATATTTTTGATATAATAATTGAAGAATTCTAAATACTAAACTTTGAAAATTTAAATATTTAATTAATGAAAAATATACTATATTACTATACTTTATCAAATAAAAATGAACTTTTTTTCGTTCTAAAAAACTTGAAAATTTCAAATTAGTGATATGTTTAATAAAACACATTTTCTGTCATAACAATGTTGTACAAATATATGTCAAAATAAATAACTATTTCTTAAATATTAAACATTAATATGATTTATGTAATTATAAATATTAACTAACCTACTTATCATTATAAACAAACATATAAAAATGTTAACATCAAAATAAATTCACAATATACTATAAAGGTGCCTCTAGATTTTAATAAAAGCACCTTTATAGCATTATTTTAAAATAACATTTAAATTCTCTATAATTTATATCTATTTAAAACAGGTATTAAACAACACCATTAATTAGTTTAAGTTCCTTACCTGTTGCTTGAGCACAAAACAATCTATCAAATTCTTCATCTGTTACTTCTACACCTAAAATTTTTTTCATATTATCCTCCTTAATATCCACAAGCATACCAACTATAAGGTTCGCCAGCATAGCCTGCATTATTAGATTTATAAACTATTGCCGACTTAAAACCCGTTGTGCTTATATCTACAAACAACACCGAATAAACAGCATTATAATCGGTATTATTCTCTCTACAATTTCCAATTAACACATAATTGTTGTTTTTAAATTCTACTGGTAATAATGTGGTTGTTAAAAAACCAGTGTTTTTAATTATCCCTCCGCATTCTTTCCAGCTATCATTATAAATAACATACCAACTTTTAGCATCGCTTGATTCCCACTTTGAAATAGGATATCTTACCGTTTCTGTTTTGCTAAGTTTATAATTTAAATCGGTTGCAAGATTATTAATTTCTGCTTCACATTTGTATTAGATATTGTAGAAATTACTATATAATAAGGGTCTTAACGGCGGCTGGTTTAACAGTGCTAGATTTGCCATAAATGGCATTAGATTGTGAAGCATCAAAATATATGCTTTCCATATTGGTTGGATATGTGCCACCTTTACCATAAGTTTCTCCAGTTTTGCTACTTTTAGAAAAAACTCCCTCTTTCTTAATTTCTGAAGTTCCTGCAATTTCCTTCATATTACTTGTTATGTATGAAATGCCAGCCATTAAGCATTTACCTATATCTTCTAAAGATGAAATGCCCTCTATGAATTTTGTACGCACTCTAACTTTTGATAATAATTGATAAACTTTAAAACATTTTAACTACATAAAAATTAAATTAACTTAAATTAAATCTTTTCAAAAAAACACCAAAATTTGAGTGAAATATTTTTTAAATAACCATATAAAACTATCACAAAAAAACAGCAAAAAATAAAAATATGTTGTTTTCCTTTTTTTATTAAAAACAAATTAAATAAAGAATGCTACTTATTTTAAAAACTAAATGTTTACAGTAAACAGACATTTTATAAATTTATTAACTTCACAAAAATTTAAACTAATAATTATCTTTCTCGTTTTAATTTTTATTATAAAATTTTTATTAAATAATTAAAGTTTAAATATTTAAATTAAATTTAAAATGCCAATTAAATTCATTTTTATTTAGTTAACTTACATTAAGCAAATATTTTTATTTTACAATTTGAAAATTATTTTAATTTAATATATTATAAGATATAATAAAGTTAAAGTTTGAGGTTTATATGGAGTTAGAGTTAATAGATTTAGTTAACGAAAATGATGAAGTTATTGGAGTTATAAACAGAAAAGGTAAAGCCTTTAACACCAAAAAAATGTTAGGGGCGTTAACTTATTTTTGCTTACAGATGATTTTAAAATTGTTGTTCCAATAAGAAGTAATAACAGAGCAATTTTCCCAAACTGTTACGATTTTTCTGCTGCTGGAATGGTGGACAGTAACGAAAACTATGAAATTGCAATTTATAGAGAATTAAAAGAAGAACTTTCTATTGAAAATATTACTTTAAAAGAAATTGCATATTTAAACCCTTTTAAAGACAATGCTCCTATTTTTTTAAAACTTTACTTAGGCAATATTAATTATAAAATTAAAAATTACGATAAAGATGGAATTTCAAAAATTCTCTATTTAACATTAGATGAAGTTGAAGCACTTTTAAAGCAATCTCCTAATCTTTTTAAAACTGCGTATGAAGCATCTTTTAACATTTTAAAAAAGTATTTAAAAGAAAATCAATAAAAAAAATTTATTGTTGTTTTAAAACAATTTAAAAAACACTTATTAGTAAAATAGTGTATATTAAATTTTTTTAAAATAATAAAAAATAATAAATAAAAGATGTTAAAAATACATATAGCATTTTTGCTTTTAAAATTAAATCTTTATTCTTTATAATTCTAAATTCTATTATATTATTAAATTTAATATTCTTGAAAAAATTATTTAGTATTGCTATAATACTTATATGGATTGGTTTAATTTCTACGGAGTTATTATTATGGCAATTATAATGCTTCCTAACATTATTTATGCCTATAAACAAAATAACAAAACTTTGAACACCAATATCAATAAATATTTTATTGCCATAGAACAAATTGGCAGATATGGTTGTTTTATATTTATGCTTTTTAATGTGCCTTACACCTATTTTGATTTTTGGTTTAATAATGCACTTATTATTTACTTAATAGTTAATGGCAGTTTTTGCTTTTTATATTTATTATTTTGGATGTTGTTATGGAATAAAAACAATAAACTTAAAGCCTTATGTCTTTCAATAATTCCATCTTTTATTTTTCTATTTAGCGGTATAATAATTTTAAACATTCCGCTTATATCTTTTGCTATATTGTTTTCATTTAGTCATATATTAATAAGCTATAAAAACGCAACAAACCAATAAAAAAAATTAATAATATAGTTATTGTAATAAACTTTTTAAACTTATAAATTTCATTTTGTGTTTATAAAAATGGAGTATTAAATAAACAAAATTAAAACACGCAAATTAATTATAACATAACTTAAGCGCAAAAAAATAAAAAAACAGTTGATAAACAACTGTTAAATTTCTACAAGGAGGGTTAACCAACGGTGCCATTTTGGGCTCACGAACTGTATAAAAACAGTTTTACCTCCTACATCCTAACATCTTTAGCACCTAAATGCTTCGGTATTATTATATTAGTTAATAAATTTATAAAAGTCAAATAAATAACTTATTTATTCTTTTTGTTTTTATGCTATGCCTTAAATTATATAAATTAAAATAATTAAGAATATAGTTTTTATAATGATATTTTATTTTCTTATGATATAATATAAATATGATAGAAAATATTTACATAAAAAATAGAAACAATTTAAAAATAGCTATTAGGTTAAACCTAGACAAAAACAGAAACAAACTTGTTATTTTGGAACACGGGCTCGGAGCAAGAAAAGAATATCCACATATGTTAGTGTTAGAAAATTTTTTTGTTAAAAATGGTTATAATGTAGTTTCAATAGATGCGTGCGACAGCAACAATGATAGTGATAAAAGTTTAGAAGGGATAACATTTTCTGGCCATTATAACGATTTAGAAGATGCTATAAACTGGGCAAAAACTCAAAACTTCTATAGTGAACCTTTTGCACTTGCTGGGCAAAGTTTGGGGGCTCAATCGGTTGTGTTATATGCAGGCAATTACCCTAACAAAGTAAATGTTTTACTTCCCGTTGCTTTTTGCTGGATTAATGGAAAGGAAGAAAGTAAAACAAGCACGCGTAGAGAAATTATTGAAAAGCAAGGTTTTGCAGAAAAAATTAGTAAAAGCACAGGCAAAAGTTTTTTAATAAAGAAAAATTATCTTGATGATCTTGAAAATTACAATTTAGAAAGTACAATAAAAAATATTAAAGCCCACACCTATATTTTTATTGGAACTGAAGATAAAGATATGCATATTAGAAATAGTAAAAAACTTTACGATTTATTAACTTGTAAAAAGGAGTTTTTTCTTTTACCCAATGTCCCTCACGATTTAGCAAACACAGAAGAAACAAAAAAGACCTTTGAAAACACTTTAAATATAATTAAAGATATTTAAAACATATTTTAATATAACAAACAAAAAAAGAAGCAAGAGATTTTTTAATTGCTTCTTTTTTTTAAAGATATATATAAATATTTTGTTAAACTAAAATTTTAACTTTTAAGGTTTTAATTTAAAAAATATATGTTTCTTATAACCTTTTTATTAATTTTATAAGTTCCTTAAAAAGTTTATTTAAATAAATTAATTATTAAAACATTACAAGTAAAAACCCAACAAGCACACCAATAAACAAGGCTAATGCTGGCATTTTACTTTTCCACATAAGTATAGACTCTGGCAATAGTTCACCAAACACAACATATAACATTGCCCCACTTGCAAACCCCAAAGACAACACAAGCATTAAACTATTTATTCCTCCTAACACAAAACCAAGTAAAGCCCCTATTATAGTTGGCAATCCACTAAGAGCAGTTAGCAAAATAGCCTTCCATTTTTTCATACCACCAGAAATAAGAGGAACCGCAACAGCCATACCCTCTGGAACATTGTGAAGCCCTATAACAATTGCCATAATAAACCCGCTGCCAGAAAATAAATTCTGTGTTAAATTTGGTGTTATTGCATAAGAAGCACCAATAACCATCCCTTCTGGTAAGTTATGTAATGCTATGGCTGTCATCATAACCAAACCCGCAACAAATAAATTAGTATTATTTTTTTTATGAGTTTCAAAATGATCAGCGTGAATAAGTTCATCTAAATCATCTGCTGTTGTTGGATGATTTTTATCTATATGCTTTACCTCATAATTTGTTCTTTTATCTATTACCAAATTAAGCAAATAAACAAGACCATAACCCACCCCCACAGAAATTACAACAATAATTGGAGTATAGCTTGGCAGTTCTCCACTATTCATCATTTCTATTGGCTCACTCATCAAATCAAAGCACACAACAGCAAGCATTATTCCTGCCGCAAAAGATAATAACAAACTAACAATTTTATTTGAATCTTTGCGAAGAACAGCACCTACAAGTCCGCCAAAACCTGTGCCCAACACACCAGATATAAAAGTTATAATTATAATTGCAAGATAATCCACTAAAATTTTTCTCCATAAATGTACATCTAATTTTATTATACCCATTCCATCAAAAAAACACAAGTGAACATTAATTAAAAACTTTATAACTTTATTATAACAAAATAAAAAACAAACCTAAACAAAGTTTGTTTTTTAAATAAATTAACTTCTTAAAAAATGGTTTAAATTTGGTTTAAATAAAAATATCTTTTAATTAATTTTAAATTTTATATGTTTTATAAGCATATTAGAAATAAAATATTCCTTCAGTTAAATACTCTTTAATATCCTTTCTATTTGGTTAGAATGTTCACTAGTATAATTATCAAATTCTTTAAAACTAGCAACTAATTTTTTTTCTTCTTCCCATTCTAAATCATCACAATCTAAACCTGCAGTAGCATAATTAAACTCTTCCACTGCGTTACTAAAGTTTTCATATAAATCTTGTGGTAGCGTTGCTCGCATATCACTAATCATCTCTGCTAAATAACCTCCGCTTTTAGCAAGATATAATAAATAATAATGCCCCCTACAACCTTTTGGTTTATAAGGTTCTTTAGCAAAAAAAGTAAAGTAAAAAAAGAGATTACTATATGGCCCAACAAGTTTGCCTTTCACAAAACGTTTATTCATAGTTTTAAACCACTTATCATCTTTTAACTGCTTGCCAAACATTATTTATCTCCCTAGATATAAAATTTTTATTATATTAATTATAACTTAAATGCATACTTTATGCAATTATTAATGTGTTTAAATATATATTTAGTTCAATAAAAGTTCTAATGATAATTTTTAAAACTAATGCTTAAACAAATTTATAAAAAAATATTAAAGTTTATTCCTCCTCTTTTTCAAAAGTAACAATTAACTTCCTATTCATTATAATTTAAAAGGCGTTTTAAACTTTGCTTTTAACAAACTTTTTTTAGTAAAAAATAAATTAAAATTTTAATAAAATTATCAATTTAAATTTAATTAAAATGTCTTAAAATTTTTATTACAGTTTATTAATTTTTGTGCTATACTTATTTTTAGGTAGGTTAATTTATATGTTAAAAAATGCTTTTGAATTTTATTACAAAGCAGCACAACTTAAAGATATGCTAAGGCAAGGCGCTGTGCAATGGTCGGTAAATAAAGAAAGACTTGAAAGCATAGCAGAACATACTTTTGGTTGTATGATTTTAGCAATTTCTTTATACAGCGAATTAAATTTAAACCTTAATTTAGGTAAAACGCTAGAAATGTTAACTATTCACGAGCTTGAAGAACTTTTTATAGGAGATATTACTCCTCTTGACAATGTAAACAAAGAAGAACTAAAACTAAAAGCAAAAACTGAAGTTTCTAATTTTGTTAAAGTTTTAAATAAAGGTAAAAACTTAATTTCCTTAACTGAAGATTTTAATTTAAGTTTAAGTAATGAAGCAAAATTTGCAAAAGCAATAGACAAACTAGAATGTGTGTTAGAGTTTAAAAAATATGAAGATTTAGGTCAGGTTTCACTTTCTCATCTAACGCCAGAAATGCTTAAAAATAAATATTTGAAGGCTTATGTAGATGAAGGTAAATATTCCCTTGCTGATATATTTTTTTTGTATCATATGCCTGCTTTTAAAGAATTTGGAATAAACGAAAAATTTTGGTTTGAAACCTTAAAACAACTTAACATTAACTAAAAATTTTTAAAATTATATAACCATAATTTTTTGACAATCACTTTAAAATAAATTCTAATCAAATTATACATTAAAAATTAGCATTAATATAAAATGCGTGTTAAAAAAATTTTCTATTAATTTTGATAAGCATAAATTATTTTATAGTTTTACACAAAAACAATTTAACATTTTACTAAAGGAGTTTTTTATGAAAAGAATAGTTATTGCTGGAAGTATAAAATTTTATAAAGAAATAGAAACTTTTATAAGTTCTTTAGAAGAAAACTATAAAGTGCTAGATTATCCTCAACTAATAGACACCTCTAACTTCCTTGGAATTTACCCTAATAGATATAAATTATTTTTTGAAAATATTTCCAACTGTGATGTTTTTGTTGCACTTAATTTTAATAAAAATAATATTAATGGGTATATCGGGGCAGAAACCTTTGCAGAGATAACTTTTGCATTACTACAAAATATGTTATATAATAAAAACATAGAAATTTATCTTTTAAATAAGCCAGATGAAAATGTTGCTTGCTATAACGAAATTAACACTTGGCTAAGCCTAGGCAAAATAAAATTGTGGAAATAAATATAAATTTTAATTTATAAATTGAAAATTTACTTTTTAAAAGTTTTTAAACATTCTTAATACTCATCCTGCTTAATTAAATTTTTATAACATCACGAACTAAAAATAACATTAAATAAATATTATCTTATTAAAATAAATAATACACTGGTTATAAACTTTAAAATTAATCTGCAATGTTTAAAATATAACTTTTCCCTTTCAATTATAATTGCACAAAGTTACCATACATAATTTTCTACACCCCTACGCACATCACTAAAAAAAATAAGTTTCACATTAATTTTATTTAAATATGTAGATATGGCGGAATTGGTAGACGCACTAGATTCAGGTTCTAGCGGGAGTTAAATCCCATACAGGTTCAAGTCCTGCTATCTACACCATCACAAAAGCAAGACCTCTATGGCTCTTGATTTTAAAAAATCAAGATGCCAGTTTTTAGTCTGCTTTTTTTCCAAAATTTTTTAATAAAATTTTGAGAACCCTTGCAATACATTTTATGTGTTTAAATGCAGAAATCATAAATTCAATTATGTTTTAATACCCTACATCAACTTATAAATAAGACTTTTAAGTTTTGTTTTCTAAAAAAATCAAGATAATTTTATAGGCAGCATTCTTTTCTAAAAGAAATTTATTTTACTGATACTTTTATATACAAAAAGAAATTGTTGAGTTTTGAAATATCAAAAAATGTTTTAACAACCTACAACAAACAAAATGTTATATACTATCAAAAAAGAAAATACAACTTTTGTTCATAAATTAAAAATGTTTTAGTATTATTTTATTAATACAATTTGAAGTTTCTTTTAAGGTAATTGCAGTTTTATTTTTTGCATTATATTGCTTATTATTTGTTCCCAATTTGTAATATTTTGCAAATTTGAATTTTGTATAATATTAATTTTTAAATAAGTTTCATTAAAATTTACAGGTTGAATTTCTTTATCACATAAAATCCATATTTTTGTATCATTTAAGTCAATACTTATATAATCGTTCTTATTTAAATTATTGGAAAATTCAAGTTTATATTTTAAAAATGATATATAATAATTATTATATTTTATATTAATTTTATCCTGCTCTGTTTTAGTAAGTTTAACTTTAATTAATTTATCACTAGCATAAGCTTCTTTTAAGTTAAATTTTGCCCCTACTCCACCTAACTCAGATGAAGTTATCTCTTTATTTGTTACAACTGGAAAATAAACACAAATGTTTTCAAAATTACAAACATCAAATTCATTAAAAAATCAATATCTAAATTGTAAACTTTTAATGCTTGTACATTTTTGCAAGAACCATCTTCTTGGTTGCAACCAAATAACACAAACATTAAAGTAAGTATACAAAAAATTACACTCTTTAATCTCATAATAACATTATATAATTTTATTTTATAAATTATAATTTTTAGTTTCTATCTCCAGTACAATAAAGTGCTATCTTTCTTAAAATTTTAGTGCCACTTTCCTTTCATTATTTAAATTTTAAATTAATTCTATAAAGTTAAAAAAAATTATATATAATAAAAAAAATAACATAAAAAATTAATTAAAAATTAATTAAAAATTAATAAAAAAAAGATATAACAATTTATATCTTTTTTTTAAATTACATTTTGAATTTATATAATTAAAATTTGTTCGTACTAATGCAAATTTATATTAGATGAAAATAATTTAGCTAACTATTTTTTATCTACATCTTCTGTTGAAGAATTTGGAGGTTCAACTAAATTTTGTTCTGTAACTTCTTCTGCTGTTTGTTCAGTGGTAGAAGAAGTTTGTATTTCATTATTTTCAACCATCGCTTGAGATTTTCGTTTAAATATATTATTTCTAAAAAGGACAACATTTAATGCTATAAACGCAACGCCAACTATTATGCAAGTTATAAGTGCAGCAAGATTACTAGTTGCAGCATAAGTTGCTAAAAACATTAGTGGGAACCCAAACACCATAGCAGGTGCAGTTTGATAAACTAAGTTCTCACTTGCTGGGGTGCGATAAGTTCCATCAATTTCACGCAATAAAATCATACCTGTGCTAGCTGTTCCTGTTAGCATTCCAAAAAAGGCAAGGAATTGTTCGTGACGATAAGAACCAAATTTTCTTTTACAAACAAAATTAACATAAATTAAAGTTACAATGGCTCCTGCAACAGCCAACAATAATAACAAACCTAAATATGAAGTTAACAATGGAATTTGAATTGCGGCAACCCCTGCAACAATCATAATGTCAAAAGCAAAGCCACCAATTCTATCCATCATAAAGTTGTTAACAATTTGCTTTTTAATAATTTTTTTAGCGTATAATTTATTAATTATTGCTTTTGCTGGAATTGTAAGAAGAACACCAATAAAAAAGTTAAACCCAAATAGTGTGTTAGCAAGAGATGGAATTAATGCAGAGAGTCCATACATAATTCCAAACGATGCACCATAAATGGCAAGAACAATTGCAAATTGAACTGTAAACTTATCCATTGAAGATACTACAGAAATTTCATTTTCATCTTCGTAATCTGCCAGGCTATTTTTTTTGTTTTGTTCCACTACTTTAATTTGACCTTTGCGTCGCATAATATTGATATAAATAACACCAACTATGCAAGCAACTAAAAAGCCAAGTGCAGCTATTGTCAAACCAAAATTTCCACCACCTATAAAGCCATAATCTTTTTCAAAAATGTTACCATAATTTAACGCCTGACCTGTGCCCTGACCAAACCCAAATGCAAGTAAAATGCCCGCTGCAGAAATTAAACCACTTGTGTGTAACAGGTATGTTCCAACAAGTGTAATTATTATTCCTATAAAGGCCTGCACAAGATAACCATTTACAGTTACAAGCCCTGAGTCAAAAATTTCACCTGCTCTTTTTTTACCAAACTTCTTTTTAGAAGAACGCATTCCTGTTGCAACAAAGCCTATGCCTAAACAATGATAGGTAAGCATTTCAAGAATGTTCATACCACTCATTAAACCGTTTTCGCCGTTACCACCAAATATAGAAAGGTTAAAAAAATAATCTCCTGCACAATAGTAGGTTATTGTTGAAATTATTAAAAGTATTAATCCGCCTAAAACAGAAACAGGTATTAGTGACTTTTTTAATGCTGGAATAAAATGCCTTAATATATTGCCTATTAATAAACTTAGCAACAAAACAGCAACTATCATTAAAAACGACCAGACTTCTAAATTTGAATACTTCATAATAAACTCCTATAATACACCCTTCTTTCGTAAACCATCAAAAATATGTACATATTTAATTGCACAAAAACGCTTGTTTCCTTTAACCTGTAAAATTTTATCGGAAAAATAAAAGTTAAATTTTTTCTTACCAACCATAGTTATAGCTGTTATATCTTTTAGAGGAAAAACCATTTGCCCTTTTTTACTAGAAATTGTTAAATTTTCAATACCTATTGTTACTCTATCTCCCAAAAGTTTTTTCTTTCTTTTAAGTTTAATGCTCTCTCTAAAAATTATGTTATCATCAAAAAACTTTTCGCCTGAAAGCACCCTATTAACAATTTCATTTCGCTCCCATTCAAACCATTCATAAATACGATTATACTCTTTTACAGTTGGCGATATTTTTAAGTTTGGAGTATATTCCGCACTAACATTACAGTTTTTGCAAATAAATTTATCCTTATGAGAAACAAAACTGGAAACAGCCCCACAAACTGGGCAAATATATAAAACTCTTTCTATATATTCCGCTCTTTTTCTGTTTTGAAATTTTATGTTTAAATTAGTGTCATCTACCTTTAATTCTGTTTTAATAATTTTAAACAATTCTTCCACCGAAAGTGTAGAAATTTCTTCTGGCGATATAACCCTTTTTATATAACCATTCATTCTGCCTTTACGCACACAATGCCCCCAACGAGGGTCTGCGCCATATCCACCTGAGATATTATAAATAACAAGTGGTACTTTTAAATTTTTAGCAAGCTTTGCAATTGCATCATCTAGCTCCCACTGCCCACCAGACAAAGTGCGGTTACCTTCAGGAAATATTCCCACTGCACCACCTTCTTTAATAACGCGAATAACATTTTTCATAGCAGTTAAATCTTTCATCGATTTACTTTTAGGTATTGGCGCAACAAGATACTTAATTAATGGTGAAACTTTTAAATTAAAAATATCATCTGAAGCAATAAAATAAATTGGGAATTTAAAAGATAACGACAAAAAAAATGGGTCCATTGTAGATTGATGGTTAGAAATTATTAAATAAGGACCTTTTGGTAATTTACTTTTTTCACATTTAAAATTATATCTCAACCTTACAAAAGGTGTCATTAGCACACGCAAGAAAGCAAACACTCTTTTGTGCCTATTTTTCACCCATATTGGTTTTTTATTTTTATCTTTTGTACTATCTTTATTAACCATATTGATAAACATTTTACTAAAAATTAAAAAAAATGTCTAACACATTTCAATAACAAAGTTTAAATAAAGATTATTAGAAAAATTGAACAAAAAATATGTTGATAACTAATTTTATTTATACTAAACTTAAATCATAAGTTTTATAGTTTTTAAATGATAATAATTAATTTTTAAAATTTGATTTTTTTTAAAATTGTCAACTTTAAATTTATTATTTCATTCTACTTAAAACTATTTTTGTAAAAATTTATATTATTTAAATTATACTCATAATAATTAACAGGGCTATTTCTAATTAAAATAATTTAATAATGTTATAAACTCTTACCATTAAAAAATTGAGAGGGAGATTATGGAAGAATTTTTTGACACCTATGATATAAACGGAAATTTTTTAGCCGTTAAACCAAAAAGCTTTTGCCACAACAAAAACCCTAACTGCTATCATAAGCCAGTTTGGATTTGGATTATAAACGAAGAAAATGAAATATTAGTTCAAAAAAGGGCAAGCACAAAAAAATCTTCACCAAATAAATGGGATATGCCTAGTGCAGGGCACACAAAAGCAGGGGAAAGTTTTATTAATGCGTGTATAAGGGAAACAGAAGAAGAACTTGGCATAAAAACAAAACCAAGCGATTATACTTTTTTAAAGGAATATATTTATCAGAAAAATTGGGAAATTGCTCAAGTTTATTTACTTAAAACTAATAAAAAAATAGAAAACTTTAAACTTCAAAAAGAAGAGGTTTCTGCTGTAAAATTTTTAGACTATAAAAATTTTATAAAACTTTTCTATTCCAAAAATTTTACTTCCTTAACTAAAGACTATAAGGATTGGATTAGTAAAGAACTTTTAAATTATATAAATATTTAAATTATAATCAGTTTTAAAAAGCTAATAAATATTTTAAAATTCATAAGAAAATTTAAATTATTTTTTAAAAAATGTTCAAATTAAATTTTGTTGCAAAAAAAATATAATACCTCTAAAACAAAAATAATTAGTTTTTATAAACAAAATTTTTAATACATTTAAATAAATCTTCTGTTATTATATGCTCTATTCTGCAAGCGTTATCTTCCGCCATTTCCTTTGGTGCACCAATACTTTTAAGAAGTTCAGTTATAACCAAATGTCGCTCATAAATATCCTCTGCCTTTTGCCTACCTTTTGGTGTAAAATTAATTTCTCCAGTTGAAGATATTTCCAACAAACCTTTTTTAACAAGCAACCCCACTCCACGAGAAACACTTGCACGAGAGTATTTAAGTTCTTCTGCTATGTTTATAGAATGAACTTTAACCAATTTTTTTTTAAGCAATAAAACTGTTTCTAAATACATTTCAGCCGATTCTTGATACTTAACCATTCCTTACCTCAAATTATTTTTTTACTAATTTTACAATATAAAATATAAATTGTAAAGATAAAGCCTATTCGTTATTTTTATAACATAATTTGTTAAATTTAAAAAAGACAACCATTAAAAATAAAACTTAAATAAGCGTGACTTTATGTTAAATTTTTAAAATATAATTTTTATTTTAAAAAGTATAATTTTATATTAAATTAGTTTCAAAAAATTTGAAACTTTAAACTAACAAAATAAAACTAGTTTTTTTAAAAAAAGTAATTGCAAAACAAAAAAATATTTGCTACAATACCTTGTAACTTAAAATTATGCGAATGTGGCGGAATTGGTATACGCGCACGTTTAAGGGGCGTGTGGGAGACCTTGTGGGTTCAAGCCCCACCATTCGCACCAAA